>DYHT01000033.1 GCA_020723995.1 Chloroflexus sp.
GTTATATGCAGTCCTGAAGAATCACAGGTTGTACCGGCAAATGCTTCTGTCTTATCTCCCGCCTCAATTCCAATAGACCAGGTATTGTCGGAATTCCGGACCGATATAATGCCTGCCGGTAAATCCTGCAGGGGGGGCAGAGGCGTGGCGGTTGGCGTTGGGGGCGTTGCAGTCGCAGAGGGTTGGAGGGTGGTCGAAGCTGTTGGAAGGAGTATCGCCGTTGGCGCGGGGGCGGGTGCGCACGCGCTGAGCCACAGAATTATCATCAAAATTACAACCGGCTTTTGCATTTTTCCTTCCTTCTCTAATCGTAGTGACGGTCGTAGTGACGGCTTCGCGCAGCACCCTTTAGGGTCAGCCGTTGATTATCAGCGACTGAAGTCGCCACTACAAGACTTGTTACTGGTTACCCGAAACAGCTGGCAACCCTCCGGCTGATTTTGCCTCCCGCACAGCGCGCTGTTAATTCTCACCTAACATTAATTTTATTTGCGCAAGCAATGCGAGGATTTCGTTTTCTACGATATCCCAAACAATTTCATCGTTGACCCCGAAATAATTGTGGGTCACAATATCGCGAAAGCCTGCGATCTTGCGCCACTTCACTTGCGAATATTTTTGCCGCTGTTCTTCGGAGATGTGTTTTACCGCTTCGCCGATGATCTCCAGGTTGCGCAACACTGCGTCGTAATGAAGATCGTCGTGCACGAAGTCTTTGTAGGTCATCCCCGCCGTGAATTTCAAGACCTTTTCGCAGCACTCTTTGATGTCTGCAAGATAAAGCGATTCGTCACGTAACATGAACGAGATCCTGCATAATATAAGGTTTCATGCGCGGCTTGATAGCCTGTGGCGTGACCAAATCCACCTTGCACCCTAGGATTTCTTCCAGGTAGAACTTGGTGTCCATGAAACGGTCAAAGGTGGCGCGGCCTTCGAATTCGACGAGAATGTCCACGTCACTGTCTGGTCGTTCCTCCCCGCGTGCCACCGACCCGAAAATGGACAATGACTTTACGCCCAGTTTGGTCAATTCGGCTTTGCGCTTGCGGATGCGGGAAATAACGGTCGTGCGTGTCATAATATTATTATACATCAACCCGCAATCGCGGACTTGCCTTCCCGCCATTAGCCGGATTTAAACTCGGCGCCCCGGCAGAGCTGTTTGAGCACGTTCCCCCGCAGCCATCCACCTCTCCGCAATTATTCGGACAGCTGGGCGTACAACAGGAACAAGCCCGCGTGCCGGCCGGCTTCGCCTCCCGCACGACGCCCAGGATAACCTGGGCAGTTACGTTCGAACAGCGGTCGTCTGTAATGATGGTCGTGTAGTCAGACGGGGATTCAACAGCCGTGAGCGGGGAGGTGACAGGGCCTCGATCTCCACGTAAACAATTGGGGCGGCCTCATCTGCCTGCCGTGCCTGTTGTATGTCATCGTTTCATCTGCTCACTCACCGCAGGCAATCCTCCCGCCGCCCCCGCGGCCTTCACCGCCCTCACAATCGCCTGCGCCAAAACTTCCGCGGCAAACGCTCCCACGATGCTGACATCTGCCTTCTTTTGCCCGGTTGCCATAGCGAAGATCGTATCGCCATCCAACATGGTGTGCGCCGGGCGGATGGCGCGCGCCAGCCCGTCTTGCGCCATCTGCGCCATTTTGGTCGCTTCGGTTTTGGTGAATTTTGCGTTCGTCGCCACCACGCCGATGACCGTGTTGCGGCTCATCGCCAGTTTCAGGATGGCTCGGCCTGCCAGCGTTTTCATCACCGCCAGCGTATCGGCAAAATAATCCGCTGAACCAAGCTGAACGGGGCCAAGTTTGGTCGAGCGCGCTCCAGCCAGGATATTGCCTGTTCGCGGGTCAATTACATCCCCGAAAGCATTGACCGCCACGAGCGCGCTGACGATAACCCCACCGCCAATATCCATGCTGGCCGTGCCAATGCCGGATTTCATCGCCCCGGCCATGCCGAAGATCTTGCCGACCGTCGCCCCCGTCCCCGCGCCGGCGTTGCCCTCGGCGGGCGCGTCAGCCGAGGCAGAAGCCGCGGCGCGGTAGCCCATTTCCGGGTCCGGGCGGATGTCGGCGCGGCCGATGGCCAGATCATATAAAATCGCGGCAAGGACGATGGGGACGCGCGCTACGCCGGTGTTGAATCCAATCCCCTTTTCTTCCAGGTAGCGCATCACGCCCGAGGCGGCATCCAGCCCGAAAGCCGAGCCGCCCGCCAGCAGCACGGCATGGACTTTTTCGACCGCGTTGACCGGATTGAGCAGGTCGGTCTCGCGTGTGCCGGGCGCGCCGCCGCGCTGATCCACGCCGGCCACTGCGCCTTTTTCGCACAAGACGACGGTACAGCCGGTCAGCGCCTCGTCATCCTGGGCGTGACCAACGCGGATGCCGGGTACATCTGTGATCGAATTCCTTATTTTCATGCTGTGCTATTTCAAGTTGTGCACCAATGCTAAGAACTCATCCCACTCTTCTTTGAAGAAATGCAGGGTGATGTTGTTCAACTCGACGTGGTAGGTGATCTCGCCGTCGGGTTCTTCGGCCAGCCAGGCGAGATAATTCTCGGTTTCGGCCAGGTTATCGGTCTTGGGTTCTGGAACATTCTTTGCCATCTCAATCTCCCTGGATTTGGTTTTTCTCTGCTTCCATTATACGGGTTTTTGGGCGTATGCGCCTTAAAAACTTCGCGGCCTTCGTGTCGCCTGCCCCCGTATGTGGGTCGCGGTTCATCCTTTTCCTGCCTTGCGATTCTTTTTCCGCCATGCCCGCCACCAGGTGCGGAGACGCCTCCAAAGCGAGGGGGTGGCTGGCGGTGGCGTCTCTTCGGTTTCCGGCCATGGGGGCTGGTCGAGCATCTTTCGCAGCGTGTATTGGCCGATCAGTTTCAACGTTGCCAACAGAGGCGCGGCGAGGAGCAGGCCAAGCAACCCAAGCAGACTGGCGGCAATGATGGCGGCGATCAATATCGCCGCAGGGTGTACTTTGAGCGTGCGAGCCATTATGCGCGGCGTGACCAGGGCGGCAAAAAACTGGTCAATCAGCAGGATGAAAGCGATGGCAATGCCTGCATAAGCCAAGGGGGAGAGACCAAAAGGTTTATCCACCTGGAAAAAAGTCACCAGCCCAAGCACGATCCAGTTGATGGCCGGCCCGATATAAGGCAGGAAGTTGGCGAAGCCTGCCAGGAGCGCCAGCCCGAGGGCATAGCGCACGCCGAGAATACTCAGCGCGATTATGTAGGTAATGACGGACAACACGAAAATGATGATCTGGCCGCGCAGAAAGGCGTTCCAAATGCGGTTCAGTTCCCGGCTCAGGCGGCGTATATCCTCGCTGTAACCAGGGATTTCGAACTTGAGGATGCCGCTGCGCAGGCCGCCGCTCTCTGCCAGGAAAAAATACGAGACGAGCAGGATGAAAGCCAGCCAGCCGATGGTGCTGGCGGCGCTGCTGGCCAGCACCCCGACCAGGCCGCCCAGTCGCCCCAGGGCTGGTTGGACGGATGCAAGCACCTGCTGGCCGATGGAATTCCAGTCAATCGTCGAGAAATCCAGGACGAATGGCCCGATGTTGTACATCCGCCCGGAGAGGCTCTCAATGAAAGCGGGCAGATCGGTGATGGTGGTCTGAAGGGTGCTGATCAGGTTCTGCACCTGCTGGATGAGGTTCACCCCGCCCAGGGTCAGCAGGACAGCCAGGATGATGATAAAGAGCAGGTAGATGATATTGACCGCCCCCCTCCAGGAAAGGCGCGTTTTCCTGCTCAGGATAGAGGCGACTGGATGTAACAGGTAAGCCAGGACGAAAGCCATCAACAGCGGGCCGATGATGGCATGGAAGCGCAGCACCAGCGCGCCGATGACGACGATCATGGTCAAGGCAACCACCAGTTTGGTAATTGTTCCCCAGCGGGGCGAAGCGGCAGGCTGTGATTCGCTCATCATCCTTCTCCAAAAAAGATTTCCTGTATCTTCTCAATAAGTAGGGGAGGAGGGGGGGGTGTGCGGGCAGCTTCGCACCCTTCGGGTATGCTTCGCGACCGCCCGCACACCCCCCACTCCACATGTCATTGAGATGATACGATTTCCTCTTATTCTAGACCCTATGGGGGAATTTTACAACAGTATAATTGCCCCCATGCGTAATTTACGGATCACTGTTCACTGGTTACTGATCACTGTTTTCCTGGCTTCCTGCACCGCTCCTGTCACGCCGGTCGAGAAATTCAGCGTCATTACCCATCCCGATGGACCGCTGTACGTCAGCGACCAAGTCAGCTTCGAAGTGCTGGCGCCGGCCGGCTTTAAACCCGAGGGACGCGATGTACAAATCAGGCTGGAGGACAAGGAATTGGGGCGCGCCGGCTTCAGCCCTTTCGGCGTCGGCGGGCGGATGGAGGCGACCTTGTGGTGGGTCTGGGACACACACCACCTTCAACCCGGCCCCGTAACGCTGACGTTCACCCTCCTGCCTGACGGCGCGAGCTGGCAGGAGACTGTCACGCTGCACCCGCAGAGCGGAGTCCCGCCGCCGGAGCCGGAAGCGCGCTGGGCGACAGCGACAAGTGATTGCTGCCTCCTCAATTACATCACCGGCAGCGCAGCCGAGCGTGACATGGCTATCCTGGCGCAAATTGCGGATGAACAGGCTGCCAGTCTCGCCTCACAATTGCCTGCAAAAGTGGACGAGAAAATTCCGGTTGTTTTCATGCCGCGCGTCTTGGGGCATGGCGGGTTCATCAGCAATGCAATTTATGTTTCTTACCTGGATAATGACTATCTTGGAAATGCCAGCGCGCAAGTGTTGGGTCATGAGTTCGCACACTGGTTCGACGCTCGTTTGGGCGGCGACCTGCGCCCCTCGATCTTTCAGGAGGGACTGGCGGTCTATCTGAGCGGCGGACATTTCAAGCCTGAGCCGCTCATCCCGCGCGCCGCCGCCTTGCTCGAATTGAACTGGTATATCTCGCTGGGTACGTTGGCGGATGACTTCTATCCCCAGCAGCACGAAATCGGCTATTTGGAGGCTGCTGCGCTGGTGGGGTACATGATCGAGACTTACGGCTGGGAGGCATTCAATGCTTTCTACCGTGACATTCACGCCACGCCAGATGGGCATGTTTCGCAGGCAATTGATGCGGCCTTACAGAAACACTTTCAGATCACGTTTGCGGAGCTGGAGGGTAGCTATCTCGAATTCCTGAGAGGCCAGACGGTGCCCGCCGAAGTGCGCGACGATTTGCGCTCGAGCGTGCAGTTCTACGATACCATCCGTCGTTACCAACAGGCCTACGATCCTTCAGCTTATTTCATGACTGCCTGGCTGCCGGATTACAAAATTATGCGCCAACGCGGCATCGTCGCTGATTTCCTGCGCCATCCGGGCGGCGTGGAGAATCGCCTGATCGAAGCGCTGCTCGTCAACGCCGCCCACGACCTGCGCGCCGGGAAATTCGAACGGGCTGAGAGGATTTTAATAGCTGTGAATAGTTTGTTGGATATACTGGGGTTTTCTTCCGGCCTGACTGGTTTTTATGATGTGCCAGCAGTTGTACTGCTGGATGGCGACAGTACAACTTTCGCCATATCTGGTGACTTCCCGCATGGTTTGTCAACTTGCGGGAAGTTAGTAATGACGATTTACGGGCACGCGCCTGGGAACAGGAACGGGAAGACCGTACACCACAGTTGCAACTGGTCAATCGCCACGAAGAAAATTACACAGCCGCAGATCAGAAACAACAGGATCAACCCGATAATCAACCACAGGACGGCAGGTTTTCTCGCCGGTTGAGCGGGCGTAGGTTCAGGGCCAACAGGCGCCTGACCGGGATAGGCGGGGGCGGGGGCCGGGCTGCGTGGAGGCTGCCGGAGGCCTGCCGGCGGAATTGGTGGAGTGGGGGCTATAACGGTTTTCATCACTTGAGCAGAGGACGAGATCATGGTCGCGTTCTGATCGCCGGTCGCCTCGAACAGCATGGTGATGTTCTCGCTCAGCGAAACCAGGTCGCCCGCTTTCAAGGCGTGCGGCGCGCTGATGCGCTGGTTGTTGACAAACGTCCCGTTGGTCGAGCCGGCATCCTCGATAAAATAGCCTGCGCCTTGCCAGGTCAGCTTGGCATGTTTGCGAGAGACCTCGGCATTGTTGATGGCAATAGTGTTGCCCATATCACGGCCAATACTGATCTCATTCGCCTCCAGCGGGAAGACCTTGCCGACATTCGGGCCGGAGCGGATGACGAGTTGAAATTGAGCAGCCATGTTACCTCCTGCAAAAATTCGTTTGCCAATAGTGTACAAAGATTGCAAAGAAAAGTCAAATCGCTCGGGTGTGTTTCAAGTCAGTGGGTTGAACAACCCAAGATCGCTCCTGTAAAAAGCGACGGTCACGCATCGCTGAACACCCGCCGGAACAAATCCGATTCCAGCAAATTGTACGGGTCACAGCGCTTTTTCAACAATCGGAATTTTACCACCGTCTCCTCTCCCAGGAAACGGATGGCAGTCTCCGCTGTGGTCTCGCTGTTCTTGGCGAAGTAGAAGCGCCCGCCGGCCGCCAGCGTGATGCGGTCGAAATCCTGGAGCATCTGCGCCATTGTGGAGCGGTTGCCATCCGTCACTTTGAAATCCAGCGCCAGTGAGTAGCCATCCACTGCGTGCGAAAGCAGGAAGTTATCCGGCCGGTGGCGCTTGGTCACGCCCAGGTACGCGGGCAGGCCGCGCCGGTGCGAAAGATTCAGCATCTCGGTCCAGGCATCGAGGGCGGTCTCTTTTGGGATAAAGGACTGGTATTGGATCAAGCCATCCCGTCCGTAAGCCAGCTCCCAGTCCGGGATGTAATCGAGCAGGAAGTGGAAGGCGGCATGTGGCTGACGGTAGGTCTTGTGGCGACCGATAAGGTATTTGGCCGTGTTAGCACTCCATGGGCCGAGGTTGTTCATGAAAGGCGCCATGCAGGTATGCAGGATGGATTTCGGGAGCAGGCCGAAAAAACGGGCGGGCAGGGTCTGGTGCTCGACCTGCATGGTCTTTTTGGCGTCGGGATCATCACCCTCGTGCAGGTAATTGGCCTGGTGCAACTGGCCGCGACCCAGCCCCCGTCCACCGGCTGTGCAGTCCATCCAGCCGACCAGGTAATCGGCGTCTTCTTTGCGGGCTTCGAGGTCGTGGAGGTGCGTCTTGAGATCCGGCACATTCCAGGCCTCGACCTCGAGCAGGCCGGAGTGGACGCGTTTCATTTGCAGCGTGATGGACGTGAACACGCCTAACATGCCCATCCCGCCGATCATAGCGCGGAACAGGTCGCCGTTCTTCTTGGGCGAGCAGGTCACTTGCGCGCCGGTGGGCAGCCAGGCAGTGAATTCCAGCACGTGCTCGCCAATGGTGCCCATGCGGAAGTTGTTCTTGCCGTGGATGTTCATGCCCAGGCAGCCGCCCAGGGTGGTGAACATCGTTCCGGAGACGACCGGCGGCCACCAGCAGTCGGGCAACACGGTTTGCCATACCTGCTGAAGGGTGACGCCCGGCTCGGCGCAGATAATGCCGCTCTCCGGGTTCCAGGTCCGGATGTGGTTCAGCCGTTGGAGGTCCAGCACGATCCCGCCGCCGTTGAGGGCCGCGTCGTTGTAACTGCGCCCCGCGCCGCGCAGAGTCACGGTCAGGCTGGTCTGTTTCGTCAATTCGAAGGCCTGGCCGATTTCATCTACCTCGGTTGGCTGGAAAACGTAAGCCGGACTGCGCAGAGAATGACCGAAGTTTTCGAGGAGAGTTAGTTTTTCGTGGGGAAGCGTAGTGTTCATAAGGTTCTGGGCAAAAGAGAGTAGAGAATCGAGAGTAGAGAGTAGTCCCGCAAGTACTGGTCTCGAATCTCTATGCTCTAATCTCTTTTCAAAAGATCAACCTTCGGAAAATGAATGACGGGATGTTGCGTACGATGAGCATCACCCACCGCCAGCGCGCCGGTGTATAGACCTCCTGCCTGCGCTTGCGGATGGCGCGGCAAATGTCAGCCGCGGCCTGCTCGGCGGGGATGACCCAGAAGGTGCCTTTCGCGCCCAGGATCATGTCCGTGTCCACGAAACCGGGCTTGGCGGTCAGTACGTTTACGCCGTAACGGCTGAGCCGGTTGCGCATGGCTTCCAGGTAACAGGTCAGAGCCGCTTTGGAGGCATTATAAGAGGGATTGCCGACGCGTCCGCGCTCGCCGGCCACCGAGGACAAGCCGACGATCTGGCCAGCCTTCAGGCTCTGGAACATGGCTGCAACTGGGTTGAGCCAGGCCAGCGCCCCCAAATAGTTGACTTCTGTGGTGCGGCGGTCTTTCTCGAAGTCGTACTTTTTCAGCCCAACCGGGAGGGAGATGCCGGTGTTGTAGATGAACAGGTCGAGGCCTCCCAGGTCGGCAACGATCCTTTGCAGCAGGTCAGGCAGCGTGTCATAATCGGTCACATCGTGCGGGTAAGCCAGGGCGCGGGTCTCTCCGGCCGCGTTGTTGATCTCCTCACACAGGCTGGCCAGCAAATCCGCGCGGCGGGCGAGCAGCGCCAACGTGTACCCTTCGCGCGCCAGGCGGCGCGCCAGGGTCAAGCCGATCCCGCTGGAGGCGCCGACGATGATCGCTCGTCGGCGCGGCTGGAGGGGCGTGGCGCGTCGGGGAAGCGGGGTTGTTATTGGGGGCATTTTGTTCTCCTCAAGGATCATGGGTTTATTATACCCTCAGCGTACCCTGCGCCGCTGAGCACTTATCCTCTCCCAAATTCCACCCCCCTTTCATCCCCCCATTTCTGAACTTCGAAATGGGGGGACAGAGGGGGGTGGGGGAGGCAGGGAGGGGGTGTTTTGGGACTATAATTCAACCAAAATCAACCAGAGGAGAATCCCCTATGCCCCGCAAAGTCAAATTGATCCTGAACCCGATGGCTGACATCGGCCACGCCTGGCGCGTTGCCAATGACCTGCGCCCAATCGTCGCCGAATACGGCAACGCCGATTGGAGCGGCACGGTCTACCCGACGCACGCCACCGAACTGGCCCGCCAAGCCGGTGAACAGGGCTACGACATGGTCATCGCCATCGGCGGCGACGGCACCGTCCACGAAGTCATCAACGGGCTGATGCAGATACCAGCCAAACAACGTCCGATCCTGGGTATCGTCCCGACCGGTTCGGGCAACGATTTTGCCCACGCCGCCGGTATTCCTCTCGAGCCGAATGTGGCCCTGGCGCACGCCCTGAAAAGCGAACCGTCCACGATTGACGTAGACATCATCAAAGACGAGCATGGCCGCTCGGAATATTTCGACAACACGCTGGGCATCGGCTTCGACACGGTCGTCACCCTCCGCTCGCATCAATTGCCGCTGCTGCGCGGCTTCTTGATGTACCTGACCGCCATCATCCAGACCATCATCCTGGATTTCGACCCGGCCCGGATGCACATCGAAACCGATAAAGAGGCCTGGGACGAAAATTCCATCATGCTCACTGTCTGCAACGGACCGCGCGAGGGCGGCGGCTTCCTCGTCGCTCCGGCGGCCAAACCCGACGACGGCATCCTACACTATGCCAGCATCGCCGATATTGGCCGCCTGATGATGTTCCGCCTGATCCCCGAAGTGATGAACGGCACGCACGGGCGCTTCAAATGCGTCCGCATGGGCGATTGCCGCAAAATGACACTGAAATCCGAGAAACCTCTTTTTATTCATCTGGACGGCGAAATCTACACCGGCTTCGGCTCGAATGTGAAGCAGTTGTCCATCGAGATTCTGCCGGGCGCGTTGAAAGTGGTGCGCGCTTGATTTACTAACGTAATTCTATGCCAGACTTGCTGCATTCCCTGCAATCACATGACCTTGGACACCTGCGCATCGTTGCTCAATTGTGGGGCGTGGAATTGACCGCCGCCGAGACGGATGCGGCGCGGACGGAACTCGCCGCGGCGTTTCTGGACCCGCACCTGTTGAGTGAGATCGTGGACTCGCTCTCCGCTGAGGCAGTCTCCGCGCTGGAAGCCCTCGTGACCGAAGGTGGGCGCATCCCGTGGGCGGCGTTTGCGCGGCGCTTCGGCGAAATCCGCCAGGTCGGCGCGGGGCGGCGCGACCGCGAGCAGGTTTATCTCAACCCCATTTCCGCTGCTGAGACGCTTTTCTACCGCGCATTGCTTGCCAAAGCATTTTTCGATACGCCCTCCGGCGCGCAGGAATTTGCATACATTCCCGATAATTTATTGACATTGATTCGCCACGGAGAAGAACGGAGTCCGAAGTCTCCAGACTTCGGCATCGCTTCCCGACGACTGGAGTCGTCGGACTCCGACGTTCCTCTCGGCCGCGCCGCGACGCCAAAAGAGCACGCTCACGTTATTCTTGCCAACGACCGGATTCTGGACGATGCCTGCACCTTATTGGCTGCCTTGCGCCTGGGCTGCTGGCAGATGCCGCCGCACACCGAAAATTGGCGCTATCCTGCGACCATCATTACTGACTTACTGATTACTGCCAAACTGATCACTGACTCCAAGCCGCAGCCCGAACCCGTCAAAGCCTTCCTCGAAGCACCGCGCCGCGAAGCATTATCTATGCTGGCAAAAGCCTGGCTGGAAAGTGAAACCATCAATGAATTGCACCAGATTCCCGGCTTGGTTTGCGAAGGCGAATGGAAAAATTCATCACTCGTCACTCGTCACGCATTACTCGCCTTCCTCGCCCCGATACCACGCAATCAATGGTGGAGCTTGCCGGCCTTCGTCCGCGCCGTCAAGGAAAAATATCCCGACTTCCAGCGCCCGGCCGGTGATTACGACTCGTGGTTCATCCGCCGCGCATCCGATAACACATACCTGCGCGGCTTTGAGTATTGGGATGAGGTGGACGGCGCACTCATCCGCTATTTCATCACCGGGCCGCTGTTCTGGTTGTGGGTGGTGGAACTTGCGACTCCGGCGGAGAGCGAAACCGTCACTGCCTTTCGAGTCACGTCACACGTCACACGTCACACGTCACCCGAAACTGGCAAACTCCACGTTTCCTCCCAGGGCAAGATCGTTGTCCCAAGATTATTGCCACGTGCAGCCAGGTATCAAATTTCCCGTTTCTGCACTTGGGACGAAGAAAAGCCAGAGGAATACCGCTACCGCGTCACCACTGCGTCGCTGAAGAAAGCCAAAGAACAGGGGCTTAAAGTCAGCCAGTTACTCAGTCTGCTGGCGAAGAACGCCGCTGCCGAAATCCCGCCTGCGTTCGTCAGAGCGCTCAAACGCTGGGAGGCAAACGGTACCGAGGCGCGGGTCGAGAATCCGGTCGTTCTGAGGGTCAGCCGGCCCGAGGTCCTGGAAGAGCTGCGCAAGTCGAGGGCCACGCGCTTCCTGGGCGAAATCCTCGGCCCGACGACGGTGGTCGTCAAGAGGGGCGCGCAGTCCAAAGTGCTGGCCGCGCTGGCGGAGATGGGGTTGCTGGCAGAGGATGAGAGCGTGTCATTGCGAGCGACCGAAGGGAGCGAAGCAATCCCCTCGCCGGAAAGTTCCCCCTCGTCTTTTGTCATCCGTCATAAACAGAAATGATCAATACCAATTGCTTTTAGCACAAAACAAAATGAGTTATGTCACTATCTCAGCCCGGGCGGTTTCTGTTACAATGGCTGTAACGAGAAAGGATAGAACGATGTTTGCGAAGGTTTTCTTTTACTTTATTTGAGAAAGCACTGGAGCGCCCGTGCGGCGCTCTTCGGCCCGCCTTCGCACGCCAGGTTTTGGTTGTCAACCTTCGCTTAGATAACGCGGAGGGATGTCTCCTGACAAGCCGCCTGCGTGTGACAGGCGGCTGTTGCTTTCTGAGAGGAGGCATCCCGTGACTTATAGCCCCACATCTTGAATCGCATATCTCCACAGTGACCTGAATTGTCACTACTTTTACTTTAAACCCAACCACCTAACTATCCAACTACCTAACTAAACCAGGAGAATGCACATGCTCAACTATCTCACCCGTTTTTTTGCCTCGCGCTGGGGCATCATTCTAACCGGCGTGGTCATCGGGGTCATCGCCCCGCTGCTGGTCAAATTCGGCAACCCGCCCAACATGGGCATCTGCGTGGCCTGCTTCGAGCGCGATATTGCCGGCGCGCTCGGCCTGCACCGCGCCGCGGCTGTCCAGTACATCCGGCCCGAAATTATCGGGCTGGTACTCGGCGCGACCCTCGCCGCGCTGCTGTTCCGCGAGTTCAAAGCGCGTGCTGGTTCCGCGCCGATTGTGCGCTTCGCGCTGGGCGCGTTTGCCATGATTGGCGCGCTGGCCTTTCTCGGTTGTCCGTGGCGCGCCAACCTGCGCCTGGCCGGCGGCGACCTGAACGCGCTCATCGGCTTGATTGGATTGGCAGCGGGCATTGCCATCGGCGTATTCTTTCTCAAGCGCGGTTTCACGCTAGGCCGCGCCCAGAAGACCTATCCCGTCGTTGGCTGGATTATGCCATTGCTCATGATCGGCCTGCTCCTGTTGCTGCCCTTCCGGCCCGTTTTCGGCGAGGGTGGGCCAATTTTCTTTAGCGAAACAGGCCCGGGGTCGCTGGCTGCGCCGGTTGCCATTTCGCTTGGTGCGGGACTGCTCATCGGCTTCCTTGCCCAGCGTTCGCGCTTCTGCACGATGGGCGCTGTCCGCGATGTGATTCTGCTGCGTGATACGCACCTGTTGAGCGGCCTTGGCGCATTGCTGGTCACGGCCTTCGTGATGAATCTTGTTCTCGGCCAATTCAAACTGGGCTTCGCCGGTCAACCGATTGCCCACAGCAGCACCCTCTGGAATTTTCTCGGCATGGCGCTTTCGGGTCTGGCCTTCGCGCTGGCGGGCGGTTGCCCCGGACGGCAGTTGTTCCTTTCGGGCGAAGGCGACGGTGACGCAGCGGTATTCGTGCTGGGCATGATTACCGGCGCGGCGTTTGCCCATAACTTCAGCCTGGTTGCCAAACCGGATGTCATCAAGGACGGCGTGCTGACTGTCGGCGGGTTGAACCCTTACGGCATGATTGCCGTGACGCTGGGTATCGTGGTGATGCTGGTCTTCGGCTTCACCATGTGCGAGAAAAGCGCCTAAGGAGAACAAAATGACCAAAACAATTGACGCCCGCGGGCTTTCCTGCCCGCAACCGGTGATGCTGGCCGCCGAGGCCGTGACGAAAGGCGAGCTCCCCATCGAGGTGCTGGTGGATACCGTCACCGCCCGCGAAAACATCTTTCGCATGGCGAAGAGCAAAGGCCTGCAGGTCAGTGTTGACGACCTGAAAGGCAAATTCAAACTAACGCTGGCAAAGAGCGCGTAAAATCAGATCCTAAAGGTCTTAAAGACCTTTAGGATCTCTGGAATTATTATGAATCGAAATCCCAACCTGATTTATCTCGACAACGCGGCGACTTCCTGGCCCAAACCGCCGCAGGTCGCCGCGGCGATGACCCGTTTTCTGGAGGAGACGGGCGCCAACCCCGGACGCTCCGGCCACCGTCTCTCCGTAGACGCGGCGCGCCTCGTCTTCGAGACTCGCGAACAAGTGGCGCGTCTCTTCAACGCACCCGACCCGTTACGGGTGACCTTCGCCCTGAACGTAACTGAGGCGCTCAACCTGGCCTTGCACGGGTTATTACGCCCCGGCGACCATATAATCACCAGCAGCATGGAACACAACTCGGTCATGCGGCCTTTGCGCCATCTGGAAAAGCGCGGCGTGGCAGTGACGGTTGTGCCCTGCTCACCAGAGGGTTTTTTGAATCCGGCCAATGTAGAATCCGCCATCCGCCCCAACACGACGCTGATTGCCTTGAACCACGCCTCCAACGTGACCGGCACGCTGCTGCCGGTGCGTGCAGCCGGTGAGATTGCCCGCCGCCACAACCTGCTTTTATTGGCCGATGTTGCTCAGACTGCCGGCGCGTACCCGCTTGACATGCAGGTGGATAATATAGATTTATTGGCCTTCACCGGCCACAAGTCGCTCTATGGCCCGACCGGCACCGGCGGCTTGGTTCTGGGGACGCGCGTGGATGAAAGCAAACTGTCCGCACTCAAACAGGGCGGGACAGGCACGCGCTCCGAGCGCGAGGAGCAGCCCGAATTCCTGCCCGATAAGTACGAGTCTGGCACGCCAAATGCCGTCGGGCTGGCCGGGCTGGGCGCAGGTTTGGACTGGATTATGGCGCGCGGCGTGAATTCCATCCGCCAGCACGAAATGACCCTTTGCAGGAAACTGATGGGCGGCCTGCGTGAAATCTCAGGCGTGACCGTTTACGGCCCGCGCGATGCCAACCTGCGAACGGCGGTGATCTCGTTCAATATTGCCGGCCTGCCGCCTTCCGAGGTCGGCCTGCGGCTGGATGAAGATTATGGTATCCTGTGCCGTGTTGGCCTGCATTGCGCCCCAGCCGCGCACCGCACGCTGGGCACCTTCCCGGCAGGGACTGTACGCTTTGGGCTGGGCGCGTTCAACATCAACAGAGATATTGACGCAACCCTCGCTGCCATTCAACAACTGGTCACTGATCACTGCTCTCATGGAACACGCCGTCATCCTCGTCTACTCCACCAGCCACGCCATGCGGATTGAGAAACTGCTCGCAACGCGCGGCACGGTCTGCAAACTCATCCCCGTGCCGCGCCATTTAAGTTCCGATTGCGGCGTGTGCGTGCGCGTCTCCCGCGCGGACATCGAAACTGCCCGCAGCGTTGTAGCCGAGAGCGGAATTGAAATCGAAGGCATTCACGAGATTTGGCCGATTTAAGCGTAAAATAGGGGGGCTGATCTCTAATCCCTCCTCTCTAATCTCAACTCACGGAGTCCCCCATGACCAAAACTGACTGGATCAAACAAGAAATCGAAGGCCTGCAAACTGCTGGCCTATACAACCGCATCCGCACCATCGGCTCGCCGCAAGGCGCATGGCTGGTCGTGGACGGAAAGCGTGTGCTCAACTTCTGCTCGAATAACTATCTCGGTCTGGCGAACCACCCGCAACTGACCGCCGCCGCTAAGAAAGCCATTGACGAACTCGGCATCGGCCCGGCCGCGGTGCGCTCAATTGCCGGGACGATGACCCTGCACGTCGAACTGGAACGGCGGCTGGCGGCCTTCAAGGGCGTCGCAGCGGCCATCACCTTCCAGAGCGGCTTCAATGCCAACCTGGCCACCATCCCGGCGCTGGTCGGCAAGGAGGACATAATCTTCTCCGACCGGCTGAACCACGCCAGTATCATTGACGGCTGCCGCCTTTCGGGGGCCAAGATCATCGCTTACGAGCACTGCGACGTGGCCTCGCTGGAGGCGCAAATCAAGGAAAACCTCGCCCAGTACCGGCGCGCCATCATCATCACCGACGGCGTCTTCAGCATGGACGGCGACGTGGCCCCGCTTGACAAGATTTGCGCAGTGGCGCAGAAGTACGATATTTTGCTGATGGTGGACGACGCCCACGGCGAAGGCGTGTTGGGCAAGGGTGGGCGCGGCATCGTGGATCATTTCGGCCTGCATGGCAAAGTGGACGTGGAAGTCGGCACACTCTCGAAGGCCTTTGGCGTGGTGGGCGGCGTGGTGGCCGGTTCACCGGTCGTGGTGGAATGGCTGCGCCAGCGCGGCCGCCCGTTCCTGTTCTCCTCGGCCGTCACCGTGCCGGACGCGGCAGCCTGCATTGCCGCGCTGGACATCCTCGAAGCCTCGACCGAACTGGTGGACCGACTGTGGGACAACGCCAATTACTTCAAGGCCGGGATGAAGGAACTGGGCTTCGACACCGGCCTGAGCACCACGCCGATCACGCCGGTCATGCTCGGCGAAGCGCCGCTGGCCCAGCAGTTCAGCCGCGAACTGTTCGAGGCGGGCGTCTTTGCGATGGCCATCGGGTATCCGACCGTGCCGCAGGGCAAGGCGCGGATTCGGGTGATGATTTCCGCAGCGCACGGCAAAGATGATTTGGATAAAGGATTGGAGGCATTTGCGGCTGTCGGTAGAAAGCTCAGCGTTATCAAGTAAAGTTGCGAAGCCATCGTGAAAGTGGCAACGAAAGCCAAACCCCGCGAAAAATCGAACGTGTTTTTCTCTTATTTCTTTTCTTGCATTTCTTCCAGGGTTTTCAAATCCTGCTGTAGATTGCGCCAGCGCATGAACAGGCTGACAATGTAGATTGCCATCACGCTGAAGATGACAGCGTAACCGGCGAGCATGAAATTAGTCGTATCGGGGGTCATTTTTCGCTCCTATTGCATGAATTTGAGTTTGAGTTGCTCAACCTTTTCAACCAGGCGGCCCAGGCGGATGCGATGCCAGAGCAGGACTACAAAGATGAGCGAGAAGGTGAACAGGCTGAAGAAGAAGGTGAGTTTCATCGGCGCGGTCATGTCGAAACCGCCCTGTGAAGCGGCGGAAGCCGTGCCGATCAGCGCCGGGTGGATGGTGCGGAAGATGCGGATCGAGATGAACGTCAGCGGCACGCTCAAGCCGCCGATCAGGGTGTAGACCGCACCGAAGCGCGCCCGCCGGTCTGGGTCTTCGATGCCCTGGCGCAGCAGCAGGTAGGCGATGTAAATCATTTCAAGGATGGCGGCCGTGGTCAGGCGCGGGTCCCAGGTCCACCAGGTGCCCCAGGCCGGGTAGGCCCAGATCGAGCCAGTGACGATGGCGATGAGAAAAAAGATCAGGCTGATCTCGACCGCGGCCATTTCGACGATGTCCCATTTCATGTCGTGAGTGCGCAGGTAGGCAATACCAGCCACGGCCGCGACAATGAAGCCGAGCATACCGACCCAAGCGTTGGCGACGTGGAAGTAAAAGATTTTCTGCACCGCGCCCATGACGAGTTCCAGCGGTGCGTAGAAAAAGACCAGCCAGACGGCGATGGCAAGCAAGACAGCCGAGACGATATTGAGTATTTTTAATGCGAGGGGTTGGGGTTCCATAACTTTCTCCTGAGTAGAGAGTAGAGAGTAGAGAGTAGAGAGCAGAGAGCAGAGATTCGTGAAAGGAAGAAACTAATCTCCATTCTCCAATCTCTATTCTCTATTCTTCCACAACATAATCAAATACCATAAACGCAACGGCGGTGAAGACGATGTCGTAGACGATCAACTGGTTGATCCAGGGCATAACTTCAGCCAGTCCCAGTCCTTGTAAAAAACCGCTGGAGGCTTTAACTGCCGCCACCAGCACCGGGATGACGACCGGGAAGAGCAGGATGGGCAGTAGCACATCCCGCGTGCGGGTCTGCACGGCCATAGCCGAGAGCAGCGTTCCAACCGCCACGTAACCAACCGAGCCGAGCAGGATGACGCCGATCAGGCCCAGTTTGAACAGGTTGGTGTTATACAACACGCTGTAAACCGGCAGGACGATGGCTTCGACGATGAACATAAAGACCAGGTTGCTGATGACCTTGCCAAAATAGATGGCGCTGCGATCCACCGGCGCCAGCAGGAGTCCATCCAAGCAGCCGCGGTCTTTTTCGATCGCCATCGAGCGGTTCAGGCCGAGCGTCCCGGCAAAAACGAAGGTCACCCACAACACCCCGGCGGTGACAGTCGCACGCGTCTTGACGTCCAGCTCGAGTGCGAAGTTAAAGATCAGGATGACCAACAACGCGAAAACCAGCATGGCCGAGAGCAGTTCGCGCGAACGCAATTCGGCGGCCAAGTCTTTCCAGACAATGGCGGCGATGGCACGGAAGAAAGAAGCGAGTGATGAGTGACGAGTGATGCGTGATGCGTGATGCGTGATTGATGATGAATGGCGTTTCACGGCTCATGTCTCCTGCAAAGACTGGCGATAAAAATCAAGCAAATTACTCTGGCCTAATTTCGAGCGGGTTGTCGAAGCCGTGATAACGCCCCGCGAGAGGACATCGAAGCGCGAAGCTAAATCTTCCACGCGTGCCAGATCGTGGGAGGTCATCACCACCGTACGGCCGCGCGCAGCCACATCGCGCAGGATCTTATCCAGCATGTCGCAGGCATCCTGGTCGAGGCCGGTATGCGGCTCGTCGAAGAGCATCACCTCCGGGTCGTGCAGCACGGCGCGCCCGATGGCGAGACGTTGCTGCATGCCGCGCGAGAAAGTCCGCACCAGGTCGCGGCGGCGGGCCGCCAGGCCGACCAGTTCCAGCACCTCGTCAATGCGCTGATCCAGGCTCGAGATGTCGTACATCCGCCCGAAGAAAACCAGATTCTCCGCGGCGGTTAGGTCGCCATAGAGCAATGGCATGTGCGAGACCACACCCAGCCTGCGGCGGACAGCGGCTGCTTGCGTGGGCAGGGCATAGCCGGCGATGCAGATCTCGCCCAGCGAGGGCTGCGCCAGCGAGGCTAGGATGCGCAGGAATGTAGTCTTACCCGCCCCGTTCGGGCCGAGCAAAGCCACGAATTCACCTTCCTGCACCTGGAAATCCAGGCCGCGCAGGACGGTTTTTAATCCAAAACGCTTGACTAGTTTGCGGACTTGTATCATGGCGTGATATGAGATGCGGGATGCGGGATACGGGATGCGAGTTGCGAGATGCGCAACCTACACCACGCAACTTGCATCTCTTATAGCAGTTCCTTCAGCCGCGCTTTCAACTCAGCCCGACGCTTGCGATAGCCCTCTTCGGAAATGCCGCCGGCCTTGAATTGATCGTCCAGGGCAAGGATGGCATCCGTCAAACTTATGGGATCGTCGCCGAGCGCATCTTCGGTCACTTCGCCTTCATCGTCTTCCTCGCCGACGCGGGCGCGGTCACGCAGAAAAAGATAGACGCCCGCCAGAATGAGCGCCAGGCCGAAAACGCCCAGACCGATGATCAGGCTGGTCTTTGTATCCAGGCTTGGACTTTCGGCCGCGGTCTTGGGGCTGCCGCTGATGGTGAAAGTGAGCGAACCACCAGCTTTCACGTTTGTAGCTGTGTACGTCTGGAAAGTGGCATTCTGAATGAGTTTGACGCCCGCATCGGTCAACTGGTCGCCTTTGACCTTGACACCTTCGGGAACAAATAAGGTTACAGTCCCAGCCGTGAGCTTGAAGGGTTGGGTCACTTCCAGTTTTTTACCATACGGCAGTGTAAAGAAGGCCACGATCCCATACTGGTTTGTGCTCGGCGGAATTGCAAATCCGCCCTCGGCCGGCAGGAGAGCCGTGCTGCCTTGTGCGACATCGAAACCGACATTCAGTGCATTATCAGGCAGGGCGATAAACGGCAAGGATTGCCCGTCGGTGAGGATCACAATCGCCTGATTGCTCAAATTGGTCAATACGTATATCTCGTTTACTTGAACATCTCCTGCACTGGAAAAGTCGAAGACGATGTGGGTCTGATCGAGCGTCAGCAGCGTCAGGTCGGTCGTGGTCTCGTAGAAATCGAGCGGCGGCAAGGCCAGCGCATTCTTTCCGACCTCGGCGATCACAAAATCAGACTGGAAGGGTACACCGGAGTGCGTTACCTGCGCCAGGAATATGCGCCCCTTGGGCATTGCGACATTTTCAAAGCTGAACGAGCCATCGGATGCCAACGGGGCGGATAGATTTATCACTTCCACAGGCGCACTGGATGCATCCGCGCCATGATCGAAACCGCGCAGGGTGACCATCAGATCAACGGGGATGGCGTTACCCGTCCCGTTGACGACCGAGCCGGTGACCGTCCCAAGGGCAAGCGAGGGGGTTGCAAGTTGCAGGCTGGGGGTTAGGAGTTGCGGGTCAGGGGTTGCGAGTGGCGCTTCGAGGGTCGAAGTGGTTTCCGTGGTCGAGGTAGGTAGCGGGGTGGCCTTCGGCGCGGACAGGTCAAAGGTCAGTGAACGCAAATAGGCCACCAGCGCCACACGGTCGCTTTCGTTCAATTCTGTACTGAAACCAGGCATGTTTGGGGCAACGCCCTCAGAAATGGCGCGATAAAGCCCGATGCCGGTCGTCTTTGCCATGTATTCCTGATCGGTAAAGTTGGTCGGGGCTAGGCTAAGGCCGGCTGCCTGCGAGCCGTCACCCTTACCTTGCAAGCCGTGGCAGGCGGCGCACTTAGCGGTGTAAGTAAGCGCGCCTTTCGCTACTTCGTCTGCAGTGGCGCTCAAGCTGAAGACGTAGGACAGCACATCCCAGCGTTCCTGGCTGGGCAGGCTGGCGAATGAGGGCATGGATCTATCTGTGCGGCCCTGGGTGACGACGGTGAACCATTCGGCCGGCGAGGACTGGCGGGAGATGTCAACCAGGCCGATGGCCGCCACCGGTACGGGCAGACCCGCGGCCTGCGGACCGTTACCGAGGCCTTTCTCCCCGTGACAGGGCGCGCACTTTTCGGCGTAGATGGCCGCGCCGCGCAAGGGGTTGGGCGGGCTGGAGGGGTACAAGGCACCCAGGGTTGATGCGGGAGTCGGGGCAACGTAGTTGGGCGGAGGGGCAATATCCTCGGCTAGGGAGAAATTACAGGCGGATAAAAATATAAAAATAAACAGCAACATGGTGGTAATACGGATTTTCATTATTCTTCCTTTACAAGGCAATGGCACGTTTACATGTTTGAACATCTGGTAACTATTCAGGCCTGTCATGCTGAGGAGCGTTTTTTGCGACGAAGCATCCCCCACGCTGGAGGGGACTCTTCGCTCCGCTCAGAGTGACAAATCGGTGTACTCAGCGCTGGCTGAATAGTTACGACA
>DYHT01000034.1 GCA_020723995.1 Chloroflexus sp.
AGCAAGCTCACTACTGGCCTGTCGCCAATAGTCGGAAAACTTGCGAAATCGTGTAGTAGCTCCAAGATGTACATCAGCCTGGCCCATTTGGGCCAGGCTGATGCACCAGTGGAGGTGAAACGATGGCATTAATCAGCGGTGTCACTCTAAAGAACACTGAGTCGAAATCCAGAAAAAGAATGTCTCCAATGCATAAAAAGGAAGCCCTTTGGGGTCTCTTGTTCTTGAGTCCTTGGATGATCGGCTTCTTGGCATTCTATCTCTTTCCAATGATTGCCTCGTTTGGATTTTCATTGTTCGACTTTAATCCGGCAGTTCCGGACCAGGCAGTTTTTATCGGTTTGGAAAATTGGAAGCGGGCATTGACAGTTGACAAAGAAGTCGTGCTTTCGTTTGGCCGTACAATCCAATTTGCCGCCATCGCACTTCCCATTGGTTTAGGATTTGCCTTATTCCTGGCGATACTGTTGAATTCGAAGAACGTAATAGGAAAAAACTTTTACCGGACATTGTTCTACATGCCCACGATGATCCCACTGGTAGCAGTGGTGTTGATCTGGGCAGGCGTTTTAAACGAACAGACAGGGTGGGTCAATGTCTTCATTGAGCGGCTGACGGGCATTAAAGCTGTTGGGACACAGGGAATCCGTTGGCTGGCAAACCCGGATTTGGTCTATTTTGCGTACACGATGTTTGGTTTGTGGGGGGTAGGCAATGCCATGGTCATTTTTCTGGCAGGTTTGCAAGGAGTTCCTACTGAACTTTACGAAGCCGCCGAAATCGATGGCGCAAACTGGTGGCAGAGGTTGTTTAGGATCACGATGCCAATGATCTCACCGGTGATATTCTATCAACTTGTTTTAGGCGTGATTGGCTCGCTGCAATACTTCCTGGCACCATTTGTGTTGAACAGCGGAACCGGTTTTCCTGAAGGGAAAACCAGATTTTACATGGTGTATTTCTACAAACAATCGTTTACGTTTTTTGACATGGGTTATGGGGCGACCCTGGCGTGGTTGATGTTCATTGTTGCTATCATCTTGACCCTCATTCTATTTGGCACAGCAAAGTATTGGGTTTATTACGCCTCGGAGGAAAGATAATGACCAGGCAAGAAACATCCCAATATCGCAGGGTTTTACCTCGCAAAGTGAGAGAATTGATCAATTCCATTTCCATCACGGGTTTGGCCCTGGCCGTACTGTTCTTATTCTTGATCCCTATGGTATATGGGGTTGTGACTTCTCTCAAGACTGATTCCCAGTTCTCTAAAATAGGAGCCCCATGGTGGCCTGCCAGCGAACGTCAGTTCACATACGAGGGAAAAAATTACGACATTTATCCGGTTTCCATAGAAGGCGAAATCCGGGAACTCGCGCTCGTCAAAAAGGGCAGAGAATTTAGTTCGTTTATCGACCCGGAAAATGTGGGAGCCGGGCTGATTGAATGGCAGGGCCAGTGGCGGCAGCTCGAGCGCACCTGGGTTTTTGACGCTCAATGGAACAACTTTTCAAAGACGTGGAATGCGATTAATTTTCCTCGCTTGCTGCGCAATACAGCCATGTACGCTGGCATTACGACTTTTGGAGCAGTCTTTTCGGCATCGCTGGTGGCGTATGGTTTTGCCCGCTTCCGCATCCCGAAGAAGAACGTCCTGTTCATGCTCATGCTCTCCACTGTCATTCTGCCCGGAGCAGTGACGCTTATCCCGACCTATTTTATCTTTCTGAAAATCGGCTGGGTAGGGACGTGGCTGCCATTGATCGTTCCAGCATTTTTCTCCTGGGGCACCAACGTGTTCTTGATGCGCCAGTTCTTCATGTCCATCCCGCGCGAGCTTGACGAGGCGGCCATGATTGACGGCGCCGGCCCATTCAGGGTATTCTTCTCGATCATCTTGCCGCAATCTATGCCAGCATTGACGGCGGTGGCCCTGTTCCATTTCTTCTATGCCTGGAACGATTTCTTCGGTCCATTGATCTACCTGGCTGGTCACTCCGAAAAATTCCCGATCACGGTTGGCCTGACAGCCTTCAACAACCTCTACTCGCAATCCACCAATCTTATTCAGGCTGCCTCTTTGATTTCCGCGGTCATTCCGATTATCGTCTTCTTCTTCGCCCAGCGCGTGTTCATGCAAGGTGTGGTCATCACTGGCGTTGAAAAATAGTCCTCTAATTATGAATCCCCAAAAACTAATCATAACCTTACTTAGTGCTGTCCTTATCGTTTCGGCTTGCCAGCCGCAAGTTACACCAACACCGCAAGTTGCCGAAACAGTTGCGCAGACCATCCTGCCATATCAGGATGTATCGCTTTCGCCTGAAGAACGTGCTGCCGACCTTCTTGCGCGTATGACTCTTGATGAGAGAATCGGTCAGATGACCCTGATCGAGAAAAACAGCCTGCCCGCTGAAGCCGTGACGCAATATTTCATCGGTGGTGTGTTAAGCGGCGGCGGCGGCTCACCGATCTCAAACACGCCCGAAGGCTGGGCCAAGATGGTGGACGGTTATCAAGATGCCGCGCTGAAAACCCGGCTAGGCATTCCGGTAATTTATGGCGTGGACGCCGTTCATGGTCATGGCAACCTGAAAGGCGCGGTGATCTTCCCGCACAACATTGGCATGGGGGCGACTGGCGATGCCGGTCTTGTGCGGCGTGTGGCGCGCGCCACCGCCGAGGAGATGGTCGCAACCAACATCCGCTGGAATTACGCCCCGGTGGTGGCCGTGCCGCAGGATATCCGCTGGGGACGCACCTACGAAGGTTTCGGCGAAAATACAGCCCTTGTGACGGAACTTGGCGTGGCCTATCTGGAAGGCCTGCAGGGGGCGGATATTTCGGACCTGTTATCTGTAGTCGGCACGCCCAAGCATTTTATTGGCGATGGCGGCACGGTTTGGGGAACGTCCACGACCAACAATTATCAAAGTGACCAGGGTGATATGCAGGCAGATGAAGCCACTTTGCGAGCGTACTTCCTGCCGCCTTATCAGGCCATTGTGGAGGCTGGCGCGCAAAGCATCATGGTCTCATTCAGCAGTTGGAATGGGACCAAGATGCACGCCCAGAAATACCTGCTGACGGACGTGCTCAAAGGCGAACTGGGCTTCAAGGGCTTTCTGGTCTCCGACTGGCAGGCGATTGACCAGATTGACAGGAATTACTACACAGCTGTTGTTACCGCGATCAATGCCGGAGTGGACATGAATATGGTTCCTACTGAATACAAGAAATTCATTGACACGATGAAACTGGCGGTACAGAAGGGTGACATCTCCGCAGATCGCATCAACGATGCTGTATGGCGTATTCTAACGGTCAAATTTCGCATGGGGTTGTTTGAGAATCCGTTCTCGAACCCTGAATACTTGTCGCTGGTTGGTTCAGACGAGCACCGTGCGCTGGCGCGTGAAGCGGTGGCAAAATCGCTGGTTCTGCTGAAAAATGACAACGCTGCTCTGCCGATAGCCAAAGATGCTGGTCTGATTTTCATCGCCGGGGAAGCCGCTGATGATATCGGCATCCAGTCTGGCGGTTGGACGATCGAGTGGCAGGGCAAAGCCGGGAGCATCACATCCGGCACGACGATCCGCGATGCCATCGAAGCCATCGCTACCGGCCAGGTACAGTACAACCGCTTCGGAAAGTACGAAAACATCAAGGATGCCAATGGCAACCCGGCCATTGCCGATATGGGTATTGTCGTAATTGGTGAAAAGATGTATGCTGAAGGTGTCGGCGATCGGGCCAACCTGTCCATCAGCCAGACCGATGCAGACCTGATTCAGCGCGTGCGTGAACGCAGCCAAAAGGTGGTTGTGATCATCATTTCAGGCCGCCCACTGGTCATCACTGATCAACTTGGCTTGGCCGACGCCTGGGTCGCAGCCTGGCTGCCCGGCACCGAAGGGCAGGGCGTGGCTGATGTGCTGTTTGGTGATGTCCCCTTCACGGGCAAGCTACCCTATTCTTGGCCACGCAGCAACAGCCAGCTCCCGCTGGGCTTCAAGACGCTGCCCACCGAAGGCTGTGATGCACCGCTCTTCCCGTTTGGATACGGGCTGGATACCGCAGCCAGCCAGCCGGTGATTGTGCCGGTCTGTCCGTAGTTGCTAGGGTATTTATGAAGCGTCAGGTTACCTTTTTTATGCTGGGAATCTTTCTTGTGTCTGCCTGTACTGGTCAGCCCGTTCAGCCGGCTGCAACTCCCACGCCCGAATGGGCACGCGAAGGCTGGACACTGGTCTGGCACGACGAATTTGACGGTGAATCGATTGACCCCGCCAACTGGACTTTTGAAATCGGCGGCAATGGCTGGGGCAACAATGAGCGGCAGTTCTACACTGACCGGCCCGAAAACGCCCGCATCGAAGACGGGATGCTGGTGATTGAAGCGCGTGCCGAGAAATTCATCCGCCGAAACTACACATCGGCCCGCATCAAAACCCAGGGGCTGCATGCCTGGACTTACGGACACATCGAAGCGCGCATGAAACTGTCTTACGGACAGGGCATCTGGTCAGCCTTCTGGATGCTTGGCACAGATGTCACGGATGTGGGCTGGCCGCGCAGTGGTGAGATTGACATCATGGAACATGTTGGCCGTGAACCAACCCGGATTTATGGCACTGTGCATGGCCCCGGCTATTCTGGTGGCGGTGGTGTAGGTCATTTTACGACTTTTCCATCAGGTTCGCTTTCTGAAGAGTTCCACGTCTATGCCATCGAATGGGAGCCAGAAGAGATTCGCTGGTACGTAGACGATGAACAATATTTCAAGGTGATGCCCGAGTCTGTGCCCAGCGATTGGGTTTATGACCATCCCTTCTTTATCATCATCAACCTGGCTGTTGGCGGTAATTGGCCCGGTTACCCGAACGAATCGACCGTCTTCCCGCAATTCCTTTATGTGGATTATGTGCGCGTTTATCAAAAACCCGGCCAGGTTGCGGAAAATCAGCTAAACTCAGACCAATGAGGCTTCTTATGCAATCATCGTACAATCCCGGCTGGTATTTTATAGACTGCGAGGGCACCTTCGAATTGCCTGATCCAGGCGATACCAGCTACCTCTACCTCCCGCTGGTTAATGAAGCCGGGATGATGTCTTCAGTTACACCCACATTCAATGGGGACGCCAAGGCCGACCAGAACGCCTTCTTGCTCCTGCCTGTCTCGGTCGAAGATTTGCACAACAGCCGCGCAGCACGCAATTTGTGGGTGACGGGCGATGGGCTGGAACCCTGGTCTGTGACCGGCAACAGCGCCGCTCAAACGACCCGCCGCCTGTCCGCCGGCAAAGAAGCTGTTACCCTGCGAGCGGGTTTTCTCTGGCAAATCGTTACCCGCCAGCACCCAGATGCGGGTTTGCAGGCCGAAGTGACCAGCTTCGTACCGACCGGGCCCGATCGGGTGGAACTTATGCAGGTCACACTGACGAATACCGGCGAGAAATCTCTCACATTGACCCCTACGGCGGCCATCCCCATCTACGGGCGCTCAGCCGATAATCTGCGTGACCATCGGCATGTTACCTCCCTGCTACATCGCACCACCTGTCACGCGCATGGCGTGCTGGTCAGTCCTATCCTGTCCTTTGGCGAGCGCGGCCACCTGCCCAATCCTCTCACTTACGCTGTACTGGGTGCCGAAGGTGACGGCACCGCCCCGCTAGGTTTCTTCATGGCCGTAGAAGACTTTCTCGGCGCAGGCGGGACGCTGGACTGGCCCGAGGCAGTCGTCCGCCACTCGAAGCCGAGGGCAGTTGCGGGGGATACTCTCGACGGGTACGAAAGCATCGGAGCGCTGCGTTTTCGTGAAGTGGAACTGGATCCAGGAAAAGCGGTTTCCTATATACTTATCCTGTCTATCCTTAACAAAAATGATGACCCAATGATCCTGCTTGAACGCTATGGCACGCTGGAGCGTTTTGACGATTGGCTGGCACAAACACGCACTTTCTGGCGTGAGAAGCTCGCCACCCTGCACTTTACCACCGCTGATGACCGTTTCGACGGCTGGCTGCAATGGGTCACGCTGCAACCAATCCTGCGGCGGTTGATGGGCAACTCGTTCCTGCCGTACCATGACTACGGGCGCGGCGGGCGCGGCTGGCGCGACTTGTGGCAGGATATCCTGGTGCTACTGCTGATGGAATCGAGGGATATCAGCAGTATGCTGCTAAGCAACTTTGCCGGAATACGCATGGACGGAAGCAACGCCACCATTGTTGGTGTACATCCTGGCGAGTTCAAAGCCGACCGCAACAACATCCCGCGCGCGTGGATGGATCACGGTGCCTGGCCGTTGCTGACCACGCGCCTCTATATTGATCAGACCGGTGATCTCCGGTTTCTACTGCGCGAGCAGGTTTATTTCAAAGATCATCTCACGCATCGTTGCCAGAGTGTTGACAGTGCCTGGCGGCCTGAACAGGGGACGGTGCTACTCGGAGAAACCGGCGAGCCGTATCGCGGCACAGTGCTGGAACATCTGCTTGTGCAGCATTTGACGGCGTTTTTTAACGTCGGTGAGCATAACAATATCCTGCTCGAAGGTGCGGACTGGAACGACGCACTTGATATGGCCCGCCAGCGCGGCGAGAGCGTGGCTTTCACGGCGTTGTATGCTGGCAACCTGCGTGCATTGAGCGATCTCTGTCTTTTACTTGTAGGCGAGGGGGTCAGAGAAACCTCCGTTGCAGTGGATCTGTTGCCTTTGCTTGACAGGCTTACTACGCCGGCGGATTATGCAGACGTTACGGCCAAACGCCAGCGTCTACAAAACTATTTTGATGTAGTTCAGCATGCCGTTTCAGGTGAAAAGGCGCGCCTGCTGCTGGTTGATTTGGCAGATGATTTGGCTCAAAAAGCCGATTGGCTGGCCAAGCACATCCGCCAGAACGAATGGATACAGCATGACAGCGGTTGTGGTTGGTTCAACGGCTATTACGACAACGACGGCCAGCGCGTGGAAGGCGCCCACCCCACTGGTGTACGCATGACTCTGACTGGACAGGTTTTCACCTTGATGGGAGGTATTGCCAGCGATGAACAGGCTCAGGCCATCATCCGCGCCGCAGATCGTTATCTGTATGATCCATCCGTGGGCGGCTACCATCTGAATACAAACTTTGCAAGTGGTGGACGCGAGCAGGCACTAAAACTGAGTGGTATACTGGGGCGGGCCTTTGGTTTCGCCTTTGGGCATAAAGAGAACGGGGCCATGTTCTCTCACATGGCTGTCATGTATGCCAATGCACTCTACAAACGTGGATTGGTGAAAGAGGGCTGGAAGGTACTGGAAGGTATCTACCGTCACAGTCAGGACTTCGCCGCCAGCCGCATGTATCCGGGCATTCCCGAATATTTCAGCCCGCGCGGGCGTGGCATGTATCCGTATCTGACCGGTTCGGCAGCCTGGTACCTGTTGACCCTGCTCACTGAAGTTTATGGCGTCAGGGGACATCGGGGTGACCTGGTCATCCAGCCGAAGCTGGCTGTCCGGCAATTCGAAGCAGGAGACCGGCTTGCGGTGCGTTTGCGCTTCGCCGGGAAACGGTTGGAAGTCGAACACGTCAATCCGCAGAGACTGGATTATGGCTCGTATCGTCTCGTCTCGTTACACATCAACGGTGAGGACTTGAGTCGTCACTATATCGCTGATGATTTTACTGTG
Organism: Chloroflexus sp.; assembly: GCA_020723995.1. GTDB lineage: Bacteria > Chloroflexota > Anaerolineae > Anaerolineales > Villigracilaceae > CG2-30-58-95. The sequence continues at coordinate 7,684 of DYHT01000034.1, forward strand.
AACATCCCCCGCAGCGTGGTGGCCGCGTGGCCTGATGAGACGCGTATCATCATGACACTGGGAGCAAAGAGAGAGGCATTATGGATGCAAAAATCGAACAACTCATTCAACAAATGACCCTGGACGAGAAGATTTCTCTGCTGGCCGGGCGGGATATGTGGCATACCGTTCCGGTGGAGCGGCTGGGAATCCCGTCCCTCAAAGTGACTGACGGCCCAAATGGGGCGCGCGGGGCGGGCGGCAGCCTGGGCCTGACTTCGGCCTGTTTCCCGTGCGGTTCGGCTTTGGGCGCCACCTGGAATCCTGAACTGGTCGCGCGCGTGGGACAGGCCCTGGCCGATGAGGTCAAGGCCAAGGGCGCGCACATTTTGCTGGCACCAACGGTCAATATCCACCGTGTGCCGATTGCCGGGCGAAATTTTGAGTGCTACTCTGAAGACCCGTATCTGACCGGGCAGATGGCATCGGCCTATATCAACGGCCTGCAAAAGAATGGGGTGGGGGCGTGCATTAAACACTTTGTGTGCAACGATCAAGAATTCGAGCGTCATAGCATCAGTTCCGAAGTGAGCGAACGCCCGCTGCGTGAGATTTACCTTGAACCGTTCCGCATTGCAATGGAAAAGGCCAAACCCTGGGCGGTCATGTCGGCTTATAACCGCATCAATGGCACGTATGCCGGCGAACACGAGTACTTACTCAAGGATGTACTCAAGGGTGAATGGGGCTTCGATGGCATTGTCATCTCGGACTGGTACGGGACGTATAGTCCTGGCGCGGCTAGCAGCGCCCTGGACGTGGAAATGCCCGGCCCGGCGCGCTGGGCGGCGGCTGAACACGTCCGCAAGGCGTTGGAAACGGGTGAGATCACTGAAGACGAACTGGACGACAAGGTGCGCCGCATCTTGCGCACAGCGACGCGTGTGGGGGCTTTTGATAGCCCCCAGTTGCCTGCTGAGCAAGCCATAGACCGACCCGAACACCGCGCTTTGATCCGCCAGGCTGCGGGTGAGGGGATGGTGCTGCTAAAAAACAACGCTGTACTGCCGCTGAATCCTGCCAAAGTCAGAAAGATTGCCGTAATCGGAGAAAATGCCCGCTGGGCGCAAATCGTTGGCGGCGGCAGCGCACATGTGAACGCGCATTATGTTGTCTCTCCACTGGAAGGTATCCGTGAGCGGGCAAGCGCCGCCGGTCAAGAGGCGGCGTATGCCATTGGTTGCACCACCCACCGCTTCTTGCCAACCGCCAATCCTGCCTGGTTGACCGCCGAAGTTGGCACACCCGGCCTGACATTGCGTGTATATAAATCCCCCGATCTTTCAGGCAAACCACTCACTATTCAGACGATAGACCGTATGGCTCTGAGTTGGTTCGGCGACGAGGTGCCAGTTCAAGGAGGCCAGCAATTTTCCATCCGGTTGACGGGAACGTTCACTGCGCCTGAGACGGGTACATTCACTTTTGGACTGGCCAGCGTTGGTCGCAGCCGCTTGTCGCTCAATGGGAAAGAGATTATCAATCAGTGGGAGGGTGGCGAACTGGCCGACTGGCGCGAGAATACAGTGCTTGTACCTTTGGAAATGGGACAGAAACGCACGGTCGAAATTGTGTATGGTTGGGAAGGTGAAATGGGCTGGCGAACGTTGCGCTTCGGCCTTATGCCGCCCGTGCAGGAAGATCCCATCACCGAGGCGGTAACGCTCGCCTCCCACTCGGACATCGCTGTTATTATTGCCGGTTTGACCAACGAATGGGAGGGCGAGGGGGCCGACCGGGTGAATATGGACTTGCCTGGTGACCAGAACGAACTGATCGCTCGCGTAGCAGCCGCCAACCCGAATACCGTTGTGGTTCTGAATGCCGGTTCCCCCCTGAGCATGCCCTGGATCGAGAGTGTCCCGGCTGTGGTGCAACTGTGGTATCCTGGCCAGGAAGCCGGTAATGCCCTTGCAGACGTGCTCTTTGGAGATGTCAACCCGTCTGGAAAGTTGCCGACGACCTTTCCCAAACGGTTGCAGGATAACCCCGCCTTTATCAATTTCCCGGGTGAGAACAGTCGGGTCTTTTACGGTGAGGGTACCTTCGTCGGCTATCGTTATTACGACAAGAAAGAGATCGAGCCGCTTTTTCCCTTTGGTCATGGTCTTTCATACACAGCATTTGAATACCGTGACTTGTATATCATTGGCGAAACCTTTCGTCCTGGTGATGATATTCAGGTTAATGTGACTGTTGCCAATGTAGGCCAGCGTGAAGGCAAAGAAACCATTCAGCTTTATATTCGCGATCCAAGATCAAGACTGGTGCGGCCAGAAAAAGAATTGAAAAGATTTGCGAAGATATCACTAAAACCCGGTGAAGTGAGAACTGTTACCTTCCATCTGGATCAGCAGTCTTTGGCATTTTACGATCCGCTCAAGAAAACCTGGGTGGCTGAAGCAGGTGAATTTGAAATATTGGTTGGGGCTTCGGCAGGGGATATCCGCTTGCGTGCGTCATTTGAGTGGAAAGGTGGTCATTAAATATATGGATCGGATTGTTCCTGATGCCTTGCTCGAAATCCGTACATATGTTGGTGAAGGATATACTCCGCTGGTCGCTTTTGGTGCTTGGCGCGTAGCCATTCTGCGCTTTATTGATGACTTGCAGCCACACCAGTTGGATAGGATGCAGCGCCACGATGAAACCGACGAGGTTTTCGTCCTTCTCGCTGGGCGGTGTATCTTGTTCCTTGGAGAAGGCGATAATGAGATCGTACGTATCCATGCGCAAGAGATAATGCCGCACACAATTTATAATGTCAAACGCTCCGTATGGCACACCCATGCCTTAAGTGAAGATGCTACCGTTCTGGTCATCGAAAATCGCGATACGAGTGACCACAACTCACTGTTTGTGGCACTTTCATCCAAACAACAGCAAGCAATAGTCCAAATCAGCGAAAGACTCTGGGGATAACATCATACTGAAATTTATCGCTTTTCCATTGCCTGGCCGCGCATCCTGCCTGAAGGGCGCGGCCGGGTCAACGCCGCCGGGCTGGATTTCTACAGCCGCCTGGTGGATGGCCTGCTGGCAGCCGGCATCACGCCTTTCGTCACGCTCTATCATTGGGATTTACCCCAAAAACTACAGGATGGAGGCGGCTGGCCGGCGCGTTCGACGGCCGAGGCGTTCATTGAATATGCAGATGTCGTCAGCCGCTACCTGGGTGACCGCGTGAAAAACTGGATCACCCACAACGAACCGGCAGTGGTGGCCTGGCTGGGATATCACACCGGCGAACACGCCCCCGGCCTGCAAGACCTTCATGCGGCGATTCGCGCCAGCCACCACCTGTTGCTCTCGCATGGCTGGGCGGTGCCGGCCCTGCGCCGCAACAGTCCCGCAGCCGAGGTGGGCATCACCCTCAACGTCGGTTGGACGATGGCCGCTTCCAACAGCGCCGCCGACCTGGACCTGGCCCGCCAGGCGGATGGCATGTGGACGCGCTGGTTTACCGACCCGCTCTACCGGCGCGGCTACCCAGCCGATATGACCGCCGACTGGATTGCCTCCGCAACTTTGCCAAACGGCCTGGATTTTATCCAACCGGGCGATCTGCAAGCCATCGCCGCCCCCACCGATTTTCTCGGCGTGAATTACTATACCCGCGCGGTGGCGCGCGCCGAAACCCCTGATAACGAATCTCAGACCGTTTTTCCCGCCCCGAAAGACCCCGAACACTGGAGCGAAATGGGCTGGGAGACTTATCCCGACGGCCTGCTGGGCGTGCTGGGGCGACTGTACTTCGAATATCAGCCGCTGAAGCTCTACGTCACAGAAAACGGCGCCAGTTACTCGGATGGCCGCGACGCAACCGGACGCATCCGCGATACTCACCGGCTGAACTACCTGCGCGGTCACTTCGCTGCCATCCACCGCGCCTTGCAGGCCGGCGTGCCGCTGGCGGGTTACTTCGTCTGGTCGCTGATGGATAACTTCGAGTGGGGCTTCGGCTACTCGCAGCGTTTTGGCATCGTGTGGCTGGATTTTGCCAGCCAGGAACGCATCCTGAAAGACTCGGCCCTCTGGTACCGGAAGGTTATTGCCGAAAATGGCTTCGAGGCCTGATCCCCATGCCGTCCCTGCGTGATGAAATCTTTGAACAGCCCGCCTGCCTGCGTGCATTGATACACAACCAGAAGGAAACGGCTCAACGAATCGCGGAAGTCATCCATCAGCGGGAGGTTCATTACGCGTTCCTGGCGGCGCGCGGCAGCTCGGATAATGCTGGACGATATGCCAATTACCTGTGGGGCGCGCACAATCGGCTGCCACTGGCGCTGGCCACGCCGTCGCTGTTCACCTATTACAAATCGCCGCCGGCTTTGAAAGGCGCATTGGTCCTGGGCGTATCGCAATCCGGTAAATCGCCGGATATTGTCAGCGTGCTGGACGAGGGGCGCAATCAGGGTTGCCTGACGCTGGCCATCACCAATGCGCCCCAGTCTCCGCTGGCTGAACGCGCCGACCTGGTCTTCGACATTCAAGCCGGGCTTGAAAAAGCAGTTGCAGCCACCAAGACCTATACGGCCCAGTTGATGGCCATTGCGATGATTTCTGCTGCATTGGCCGGGATTGAATCCCGATGGGAAGAACTGGAAAACGTCCCGGCGTGGGTGGATCAGGTTCTCAGGCAAGATGAAACGATTGCCCGTATGGTTCAACGCTATCGCTATATGCACTTGTGCGTCGTTCTGGGGCGTGGATTCAACTATGCCACCGCCTTTGAGTGGGCGCTCAAGCTCAAAGAATTGACTTACATTGTCGCTGAACCCTATTCATCCGCCGATTTCCAGCATGGCCCAATTGCGATGGTCGAGGGCGGGTTCCCGGTCCTGGCTGTGACTCCCAGCGGTATGGTGTTTGAAACGATGCTCAGTATGTTGATAGACCTGCGTCACAACCATGCCGCCGAACTGGTGGTCATCTCGGACAATGACCAGGCTCTGGAACTGGCCCAGTCCCCGCTGCGGCTGCCGGCCGGCATCCCGGAGTGGTTGACGCCCCTGGTTAGCATTGTCCCGGCCCAGTTGTTTGCCTGTCACTTGACCCTGGCAAAGGGCTACGATACAGACCAGCCGCGCGGCCTGAACAAGGTCACACGCACCCGCTAGAAAGCAGGGATTGATGTCGCCATGGTTGTGTCTGGCCTGCGCTGCATCCTTTATTACTTCGCTGGCGGCCCGCACATGGTACTTGCCATCCAATTGCTGCACGGACTGACCTTCCCGGCATTGCGGACATGTACGGGGTGATCGGCTTGATCGTGTTGACCAGCCTGACACTGATGGTCGTAAATGAGAAATACTCATCGAAATTGACCTGACCCACCTCCAAAAAGAAAAAATCTCCTCAGGCTAGCCTATAAGCCGCATTCTGTCCAGCAGAGGGGAGTCGGTTTACACAGGATGCTTCGCCTTGCGGCTCAACACCAGCTTCATCCCAACGCTCTGCCTGGGCGATCATCTCTCTAGGCGGCGCGTTACCGCGCCGCTCTAGCGGCCTACCCGAGACTCCAGGGAGACGAGCAGCCTCCCGCCGCCCGAAGGCGACTTTGTCTCTGCTTGGCCTTGCTCCCGGCGGGGGTTGCCTGGCCGCCCGCATTGCTGCGGACGCCGGTGGTCTCTTACACCGCCTTTTCACTCTGACCGAGAGTAGAGATTCGAGAGTCGAGAATAGTCAAAGACTACTCTCTAATCTCTATTCTCTACTCACGGCGACCTGTTTCTGTGGCCCTGCTCCGGCAGGTTTCCCCGTCCCGGGCGTTACCCGGCGCCGTGCTCTATGGAGTGCGGACTTTCCTCGGTTCTGCGTTGCAGAACCGCGACCGCCCGGCCAGCCTGAGGTTATTTTCATCATACCTTCTCTTGGTGTGGGAGTCAACGGCAATTTTGGTGATTCGCCGCCGTGGTTTTAGAACCTTCGTTATCTTCGTGCCCTTCGTGGATAATTCTTTTTGTTTCCGGCTCGTCCGGGTTAGGTATACAAAACACGGATTGAAGAAAGTCAGCGTATGATATGATTGAATTTATGACTGCATTTAAAAAAAAGCTTGGCGCGCCAAACCGATGGGGCGGCAGTTCAACTGCCGCCCGAACAAGCCAGCATCCCATCACTTTGGCGCGCTAACAAAAAAAGTGGATGTCACTAATAAAGTGATAAATGAGTTTTGCACAACAGGATAAGGAGTGTTTCATGGCGAAGACGATTGATGACTTAATGACCGCCTTTGCGGGCGAATCACAGGCCAACCGCAAATATCTGGCCTTTGCCAGGAAAGCCGAAGAAGATGGCTTTCCCCAGGTTGCCAAATTGTTCCGCGCCGCGGCTGCCGCGGAGACGATCCATGCCCACGACCATTTGAAGGCCATGGATGGAGTTAAATCCACAGCGGAGAACTTGCAGGTGGCCATCGGGGGCGAAAATTACGAGGTGGTCTCCATGTACCCGCCCATGCTGGCTAATGCCGAGGCTGAAGGGGATAAACGCGCAGCCCGCTCGTTTCGCTGGGCGTTGGAGGTCGAAAAAATCCATGAGGCGCTCTACCGCAAGGCGGCAGAAATCCTCAGCCAGGGCAAGGATTCCCCGCAAGTGGAGTACTACGTCTGTCCATTCTGTGGATACACCCACGAGGGACCGATGGATGAAAAATGCCCGGTCTGCGGCGCGGCGGCCGAGAAATTCGAGCGAATCGAGTAGACGATTACGCTGGGACAGCGTTGTCCTGTGAACAGGCGAGACGGAAAACCTGTCGGGCTGCCAGCCTAGACAGATTCCTAAGCCTCATGTAAAATAACGCCCCTTGTAACTGGATTGATAATTGGAGGAAGGTAATTTGGCAAACATCAAGTCTCAAATCAAACGCAACCGTCAGAATGAAAAACGGCGCATAAAAAACCGCGTTTACCGCGGCGCTGCGCGTACTGCAATCAAGAAAGCGCACGTGGCTTTTGGAACCAGTAATGCCGAGTCATCTAAAAACACTGTGCTGGAGGCCATCAGCATGTTGGATAAGGCCGCTCGGAAGGGTGTCATTCATAAGAATAATGCGGCGCGGCGCAAGTCCCGCCTGATGAAACGCTTGGCCGCCCTCGCGCCGACAATGACAATGGAGGCAGCCTCAGTGGTGGAAGCACCGGCGGAGACCGAACCAGTCAAGAAGCCAGCCCGACGGACAACCAAAAAGACTACGAAGGCATAGTCCTTCGCTTTTCCGTTGCTTAAAAAGCGGGAGATTGAAAACTCCCGCTTTTGCGCGTGTAAGCCTGGACCTTGCGAGCAGGATCTTCACTCGCTGCGCGAAAACCTTTTGGGTCTTTACCCCATGTTATAATCCCAGCCTGTTCCAACGCTATCAGGTGAAAGATGTTTGATCAAGAACAGCGAACAATTGAAGCTAAAATCCGCACCTATTGTGCACGAAACGATATTCCGCTTAGCGAGCTGAAATGGGTTCCGATCCCATTCAGCGGAGAGTGGGGCATTTCCACATCCTTTTTCCAGACTGCGGCCAATGAGTCACGGATGGGAAAAAAGGTCAACGTGCCGCAACGCGCCCAGGAAATCGCCGAGCAGGTCAGGGGCGCTGCCCTGAGCGTGTCGAAGGATCCGGTAAGTGACGCGTCCGGCATCTGCCGTGTCGAGGCGGTCAAAGGCTATCTCAACCTGTATTTCTCCACAACTGAATATGCCTGTCGTGTTATTGATATCGTGCTGGAACAGGGGCGTGATTTCGGCCGCGGCGCGCCCAAGGGCGAGCGTGTCATGGTCGAGTACGCTCAGCCAAACACGCACCACTCTTTCCACATTGGCCACGCCCGCAACGCCATCCTGGGCGAGACGCTGGCGCGCATCGTCCAGTTCGCCGGTTTCGATACCGTTCGGGCTTCGTACCCGGGTGATATTGGGCTGGGCGTCGTTACTATTTTGTGGGCTTACCAGAAATTCTATCAAGGTCAGGAACCGGCGGGCGTCCACGCGCGCGGACAATGGTTGCTGAAAATCTATGTCGAGGCCACCAACCTGCTCGAGCCGAAAGAGAACGAGACTCCCGAAGAGAAGACACAGCGCGAAACTTATGACGCCGAGCGGCGTGAGCTGTATCGCAAGTGGGACACAGGCGACCCCGAGGTGCGCGAACTCTGGCGCGCCACCCGCGACTGGAGTCTGGAAGAACTGCGCGCCATTTTTGACATGCTTGACATCGAGATGGACGTCTGGTTCTTCGAGAGCGAGGTGGACGAACCGGCGAAAACGATTGTAGAAGAACTCATTGCGCGCGGCATCGCCGACGACGAACGCCCGCTGGGCGGGGCGGTGATCGTCAAGATTGACGAGAAGTTGGGTCTCGAGAAGGAAAAATATCGCACCAATGTTCTGCTGCGTGCGGATGGGACGACGCTCTACCTGACCAAGGACCTGGCTCTGGCCAAGATCAAGTTCGAGCAGTATCATGTGGATCGTTCAATCTATGTCGTTGACGTGCGCCAGAGCATGCACTTGCAGCAAGCCTTCGCGATTCTGAAATTGTGGGGCTTCAAACAGGCTGAGAAATGCTTCCATCTTGGCTATGGATTTGTCAGCCTGCCGGAGGGCGCCATGTCGGCGCGGCGCGGTGTGGTGGTGCTGTTCAAAGATGTAGCTGACCAGGCCGAGCAGCGCGCCCTGGCGGCCATGGGTAAACGGACACCGGACATGCCCGAGTCTGAGCGCAAGATCATTGCGCAGCAGATCGGTCTGGGTGCGCTGAAATATGCCATGCTTTCGGTGGATAACAATAAGGACATTGTCTTCAATATTGACGAGGCGCTCAGTTTTGAAGGCCACACCGGCCCGTATATCCAGAACGCATACGTGCGGGCAAACAGCATCTTGAAAAAGTTCCAGGTTGAAAAGTTTCGCCCTGAGGCTCAGCCCGAAGGGTTGAAAGTTGAAGGTTCAGCACCCGCGTCTTTCAGCTTAAAACCTGCAACATTCAACTTTGAACTGACGCCGCATGAGATTCAACTCATTGATTTTATATCGCGTTTCTCGGCCATGGTTGAACAAGCCGCCAGCGAATATCGCCCGCTGGTCATCGCCAATTACGGTTACGATCTGGCGAACGCCTTCCATAGTTTTTATCACGCCGTGCCTGTGCTTCAGGCCGAGTCAGAAGATGTGAGGAATGCCCGCCTGCGGCTGGTGGCCGCGGCCAAACAAACTCTTGCTAATACCTTATGGCTTTTGGGCATCAAAGCGCCGGAGGTGATGTGACATGGCGTGTCATCTGCTCCGGTGTCAGGTGTCAAGTGCCCCCCACAATGTGAAACTTGACACCTGACACTTGACACTGGAACACCTATGAACTTTCTCTCTAGGAGACTCTTATGCCAATCCGTACCCTCATCATGGGCGCCGCCGGGCGCGACTTCCACAACTTCAATGTCTATTTTCGCGATAACAAAGACTACGAAGTAGTGGCTTTCACTGCGACCCAGATTCCCGATATCGAAGGGCGCACCTATCCGGCCGCGCTGGCGGGTAAACAATATCCCAAAGGTATCCCGATTTATGCCGAGAGCGACCTGCTCAAACTCATCCAGGATTTACAAGTAGATCAGGTCATCTTTGCCTACAGCGATGTGCCGCACGAATACGTCATGCACAAGGCTTCGATGGTGCTGGCCGCCGGCGCCGATTTCCGCCTGATGGGCGAGAAGGCCACCCAAGTCAAGTCCAGCAAGCCGGTCATCTCGGTCTGCGCGGTACGCACCGGTTCGGGCAAGTCGCAGACGACCCGCCGCGTCTCGCTCATCCTGCGCGGTATGGGCTTCAAGGTCGCGGCGATCCGCCACCCGATGCCCTACGGCAATCTGATCCGCCAGGAAGTGCAGCGCTTCGCGGATTACGATGATCTGGATGAGTACGAGTGCACCATCGAGGAACGCGAGGAATACGAACCGCATCTCGATAACGGTGTCATCGTCTACGCCGGTGTGGACTACGAAAAGATCCTGCGCGTCGCGGAAAAGGAAGTGGATATTGTCCTGTGGGACGGCGGCAACAACGACTTCCCGTTCTACGTCTCGGACCTGAAAATTGTGGTGGCCGACCCGCACCGTCCCGGCCACGAGAGCAGCTACCATCCCGGCGAGACCAATGCCCGCGACGCGGACGTGATCGTCATCAACAAGGTGGACACCGCCAACTCGGAGAACGTCATCAAAGTACGCGAGAACCTGCGCCTGCTCAACCCGAAGGCGATTGTCATCGAGGCCGCTTCGCCGCTGTTCGTGGACGATCCCGGCGCCATTCGCGGCAAACGCGTGCTGGTCATCGAAGACGGCCCGACCCTGACCCACGGCGAGATGGCCTACGGCGCCGGGTACGTCGCCGCCAAGCGTTTCGGCGCGAAAGAGATCGTGGACCCGCGCCCGTTCGCGGTCAAATCCATTGCCGCCACCTACCAAAAGTATCCCAAAACCGGTCCCATTCTCCCCGCGATGGGCTACGGCGAAGCGCAGACGCGCGACCTGGAAGCCACCATCAACGCCTCTGACGTGGATCTGGTCATCATCGGCACGCCGATTGACCTGACGCGGGTGCTCAAGATCAATAAGCCCTCCCAGCGCGTGCGCTATGAACTGCAGGAGATCGGCCAGCCGACGCTGGAGGATATTTTGAAGGCGTGGTTTGGAAAATCGGCTCAATAATGCAAGCATTTGGGTGTAGAATTAAAACCAACATGCCGACAATCCTCATTGACGGATACAGATTCCGTTTTTACTCATCAGATATTCAAGAGCCGCCTCATGTACATGTTATTCGTGGCGAGAATGTTGCCAAGATTTGGATCGTGCCTGTGAGTGTTGAATACAACCGTGGCTACATCAGCCCGAACTTAACCGTATCTTGCGATTGACCATTCAAAATCAGGATAGATTACTGGAGGCTTGGAATGATTACTTCAGCCATTGACATCAATACCCAGGTTCAAGCAAAAGGGCTTCGCTTTGAAAATAACTTGTTACACATCCTTCTCAGCGATGGCCGCGAGATCAGCCTGCCGATTGACCAGATGGAATGGCTGCACTGGCTCGCCAACGCTACGCCCGAACAACGCGCCAGGTGGACGCTCGAACCGGGCGGCTTTGCCATTTATTGGGAAGATCTGGATGATGGGATCGAAATCAAGCATGTGTTAAGCATGCAGCCATTGGCTTAGGCATGAAATGCAGGAGATCGACTAACCGACGCTGGAAGATATTTTGAGGAAGAAGTTTGCGAAGAAATAGTCGAATAGTCACAAGTCTTATAGTCTGATAGTTGGTTGACTTGAAAGAGAAAAGCCCCCGTTTTCGTGGATGGGGGCTTTTGCTTCCTATTTTCCGGAATTGTCTTGACGGGTAGCACCCCACTTAAACGTGGTGGGGTAGAAGGACTTGCAAAAAACGGGTTCACTGGCAAACTCTAGGGACTTCAACATCCGAGAGAGCAGCCAATGAACCCACAAGAGATATTTTGCCCGAATATTGAATGCCCCGCAAGGGGTCAAATTGGAAAAGGGAATGTACATATTCACAGCCAGAAGGACAAGAGATATATTTGCGAAGTCTGCCAGCAGACCTTTACGACCACCAAAGGGACGATCTTCTACCGACTTCGCAGCGACCCGATGATTGTGATGTGCGTGAACGTCTTGCTGGCGTATGGTTGCCCAGTCCAGGCGATCGTCAAAGCCTTTTTGCTGGATGAGCGCATGGTGAGAGATTGGCACGCACGAGCAGGCAAACATTGTCAAAGTGTGCACGAGCATTTCGTTGAGAATAGTCAGCAAGATTTACAGCAAGTCCAAGCCGATGAGATCAAGGTCAAGACTCAGAAAGGGACCTATTGGATGGCATTGGCGATGGCAGTTCGTACTCGCCTGTGGTTGGGCGGCGTGGTCAGTCGCAAACGGGACATGGATCTGATCCAAGCATTGGCGGACAAAGTCCGGGCGATTGCACTGTGTAGGCCCTTGTTGTTGGCGGTCGATGGCCTGGCCAGTTATGGTAGCCAATAGGCTACCATTATGTGACCGCTTTTCGGCTTGCCTTTCGCAGCAAACTACCACACTGGCGCGGCGAAGCAGGTCGTTGTAAGATGGTTTCCTGGCCGGATATCGCCATCGTGCAGGTCGTCAAGCAACGCATGGAAGGCGTGCTGACGGTTGACCGGCGCATTGTGCAAGGCGGCAAAGAGATGGTAGAGCGTTTGATCAAGGCTACGCAGAACAGAAAAGGGATGATCAATACGGCTCTCATCGAAAGGCTCAATGCCACCTTTCGTCAGCGTTTGAACAATCTGGTTCGGCGTACTCGCACTTTGGCGCGCCGTTCCGAAACCCTGGTGGCGGGAATGTACATCGTGGGCTGTTTCTACAACTTCTGTGATTTCCATCACAGCCTGCGCGTGAAGCTCTCAGTGGGTTCTTACGGTCACCATTGGGTCCAACGCACTCCAGCCATCGCAGCCCAACTGACTGACCACCAATGGACTCCTGCAGAATTGTTCGCTTTCAAAGTACCTCCGCCACGCTGGAAGCCGCCTGTACAACGCGGCAGACCATCTCTGGCCACGCTCCAATTGGCTCAACAGTGGGCATCATGACCACACTTAGGTGCGGTGACACCAGCACTTCCGGCGGTATTTTTTGCACATCTATTCGTTTTTGGGATAGCTGAAAA
>DYHT01000007.1 GCA_020723995.1 Chloroflexus sp.
CAGCAGCCGCGGTTCCGGTCAAGTCAACTGTAGCCTCTTCTTCCACCACCTTGGCTACCCCGAAATCGGTCAGCATCGGCTGGCCGCTTTGCGTTAGCAGGATGTTAGACGGCTTGACATCCCGGTGGATGACCTTCTGGCTGTGGGCAAATTCCAGCGCCTGGGCAATCGGCAGCAGCAGGCGCGCCGCTTCCTGCCAGGGAAGGCGTATGTGCTCGCGCAGGTACTGTTTCAGGTTGCCGCCCGGCAGGAAGGACATCACCAGGTAGGGCGAGCCTTCGTATTCGCCGTAATCGGTGACCTTGACGATGTTGGGGTGGGTCAGGCGCGCCAGCGCCTTGGCTTTGCGCTCGAAACGCTTGAGGGAGCGCGCCAGCACTTCAGGAGTGAACTTCTCGGTGCGGATGACCTTGACCGCCACATCCGTTTCTAGGCGGGTATCGTAGGCTTTGTAGACCGTCGCCATCCCGCCCTCGCCGAGCTGCTCGAGGATGTGGTAGCGTCCCAAAGACTGCCCTATCAGGTTGCTCATTTTTCTCTCCTTTACTGATTACGGCCCCCATCGGGTCTGCCAATCGCAATAATTGTTATTCGTCAAACGCCGCCGGTCACTGCCATCCAGGCGCATGACGTAGATTTCACAGCCGTTGGAGTCATTCATGTTATCGAAGTAACCCGTAAAAGCTATCCAGTTCCCATCGGGCGAGAAGCTGGGGGGCCTGGCTGTTGCCGCCATTTGTTATCTGGGTCACCGCCGAGCCATCGGCGCTCATAAGGAAAATATTCCGTTTCCATGACACACCTGCATAGAAAGCAATAAGCCCAGAGACAGCCCAATCACTGCGCCCACGCAGATCGCTCAGGCTGGTTACCTGCTGCCGAGCGGCGCCATTGGAATTGACGATGTACAATTGCGCCTGATTCCTCGCCGCGATAGACTTCGTATCCGTAAGATGCAATGATCCCCGCCTCGAAATCCAATTCTTCACGAATGCGCAGGCGGATACTATTCGAAAAGAAAACTTCACCCTCTGCTGTGCCTGTAAAAGGGCTGTCGGACCAAACCGCAACCGTTGAACGCTCCACCTCTGGACGGTTGAACGCCTGCGCCACAAACTGGCTGTAGGCATCCAACGATTTGAGTGGCATCTCCTTCAAGACTAATACGCTGGTTGAATCCGCAGAACGTCCGCGAATTCACGTTTTTTCAATTGTTCGGTATGGGCTTTCTTCCGCCGCAGCCAGGTTTCATAAACGCCCTTCCAACGGCTGAAATCGGCGCGTGTCTCGTCGAACGCATCGTAACGGGACAATTTGCCCGCCATGAGCGCCTGGTAGAAATCGTCGCTCAAGACGCCATATTTTTCTTCGTAAAGAGTCAAACGGCGCTCGAGCAATTTCATTTCGATGACCAATTCGTGGGTTTCCATTTTCGTCTCCACATTCTGTTGCCATTATTGTACTACGGTTGCGCTAGAACAAATCCCTATTCCCCCTCACCCACTCGAACAACCTCCCCACCCCCTCCTCCACGCCAATCTTCGGCTTCCAGCCCAATTCGTGCTCCGCCTTGCGGATATCGGACACATACACGCGCTGGTCGCCGGGACGCCAGTCGCCGCGCGCCACCGGGATGGGCTTGCCAAGCAGTCTTTCCAGCAGCGAGCCGAATTCAGCCCAAATCGAAATGACATTCTGCGGCCCGCCGCCGAGGTTGAAAACCTGACCTTTCACGGTGTCTATTTTCGCAATGGCGAGGTCGTAAGCATCCAATAAATCATCCACGTGGAGCACATCCCGCACCTGCTTGCCGTCGCCGTAAATCGTCAACGGGCGGCCTGTCAGCGCGGCGATGATCATCCACGCCAGCCAGCCTTGGTCCTCCACGCCGAACTGGCGCGGACCGTAGATACAGGATTGACGGAGGACGACGGACGGTAGACCGTAGATTCTGGCGTAGTCACGGACGTATTGATCGCCCGCCCCTTTTGAGCAGCCGTAAGGTGAATGGAAATCCAGCGGCTGGGTTTCGGGGCAGCCCAGCGGCAGGTCGGCGTAGCGCCAGCGGGTCGGCTCCTCGGCCAGTGCCACGTCCTCCATCCCGCCGTAGACTTTGTTCGTGGAGGCGTAAATGACCACCGACTTGCGCTCCGAAAGCCGCGCCGCTTCCAGCACATTGAACGTGCCGAGGGCATTGGCCTCGAAATCTTCGCGCGGATGCGTAACGGATGTCGTCACTGCGACCTGTCCCGCCAAATGGACGATGACCTTCGCCTCGCGGCTGGATTCCGTTAAAAGGGCCGCCTCGCGCACGTCCCCGATGATGAGTCTAAACGCGTTTTCCCCGAACGTTTCCCGCAGCCAGGCCAGATTGCGCGGCGCTCCGGCGCGGCTCAGATTATCGTAGATGGTCACTTTTTCGCTGCGCTTGAGTAGACGCGCCACGTAGTTTGAACCTATAAAACCGGCTCCGCCGGTGATGAGGTAATTTTTCGACATGATAATTATTCTTCCTGCCTCTTCCGTAACTGGCGGTAAATGCCCATCAGAGTCTCACCCTCGGTGGAGAGGGCATAGACTCCTATGACGCCGGTGACGAGATAGTTGAACAGATGGGCGATCAGGGCGACAGCCAGAGCGGTGGACTGATCGCCGCTCACCAGCGTGAGCGCGCCGCTCAACGCGCCTTCGTACGTCCCAACCGCACCGGGCAGAGACGGGATGGCGCCGCCGAAGGCCGCCGCGCCCAGTCCGAAAAGCGCCCAAACCAGTTTGGGGGTCGGGAAGAAAGCGGCCAGCGTAAGGTAAAACTGTCCGATGGCAATCGCCCAGTTCAGGGTCATCCAGAACATGAAGCGCACGAAGAGCCAGCCATCGGTGAGAACCGCCAGGCCGGAGAAGAAGGAGGCCAGGAAATTCCCGCCCAGCCGCAGCAAGACCGGCCAGCGCGTGCTGAGATGGTCGAATTGGCGCATCGTCCACTCGCGGTAACGGGCCAGGAGATAAAGGACTACCAGCCCCAGAATGACCAGCCCGCCGACTACAAAGGCGACTTTCTCCGCCCCGGCCGCGCCGACCACGAACGGCAGCGCACTGAGTAGAATGGCCGCTGAAAACGCCAGGTCGAGCACGCGCTCGATGACTATCGTCGGCAGGACTTGCATGAATCCCAGGTTGGCCTTGCGTCCCAACAAAAAGGCCCGTCCGACTTCCCCCAGGCGAAAGGGGAAAAAGTTATTCAGCAGATAACCTTCGCACAACGTGAAAAAGACTTGTTTGTACGAAGCCTTGTTTTGCAATAGCGTGCGCCAGACGACCCCGCGCACAGCCAGCCAGACCAGCGAAATCGCGATGGCAGCCAGCAATAAGCGATAATCTGCTGAACGGATCGCTTCCGCCAGGCGGTGCAGGTCAACGAAGTATAAAATGGCAGCAATGGCCGCCAGGCTGATGACGACGCCCGGCAGCCAGCGGCGGGTGGATTTCCAGAGTTTCGACATATAAATCTATTCCTCTTCCAAACTCAGCACCGCCATGAAGGCTTCCTGCGGGATTTCGACATTGCCAATCATTTTCAGGCGTTTCTTACCCTTCTTCTGCTTTTCGAGCAATTTCTTCTTGCGGGTGATGTCGCCGCCGTAACATTTGGCCAGCACGTCCTTGCGCGTGGCCTTGACGTTGGCGCGGCTGATGATACGGCCACCGGCGGAAGACTGAATCGCAACATCGAAAAGTTGGCGCGGGATGATTTCCTTGAGTTTGGTGATGAAACGCTGGCCTTTGTGATAAGCATCTTTTTTGTGGACGATGGCTGCCAGCGCGTCCACCGGCTCGCCGTTGACCAGAATCTCGAGTTTCTGTAGCTCATCCATGCGGTATTGGAGGAACTGGTAATCCAACGAGGCATAGCCGCGTGTTCGGGATTTCAACTCATCAAAGAAGTTGACAATGATTTCGGAAAGTGGAATTTCATAATTGAGTTGCACGCGGTGCAGGGCAGGATATTCCTGGCTCTTGTAGATGCCGCGCCGCTTGGTGACCAGGTCCATAATCGGGCCATAATAGTCGGTCGGTGTGATGATTTCGATGTCCATCCACGGCTCACGGATTTCTTCAATATCGGCCTCATCGGGCAGTTCGGCCGGCGAATCAACCAGAATGGTCGTCCCATCCCGCAGCAGGACTTCGTATTCGACCGTCGGTGCGGTGAAGACCATATCCAGGTCGTACTCGCGCTCCAGGCGCTCCTGGATGATTTCCATGTGAAACAGGCCCAGGAAACCGGCGCGGAAGCCGAAGCCGAGTGCCTGCGAGGTCTCCGGCTCGAAGACCAGCGAGGCGTCGTTGAGTTGCAGTTTATCCAGCGCCTCGCGCAGATTGGCGTAATCATCCGCTTCGGCGGGGTAGATACCGGCGAAGACCATCGGTTTGGGATGCAGGTAACCGGGTAGCGGCGCGGCGGCCGGATTGGCGGCACGCGTGATAGTATCACCGACACGGCAATCGTGGACTGACTTGAATCCGGTGGCGATGTAGCCGACTTCGCCCGCCGTCAGTCGCTCCACCGGCTTGAGCGTGGGCGCGAAAATGCCAATTTCGACCGGCTTCACCTCCAGGGAGGTGGACATCATGCGGATGGTATCGGCGGTGGCAAGCGCGCCTTCCACGACGCGCACGTAGGCAATCACGCCTTTGTATGAGTCGTAATGCGAGTCAAAGATAAGCGCCCGCAGCGGGGCGGACGCGTCGCCTTTGGGCGGAGGCACATCGCGGACGATGGCCTCCAGCACGGCCTCGATATTTTTCCCCTCTTTTGCCGAGATGCGCAGGATGTTCTCCGGCGGCACACCCAGCAGACTGCCTACATCTTCGGCCACTTCGTCGGGACGGGCGGTAACCAGGTCAATCTTGTTGATGACGGGAATAATTTCAAGGTCGGCGTTAAGGGCGGAATACAGGTTGGCGAGCGTCTGGGCTTCGATGCCCTGGGTGGCATCCACGACCAGCAGCGCGCCCTCGCAGGCATTCAGGGCGCGCGAGACCTCGTAGCCGAAGTCCACGTGGCCGGGGGTGTCAATCAGGTTGAGTTCGTATTCGTTGTCATCCTGTGCGGTGTAAGCCATGCGCACAGCAGAGGCCTTGATGGTGACGCCCTTCTCGCGTTCGAGGTCCATCGAGTCGAGGATCTGTTCGGTGGTGTCGCGTTCGGGCACCGTGCCGGTGAGATGCAGCAGCCGGTCGGCGAGCGTGGACTTGCCGTGGTCAATGTGGGCGATGATACAGAAGTTGCGGATGTGGGAGGTCATGGCGGGGGAAAGTATACCCGAATTTTATCCACGAAGTGACACGAAGAGACACGAACGCTGGCTCCCCACATCCCCACCTTTTTCCTCCATCCTCAGCCACGCCAAAAACTCGACATTCCCCTTTGGCACCGGCACGCTCGCTTTCATTTCTCAAGGATATCAAGGAAATCAACTGGTTTGAGCACCGGAATTCCCTGGAATGGACTCAAACTCAACAAGTCGCCGTCACCGCTGACGATGTAATCGGCTTTGCCTTCGACAGCAACTTCAAGGAATTTGTCGTCATCCGGGTCGCGGCAAATATGAATGGCAGTAATCGGCACGATTTCTTCGCCGCGAAACCTGGCAAGCGCCACAAATTCATTTACATCGAAATTGCCGATCATCCCACGAGTGACATGCGGTCTGGAAAGTACATCAATAATCTCATCCAACGAACCCTCAGAATACAGGAAAGTGTATTTCCCCCGTGCGAGATGTACAAGGATCAGGTTAATCCTTGCATCAGGATTGAGCGAGGCGCTGACCACCACGTTGGTATCAACGACTGCTCGCATTTTTTGACCCCGCCTCGCTAGCAACATCAGCCCTCTTTCGCTTGATACTTACGTTTTTCTTCTCTCACCTCACGAATGGCCGCGGCCACATCTGCCTGTACCTCCTCTTCGGAACGCCCTGCATTGGCTAATCGCATCTTTTCCATCAAACGTTCAAACCGCTCCATAACATCCTCTTTGCTCATGGGCCTGGTGCGAACGTAATCCTCATAGGGAATCAATACTGCCTCGGGACGGCTGCCGCGCGTGAGAATAAATGATGCCCGGTTTTTTGCCACCTGGTCAAAGACAGAACGAAATTTGCGCTGTAGTTCGGTGACACCTATAATCTGTTCCATCGCAACCTCCATAATTAAATTATATCGTGATATGTATTCTACTTCATATTCACAGCATCAGCAACCATGGATTTGACATCCGCGGGCTCCCCCATCCCCATCCACCCCAAAAACTCGACATTCCCCTTCGGCCCCGTCAGCGGACTGCGCATCAGCCCGCGCACACTGAAGCCCTCGTTTTGCGCAAACGTCAGCACGTCCAGCAGCACCGCGCGGTGAACTTCCCCGTCACGGATGACGCCCTTGCCTTTGGCGGTCACTTTGCGCCCGGCCTCGAATTGGGGCTTGATGAGGGCGATTACGCCCCCCCCTTCATCCCCCCCCTTTTTCTCCGAAAATGGGGGGGGCAAGGGGGGGGCAAACCACCCCTTCACCACCGGCAGCAAAATCTTGAGCGAAATAAACGAGGCGTCAATCGTGACGAGGCTCACCGGCTCGGGCAGGGACTCGACGAACCGCGCATTGGTCTCCTCCATCACGGCCACGCGCGGGTCGGTGCGTAACTTCCAGTGCAGGATACCCTTGCCCACATCAATGGCATAGACCTTGGCCGCGCCGCGCTGGAGCAGGCAGTCGGTGAATCCGCCGGTCGAGGCGCCCACATCCGCGCAGACGCGGCCGTCCACTTCCACGCCGAAAGCCTCCAGCGCCGCGTCCAGCTTTTCGCCGCCGCGCGAGACGAAGCGCGGACCTCTATCCACAGTTATATTCACGTCATTCGAGACATTCGCTGCTGGCTTGTCGGCCACCTGCCCATCTACGCGCACCTGTCCGGCCATAATTAATCGCTGCGCCAGCGAACGGCTCTCGGCCAGTCCGCGTTCCACAAGAAGGACATCCAAGCGTATTTTGCTCACAGGCCTATTCTATTACGTTTTACGGTTTACGTTTTACTTTTCGCCCGTACAAGGTAAAATAAAGCCATGTTCCGCGCCCTGCTCAAAACCATGCGTCCGCGCCAGTGGACGAAAAACGTCTTCCTCTTCGCCGCGCTGATCTTCGACCAGAAACTGTTCCACCTGACCGCCGCGCTGCACACGGCTTTCGGCTTTGTTTTGTTTTGCCTGATTTCCAGCGTGGTTTACATCCTCAACGACCTGATTGACATCGAAGCCGACCGCCAGCATCCCGAAAAACGCAAACGGCCTCTGCCGTCGGGGGAACTCTCTGTCACAGTGGCAATCCCGGCAACCGTCCTTCTGACGCTCGTTACGCTGCTGCTTTCTTACTATCTCGCGCCCGCTTTCGCCGCCGTCATCCTGGCTTATTTCATCCTGATGCTGGCTTATTCCGTCTGGCTCAAGCACATCCCCATCCTCGACGTACTGGTCATCGCCGCCGGATTCGTCTTACGCGTCCACGCCGGTGTGACCCTCATCCACGTCGCGCGTTTCTCACCCTGGATGTACGTCGTCATGACCCTATTGGCGCTCTACCTCGGCTTCGGCAAACGCCGCGCCGAACTGGCCCTGCTGGCAGCCGGCGCAGGTTCGCACCGCCGCGTCCTCGATGGCTACACCATCCCGCTGCTCGACCAGTTCATCACCATCGTCTCCGGCACGACCATTGTCGCCTACAGCCTGTACACCTTCTTCGCGCCCAACCTTCCGGCCAACCACGCCATGATGTTGACCATTCCCTTCGTGCTGTACAGCATCTTCCGTTACCTCTACCTGATCCAGGTCAAGCACAGCGGCGGCGCGCCGGAAGAAATCCTGCTCTCTGACCGCCCGCTGCAAATCGCCATCCTGCTGTGGGGATTGGCCGTCCTGGCCGTATTCTATGCCTCCTAACTCGCAGCTCGCACCCCACACCCCGCACCCCGCAACTCGCTGCTCCGCCCCCGGTAAAATCATCCTATTTGGCGAACACGCCGTCGTCTACGGACGCCCCGCCCTGGCCGTACCGGTGACTCAGGTGCAGGCGACCGCGACGGTGACCGCATCGCCGCGCCCCGGAATCTTTATCGAAGCGCCAGACATATCTCTGTTCTCTGATCTATACTCTCTCCCCTCGGACCATCCACTGGCTGCCGTTATTCAGAGCGTTTTCTCCGCCCTGAATCTCCCCTCTCCTCCTGGGAGAGGGGCCGGGGGTGAGGGCCTGGCGATTCACATCTCGTCCACGATACCGGTGGCTTCCGGCCTCGGCTCCGGCGCGGCAGCCTCCATTGCCATCATCCGCGCCCTATTGGCTTACATCGGTCATCCACTGCCCGATGAACGTATTTCCGCCCTGGCCTACGAAGTCGAAAAACTGCACCACGGCACACCCTCTGGCATAGATAACACCGTCATCACTTTCGCCAAACCCGTCTATTTCATTAAAAGCCAGCCGATCGAAACCCTGCACGTCGGCGCGCCGTTTACGATCGTGATTGGTGATACCGATATTGCCAGCCCGACCAAGGAATCGGTCGGTGATGTGCGCAAGTTATGGCAAGCCGAACCGGAACGCTTCGAGAAGATTTTTGACGCCATTGGCGCAATCGTGAACCGCGCCCGCCGCGCCATCGAAAACGGCGAGGTATCTGCCCTTGGACCGTTGGTGGATGAAAACCACACATTGCTTCGAGAAATGACTGTTTCCAGCCCGGAACTCGACCGGCTGGTCGAAACCGCCCGCCGCGCTGGCGCAGACGGGGCCAAACTCTCCGGCGGCGGGCGTGGTGGGAATATGATCGCACTGGTCAAGCCCGAAAACGCAGAAAAAATATCCGCCGCGCTGCTCAAATCCGGCGCACAGCGGACGATTATTACTTCTGTTGGCACGGTGGAACGTTTGAACGGTTAAACGTTATTGCGCTGCTACCGGATTACTCAACTTCCCCAATCCTTCGATTTCCACTTCCACCACATCCCCCGGCTTGAGCGGGCCAACCCCAGCCGGCGTACCGGTGAAAATCAGGTCGCCCGGCTTGAGCGTCATCACCGAGGAGATGAATGCCACCAGCGTGCCAACATTGAAGACCATATCACGCGTGGATGCCATCTGGCGCGGTTGGCCGCTGACCTTGCAGGTCACGAGCGCATCCGATGGGTCGAACTCGGTGTCAATCCATGGGCCGAAGGGACAAAAAGTATCGAAGCCCTTGGCGCGCGTCCACTGGCCGTCCGATTTTTGCAGGTCGCGGGCAGTGACATCATTTCCGACGGTGTAACCGAAAATATAATCCTGCGCTTCTTCGGCGGTGACATTGCGGGCGCGCTTGCCGATGACAACCACCAGTTCGGCCTCGTGTTCGATTTGCTGGGATTGCGGCGGCAAAATAATGGTATCGCCCGGATTGATAACGGACGAGGGCGGCTTCATGAAGATCAGCGGCACTTTCGGGACTTCGGCATCGTGCTCTTTGGCATGTTCGGCGTAATTGCGTCCGATGCACAGGATTTTGCTCGGCTGGGCGGGTGCGAGCAGCCGCGCTTTTTCGAGCGGCGTTCCGGCTTCCAGTCGGCGGTACGCGCCGAATAAATCGCCTTCGATGTCGCCAATTTTATCTTCCAGAATCCAGCCATATCTTGGATTTTCATTCTTTATTTGATAGCGAACAATGCGCATGGTTTTCTCCGCTCGAAAGTTTCAAGTTGAAAGCTTTGCCCTGAGGCTCAACCCGAAGGGTTGCAAGGTGCAAGTTTAACCTGCAACCTTCCAACCTGCAACCTTCAACTGGTATAATTATTTTATCGGGCGCATAGCTCAGTTGGTTAGAGCGTCTCTCTTACACAGAGAAGGCCAGGGGTTCGAGTCCCTTTGCGCCCACAGGAGAATCATGCCAAGTACAGGGATTTTTCATAAGAAAATGTAACTTGACGGCCAATCACATTTACTGTATCTTTATGTGGGTACCAAATGTTCATTCTTTTAGGAAGATGAAATGAACACTCAAAACATTCCCTCACTGCCCGCCTGGGAAGTTAACTTACTAAGGCTAACTGCTTTCCCTAGCCCAACTGCAAATATTAGTAACCAGGATTGGTGGTCAGAAATCGTGGGGGAAACTCCACAAACAATTACCCAATCACCAAAGACGGGTGAATATCACGCAGAGGGTTTATTACGATCGGGCAAGTTCAGACTTGATATTCAACCCAATCGAATTGATTGGGTTCTAACAATAGCCGAAAGCACACCACTTCCATTTTCGGGCTTCCAGACGATTGGAATATTCCCAGATATTCTAGAAACGTTTATGAGCTATTCACAGAAGTGGTTTTCTCTCAAAACCTGCCCTACTTTGCAACGCATAGCATTTGGTGCTGTATTGTTCCAACCTACTGAGAGTAAAGAAGCAGGATACGAATTATTAGCGAAATATCTTCCTGCTATAACACTAGACCCTATCGGATCTTCGGATTTTCTCTATAGTATAAATAGACCGAGAGAATCTAAAGTAACAAAGGGTGTTTATATCAACCGCCTATCACGATGGTCTGTGTTATCGCACATTCAATTCAAGCTTGGCATTTTTGACACGCAAATGAGACCTCAGCCCGTTAAAACATCTTTCGGGTGTTTACTAGAATTGGATATCAATACTAAACAAGAATTCTCAGGAGAATTTTCTCTCCAAGAAGCCGCTAATGTTCTTGGGGAATTAATAGAACTAGGAAAAGAAATCGCTAGTGATGGGGATGTCAAATGACTATTTATACTGGCTCAATGACAACCCCAGGTATCTCGCCTGGAATTTTTCTTGGCAGCACAGCTAAAGAGAGTTGGCAGCGAATTTTCAAGTCAGGACCCATATCTGCAAATACTGATGAGAGAAGTTATTCCAGTATTGCAAATTCTATTTCAGAAAATTCCACTGAGCAGGCAGTTGAATCTAATCTATATTTGATTTGCTCGGATATTGAATATGTGTTTGGCCTCGCGTCAGATGAGATTTTCGAGGATGGATTAGAAAACAATTTCTCATCTAATTTGGAATTAGCGATTAGAAAATGGAGTTCACCAGCTGTAAGTATTATCACAAATCTAATCAACTCCGGGAAAGTTAAAGGCATTACCATATCTAAAGCATTGGCAATCCTTGGTTACATTGAACATGCGCCTTCTTACTATGATAGGCTATGGACTCTCGAAAAACTATTGTCAAGTCCATCCCCACGTGTGAGAGATGGGGCTTGTTTGGGTTTGTCGTTTTTGGATGATCCCCGTGCTATCCCTTTCATCGAAAAAGCGATTGCAAACGAGCGAACTGTTGAATTAAGAATTAATTTGCAACAGCTAACACAACAATTAGAGAACACAAGAAATGTTGCTTCGGGTAGTTAATGACCAATTCACTTGGCTACAGAAGCCGGAGGATTTTTCTTGGCTAGGAGAAGGAGAAATTCCAGCAGATCCCCTAGCCGATCTTCGCACGACAGATAATGGGCTGTCGTTATATGAATTTTATAACGAGGATGAACTTGTAAGAATAATAGCAGCCTTCGCCGCAAAGCGGATAAACCTCGATAAAATTGACTACGTTTATTTTTCATCTGACGTTCTTGAAAAAGCAAACTTAAAATCAATCAAGAGTCCTGGTGATACACCCGACGAGAAGGTCAATGAACTACATGTTGCGTTAATTGAGCTTTCGGCACAAAAGGTCGTCAAGCTTGCCGCCATTCTGCTCAAAGAGGGAACAACAAGGCGTAAATTTCACAAAGAAGTGGGTTCACTCATTGTGCAGAGTATTTCATCAGGCTGGATTGGCAAAGATAAAATAGGCAAAAATATCCCGGACAGTTTGAGAAAATTAGGCTTAAGTATTTAGCCGCCGCTTACGGCGGTTTTTTATTACAATCTTACGAATATGCCATTTCTCACTTGACCCACCTCCCAACCCGTTCTACAATTCGCATTGTCTGACAGGTTCAAACGACTATCCAGACTACTCGACTATCAGACTACCTGACTACTTGACCACTTGACTAAACGACTATCCGACCAGGAGACTAAAAATGTCCGACTTTCTCTTCCGCGGCTCGCTCGCCGACCTCGACCCCGAAGTCTACGAATTAACCCAACTCGAAGCCGAGCGCCAGGCCCGCAAACTGATTCTCATTCCCTCTGAAAGCGCCGCGCCGCTAGCCGTGCGCGAAGCCATGTCTTCTGCATTTCAAAATATTTATGCCGAAGGCTATCCCGACGAAGATACACGCCGCATGACCGAGCAGGATATTTTCGATTACCCCGTGCGCCTGGCGCATTACCGCCGCTACAGCGACCCGCGTTACTACAAAGGTGTTGAATACGCAAATTTGGTCGAGTCGCTGGCCTGCCGCCGCTGCGCCGAAGTCTTTGCTGCCAACGGTGTCAAGCCGGAGCAGATTTTCGTCAACGTGCAGGCTCTCTCCGGCGCGCCGGCCAACAACGCCGTTTATCATGCCCTCGTCAATCCCGGCGATACGGTGATGGGTATGAACCTGCTGCACGGCGGTCATCTTTCGCACGGCTCATCCGTCAACCGCTCCGGCAAGTATTACAAAATCGTCCATTACAACGTGGACCCCGAAACCGAGCAGATTGACTACGACGCCCTCCTGTCTCTGGCTAAAGAGCACAAGCCAAAAATGATCATCGCCGGTTACTCGTCCTATCCGTGGATTCCGGACTGGAAGAAATTCCGCCAGATTGCGGATGCGGCCGGCGCATATCTGCTGGCAGACATCTCGCACATCAGCGGGCTGGTGGCAGCCGGCGTCGTCCCCTCGCCGGTTGGCTATGCCCATGTAATTATGTCCACCACGCACAAAAGCCTGGATGGCCCGCGCGGGGCCGTGCTGCTGACCACCGACGCGGCGCTGGCGAAAAAGATTGACCGCGCTGTCTTCCCCGGCGAACAGGGCGGGCCGCACGTTCACGTTTTTGCGGCGCTGGCACTGACCTTCAAACTGGCAAAAACCAAGGCCTTCGGGAAACTGCAAAAGCAAACCATCAAGAACGCAATCGCTATGTCGGAGCAACTCAAGGCGCGCGGCTTCCGCATTCCCTTCGGCGGGACAAACTCGCACATGCTCAACGTGGACTGCACCACCATCAAAGGCGAAGATGGCACGGCTCTCTCCGGCGATCAGGCCGCCCGCATTTTGGATTTGGCCGGCATCGTCGTCAACCGCAACACCATCCCCGGCGACAAGGATTCGCGTGACCCGTCCGGTATCCGGCTTGGCACACCCTGGATTACGCAGCGCGGCTTTGACGAGGAGAAAACCCGCCAATTGGTCGACATCCTCGCGGATGTGCTTCTGGCTGCCGCGCCGCACTCGGTGGATACACCGCATCATGGCAAAGTCCGGCGTGCAAAGGTGGATTTCGATACGTTGAACGTTGCACGTTTGAACGTTAGAACGTTAGCAGAGTTGGCAGGCATTGATTTCGAGCCGCCGAAGCATGGCTATCCACACTTCTATTACATTGACGATGTAGGACAAATTGGCAGTTTGTCCTACATGGCTTTCGACTTGTATGGTGAGCGCGTGCGCCAGATGCTGGATTACGCGGTTTCATCCGACCTTTCGGCACTGAAACCGGGCCAATCGCAGGCCACCAAACTGGTCACACCGAAGGGTGAAGTAACCGGCGCGCTGACTTGTGTTGACCACAATTCCTATCGCCTGTCCGTTCCGGCTGATAAAGCCGCCCTCGCCGCAACATGGCTGCGGGATTTGTCGGACGGCTATACTTCGTTCAATCTGGATGGCAAACCCGATTTCACGCCGAAGCGTATGCCCGGCCCGGTCGTGGTGATGGAGTCGAAGGAAAAAGGCGCGATGGTAATGGGACAGGCTGTCAGCAGCGAAAAACCTTACTTTATCGGTCAGCAGGCTGTCTCCACAGGGGATGATAGGGCGGGGAAAGAACCGGCATCCTTCCAATGGAAAGAAACCGAATCGCCCCTACTCCGCACGCCGCTCTACGAAGTCCACAAAGCCCTCGGCGCGAAAGTCATCCCGTTTGCCGGTTGGGAGATGCCGGTCTGGTATTCGGGCGTGATGGAAGAGCATCTGGCCGCGCGTCAGGCGGCAGGGCTGTTCGACGTAGCGCACATGGGCGTCTACCAGGTGGCGGGCGCGGATGCGGCCTCGTTCCTGGATACCGTCTGCGGTAACGACGTGGGCGGGCTGCGTCCCGGCGAGTCGCTCTACACCCACTTCCTGACCCCCGAGGCGGACGTGATTGACGATACGCTGGTTTATCGCCGCGCCTGGGATAAATATCTGGTGGTGGTGAACGCCTCGAACGACGATAAGGACCGCGCCTGGCTGACGGCGGTGCGCGACGGTACGGTGCGGATTGACAACGCCCGCCCGTGGGCGCGCACGTATGGCTATAACGCCGAAATCCGGGACTTACGCGACCCGAAAGCGGGCGCCGAAATGCGGGTGGACATCGCGTTGCAGGGGCCAAAGAGCCGGGATATTTTGCTCGCCATGGGGGTTGACACGGGGACGCGGCGGAGGATTATGGCGCTGAAACGAACGGAACTCTGCGATGGCGTCGTGGGTGGTTTCGATTTGATTATCTCGCGCACCGGTTACACCGGCGAGAAGATGGCCTTCGAGTTGTTCGTGCATCCGGAGCGCGCCGTGGACTTCTGGCACGCCGTGCTGAAAGCGGGCGAGAAATTCGGCGTCAAGCCGATTGGACTGGGGGCGCGGGATTCATTGCGCACAGAAGCGGGACTGCCGCTCTACGGTCACGAGATGGGACTCGGCTCCGGCAAACAGGGTCATCCTGATTTGGGCGTGGCCGAAGGCGGCTTCGGTTCATACGTCAAACTGTACAAGCCCTGGTTCATCGGGCGCGAGGCCTACGCGGCGCGTGAGGCGGCCCGCCGAGTAGGTGCTGCGCACAAGGGCGTGGTTGTCCGCTTTCGCTTCACCGAGAAGGGTGTGCGCATGGCGCATAACGGCGATCCGGCGCTGGATAAGCGCGGCCGCGTCATCGGCTGGGTGACCAGTTGCGCGGCCGACATGGACGGCATGCTGACCGGCCAGGCTTACGTCGAGTTGAAGTACGCCGAGGAAGGTACGCCGATATTTATCTATCAGGGCGCACCCGCTGAAGGCGGCAAGCCCCCGGCAGAGATGAAGCCTGGCGACAAAGCCGTGCTGCCTACCGCAGCGGTGGTGGTGAGCAGGTTTGCGAAGTTGTAGAGAGCAGAGAGCAGAGAGTAGAGAGCAGAGAGCAGAGAGTAGAGAGTAGAGAGCAGAGAGTAGAGAGTAGAGAGCAGAGAGTAGAGAGTAGAGAGTAGAGAACAGTCCCTGCCGCTCGTAACGTTTACGGGTGCGGCTCCACTTCAGGACAACCGCTGACAACGTGGAATACTTGCCTGAGCGTCGAGTTAACGCCGCGTCCCCCGATGGAAGGAAAACAAGATGATCCATGTCAGTGCACGCGAGGCAGAGCGCGCCCTTGCCTTCGACCAGCGTGATCCAGGCATGATGTTTTTTACCTTTGTCTCTGGCGTTACCTTTCTTACAGCCGCATATCCGCCCTCAAAACAAAGATGGCTGTGAGGCAGGATGTTTGACATTTCCCGCTTTCTCTTCAAGCCAGGCCTGCAACCTGATTGGTGCTTCTTTGAACGGGTGAGGAAAGGGCAACGCGCCTTTTTGCAACAATAACTTGTTCCCCTCCGGCATCTGTTCATGCTCCAGCACAAAAACCGGAACCCAGCCGTTCTTGAGCGTTTCGGTTGCCCCGGCCCATGTGCCGCCAGCCTCGGCGTCGCTGGCAACCACGATGGCGTAATCGGCGAGAGTGTAGATGAGCCGGTTGCGTCCCATCGCCGCGCCGACCGAGAACCCGGCGTTGGAACTGTACGGCGTGACCAGGCACAGGTCGCCGCGCCGCAGCGCTTCTTTCTGACCTCGGACTGCTCTTTCCAGACTATCCGCCAGCACGCCAACGGCCGTCCCGCGTGCCTCGAGCGCGGACTCCATACTGATGGTGTCCACGCCTTTCGCCCCGCCCGAGTACAAGACCATGCCAGATATACCGCACGCGTTGCCCACAAATGCTGCGCACTCTTTTCCTGCGTCGTCCAAATGACGCGACCCGACGACTGCAATTCCTGGTTGTCCGAGCAGTGCTCTTTCTCCGGCGTAGAACAACACCGCCGGGGCTGAGTCTTTCAACCGAGTGCGGTATCGCTCTGGGTAATCGGGGTCGGCGCGGGTGAGGGGATAAATGCCGAGAGATGCGAGGCGTTTAATTTCATGTTGAATGTCGCGTGAAAGCAGAGATGTGATGCGCGCGGTTTCATCGGAGGAAAGGTCCAGCGGAGAATCACCTGTCGAAACGGTGAGCAGGTCTGAGGGTCGGAGTGAGGCGGCTTGTAGTCTGCGGTAGAGGGGATGCCATTCGCGCAGAGTCAACGGTTTGGCGGAGTCGTCATCCAAACCAAGATGGGAGCAGAGGAGGAGGAGAGCGAGGGAGTCGGGGTTCATGTTGCGTGGTGTGTGGCGCAAATTGGCAATTTGCGTTACGTGTCGGCGTGAATGGTGCGAGTGAGGGTGAGAACGTTGACTTGTGCGGCGCGATGATTGAGGAGGAGCCGTGTGATCTCTTCGAGGGTCGCGCCCGAGTCGAAGAGGTCGTCCACGAGCAGGACGCGCCTGCCTGTTATATCACCGTTTATGGCGAACGCGCCCGCCACGTTATCGCGCTTTTGCGGGAGGGTGTGCATTTCCTTTTGCGGTTTTGTCTGGCGAGTCTTTATGATGGAGGTTTGCATGGGTTTGTCGAACACGCTGGATAGTGCTTTGCAAAATTCGTGAACGGGATTGAAGTCGCGCTGCGTGGAGGATGGAACGGGGATGATGATGTCGAATTGATCCATTTCAGGATGCGCGGCAAGAAGTTTGCGCGTATGTTCGACGAGCGCGGGCAGTACAGACGAGTCGGATTGATATTTGAGACGATAGGCGAGGTCGCCGATACCGCTGCGATTCCAGTCTGCACCTGTGAAACTGCTATGGAAATCGAGCGCGAAGCCTGTGTGCCAGTTGCCCGTTAGGGGGCGGGGGTGGGAGGAGGAGAGGTAGGAGATAATGGAGTCAGCGTGGGGCGCGGGGTATGGAGCGTGTTGCGTGGCAGGTGTCGAAATGTCGGTGGTCAGGTTTGCTTTGGCGAACGTTTTTTTGTCACGACGTCGTAAGATTGCGATTTTTGCCGAATCGCGAGTGTAGTATTGTTCGTTTTCGTCTTCTGAGATTTTTTCAAGTAAACCAATTGCGCGCGGGTCTCCGATGTTTCCCAATGCTTTGACTGCATATTGACGAACCTGTGGTTTTGTTTCTATCGCGAGCAAATCCATCAGAGGTTGAACGGCTTGTGCGTCCCTGATTTTGCCAAGCGCGGAGGCGGCTAATCTCCTTGTGTTTCCGTCTCCACTTTTCAATGCAGTTATAAGTTCGGGGATGGCAGATGAAGATTTTGATTCGCCAAGAGCAACGATGTGTTGTATGTGGTTGGCTGGCGAGGTCTTATCTTCAGTTTCTGCATCAGGGATTTCAACCGCCGTGTAACTTGCGACGACGCAACGGATCATTTCATAGGTGATTTCATCGGAAAGTAAATTTTTGATGGGGAAAAGATATTGGGTGGAGCCGACTTTTTGAATCGCCTTTTCGATTTTTTCATGAATCTCTTTCGAGACAACTTTATCCACATCGAGTTTGCCTGCTTCGATGAGTTTGGCGCAGTGGCCGTAGATGGTCATCATGGTGAGGCCGCGCTGACGGGCGATCTTTTCGAGAGTCAGGCCGTTGGCGAGGAGTTGCGCGGTGTACTCCACTGTCCCGCCCGCCTGCATTTCGGATTTTTTCTTTTCAATCGCGTGTGAAGATATACCTTGCGGCATTTTCAACGGGATGGACGTTTTTTGTTTGATGGCGCTTTCGCCTTTGGGTGTGAGACTCAGCACAGGGTATTCCCCGCCGATGACTTTGAAATACCCATGCGCAGTCAATTCACTAATCACCTCTTCGATTTTGTTTTGATTAAGCGCGGTGAGTTTGGCGTAGTAAACATGCTTGTCATATCCAAACTTCTGTATGTCTTGCGCCTTCGAACCTTTTAAAATTTGCGCCAATTTCCTGCGTCCGACTTGACGTTTGCCCAGCCTGCGGACAGTATCGAGGATGATGAGCGCGGCGCGTTCTGCGTGCGACATCTGCGCCACATCCCCACCCCATTTGGGCATATTCTTTTGCGAGAGGCAGTTGTCGCAACAGACGGGCGCGTCGGGGCTGGCGCTATCGCCAAAGTGTTTAAGCACTGCGCGGCGGCGGCAGGCATTGGTCTCCGCGTAGTTGACCATATGATCAAGTTGGTCGGTGCGGTGACGCGTGTGTTCCTTGCTGCGCACCGCGGCTTGCTGAATGGCTTTGGAATCCCATTTGCCTCTTCGCAGTAACATCCTTATGCCGTCGTCGCCGAGATGTTCGAGCGCGCCGACGCGTTCCAGTTCGGCCAGTCCCACTTTGATTTTAACGGGGTGTAAATCGGTGCGGCGCGAGAAGTCGTCGGTCGTCATCCAGATTTGGTTATCCGCGCTGCCGAGGGCGTGGTAGAGGAGTCGCAGCTCCTCAGGCGAGACGACACTGCTGGCGATGAAGAACTCCTGCAGGGCGCGGTCCTGCGGGGCGTAAAGCAGGATGACTTTGGCGGGGAGTCCATCGCGTCCCGCGCGACCTGCCTCCTGATAATAGGCTTCGAGCGAGCCTGGCAGGGTGTAATGGATCACCTGGCGCACGTCGGCGCGGTCAATGCCCATGCCGAAGGCGTTGGTGGCGCAGATGACGGTAGTCCTGCTGTTGATGAACGATTCCTGGATCCGCACGCGGTCTTCGGGGGGCAGTCCCGCGTGGTAATGCTCCGCTTTCACCCTGCACACCGCGCGCACGAACTCGGCTGTTTCTTCCGCGTCGCGGCGCGTGCCTGTGTAGATCAGCGTCGCGCCGTTTGGATGCGGATTGAGCAACTCATTCAAGGCGCGGAACTTGGCTTCGACATTGGCTGTGTATTTCACTTCGAGCGTGAGATTGGGACGGTTGAATCCCGTCACGATGCATTTTGTTGATTCAGGCAGCCCCAACAAACGGACGATGTCGCTTTGCACTTTGGGAGTCGCGGTGGCGGTCAGTGCGACCGTGAGTGGATTGCTCAGTTGTTTGCGCGCTTCGGCAATGTGAAGATAGTCGGGGCGGAAGTCGTGTCCCCACTCGGAGATGCAATGAGCTTCGTCAACGGCGAGCAGGCTGAGGGTCCGATTTTGAAGCGATTGGAGGAAGGTCACACTTCTCAAGCGTTCAGGCGCGACGTAAACGAGTCTGTATTTCCCCTGAGAGACGAGAGTCAATCTTTCTTTTTGTTCAGATACGGGAATGGCGCTGTTGATGAACGTCGCGGGGATGCCTTTGCGATTGAGCGCGTCCACCTGGTCTTTCATCAACGCGATGAGCGGAGAAATGACGAGCGTGAGGCCATCGAGTTGCAATGCGGCCAGTTGAAAGATGAGCGATTTCCCCGCGCCGGTGGGCATGATGGCGAGGGTGTGATGACCGGCGAGCAGGCTCTCAATCGCATCTTGCTGGCCGGGGCGAAAGGAGTCGAAGCCGAAGGCGGATTGGAGAGCGGTTTCAATGGGTTGCATAGGCGTCGTTAGTCACTCATCGTCCTCCGCGCCGAGGCTGGCGGTCGGGTCAATTGGCGGCTCGTTGGGGTCGTAGTGCTTCGGTACGGCAGGCGGCGGGATTTGCCGCGTCCAGCGGTGGTGCTGGAGCAAATCCTGGAGCATTTCATCGGGCATCTCGCCAGAAAATAGGCGCGCCTGCTGCTTGACCCAGTCCGCAGGTTCGCCGGGCTGGCCTTCTTCGCGAGCGCGGGCGAGCAGTTGATGAACGTAGTCGGGGTAGGTGGGCATGGTTGTTTCGACTGCATAAAATTCTTCTTTGGTCAGGGGCAGGTGAATTATACAACCACTTGCATAAAAGCTCCCTTCGCTGGCGAATGTTAAATGCCCCCTAAAACCGATGAATGGCATCCGTGTGAACACACCCGGCCAAACCAGAACAGTACCCAAACGATAACGCCTCAAAGCCATATTGATAATTTTCTCCTCGGTTAGCATGTGAGAAAAGCCTCCGTCGCCGCGGCAATGGTCGCCTCGATCACCGCGTCTGTGTGCAGCGTTGAAATAAACCCGGCTTCGAACTGTGATGGGGCGAGATAGACGCCATTCTCGAGCATCTTTTGGAAAAATTTCCCGAAGCGGACGGTATCTGCAATTTTAACCGTTGACCAGTCCCGCGGCTCGGTCTCGCTAAAGAAGGTCGTGAACATCGTCCCGACCCGCGTCTGGCGTACCGTCACACCGGCCTTTTTCGCCGCTGATGCGATTCCCGTTTCCAGCGCGGCTGCGGCTTTTTCCAATTTCTGCCAGGTCCCCGGCGCTTTGAGCAGGTTCAGCGTGGCAATGCCGGCCGTCATGGCAAGCGGGTTGCCAGCCAGAGTCCCGGCCTGGTACATCGGTCCGGCCGGCGCGACCATTTGCATGATCTCGCGTCTGCCGCCATACGCGCCGACGGGCAGTCCGCCGCCGATGACTTTGCCGAGCGTGGTCAGGTCGGGATGGATGCCGTAGAGCGCCTGTGCGCCGTTCAAGTGGACGCGGAAGCCGGTCATCACTTCGTCGAAGATTAGCAGCGCGCCGTGTTCGGCGGTGATTCTCCGCAGGCCGGGCAGGAATCCATCCACCGGCGGGACGACGCCCATGTTACCTGCCACCGGTTCAACGATGATGGCCGCAATTTGGCCGGGATACTGCTTGAACAGGGACTCGACCGAATCGAGGTCGTTGTAGCGGGTGACGAGCGTATCCGCCACCGTCGCGGCAGGCACGCCGGGCGAATCGGGCAGGCCGAGCGTAGCAACGCCCGAACCCGCTTGCACTAGCAGCATGTCGGCATGGCCGTGATAGCAGCCCTCGAACTTGATGATTCTGTCGCGTTTGGTGTAGGCGCGCGCCAGACGCAAGGCGGTCATGGTGGCCTCGGTGCCGGAGTTGACAAAGCGAATCATCTCGATGTTGGGCATAAAGTCCATGACCAGTTTCGCCAGTTCCACTTCCAGCGGGCTGGGCGCGCCGTAGGACGTGCCTTTGAGCGCAGCCTGCTGGATGGCGGCGATCACATCAGGCTGGGCATGACCGAGAATGAGCGGCCCCCACGAGAGTACATAGTCAATATAGCGATTGCCGTCAACATCGTAAAGATAGGGACCTTCGCCACGGTCGATGAACAGCGGCTGGCCGCCCACGGCATGGAAGGCGCGCACGGGTGAATCCACACCGCCTGGCAATAGTTTTTGTGCTTCTTGAAAGAGAGAGATGGATTCTTGGATGTTCATAATTTTCCTTTGGTATGTCATTGCGAGCCGTTCTTTCCCGGAAGGACACCGGGACGGTGTGGCGAAGCAATCTCCCCTGCTAAAGAGGAGACTGCTTCGTTCCTCGCAGTGACATGGCTTAGAATCTTTTCCACGGCGAGTTTGCCAGAATGGATGCAATCGGGAATGCCGATACCGCGATAGCCGTTGCCCGCCAATGCAAGCCCAGGATATTTTTCCAATGCGTCATCAATGCGTTTGAGAATTTCGGGGTGACCGATATTGTATTGCGGCATGGCTTTGTCCCACATGAAAGTGCGGTGGAGCAGGGGCGCAGCGGAGATTCCGATGGTTAATAGCAGTTCCTCTTTGGCAAGTTCGAACAGGCCGTGTTCATCCCACGGGATGTCGTTTTCCTGCCCGGCGCGGCCGACAAAGACGCGGATGAGGGCATAGCCATCTGGCGCGCGGTGCGGGAACTTGGTCGAAGTCCAGGTGCAGGCCAGGGCGCGGCGTCCTTCGCGGCGCGGGATAACGTATCCGTATCCATCCAGCGGTCGGACGAGGTCACTCTGCCGGTAGGCGAGGGTGACGGTAGCCGTCGAGGTGTAGGGAATGGACTGTAAATCGGCGGCCAGCGACGGGTCGAGCGATCCGAGCAGCGACGCGCTGACGTAGGCTGGAGTGGCCAAAATAACGGAATCGGCTTCGAGGGTTGAGCCAGTTTCCAATTCCACAAAATAGCTTGAATCGATATTCGATATTTGGGATACCGGGGTATTAAGGCGCAGGTCAGCGCCGTTTGACGTGAGACGTTCGACAAGTTTTTCGACGATTTCAGCCAGCCCGGTGGTAGGAGTCAGGAAAGCAGAGCGGGAGCCGGGGGTGGACGGGGATTTCTTACGCATTTCGAGCGCGCCGCGGGCAAGCGAGCCGTACTTGAGTTCGAGGTCGCGCAGGTAGGGGAAGGTGCTGGCAAGGCTGAGTTGGTCGCCGTCGCCCGCGTAGATGCCGGACATGAGCGGCTCGATCAGGTTTTCGTAGGCGGCGCGCCCGAGGCGGCGGCTGACGAAGGCGCCGAGGCTCTCGTCACCGCCTGCCCCAGAGTGATTGGGGTTGAGGGGGCGGGGCGGGAGCAGGAAATCGAGCCCCATGCGCGCCTTGCCAAACCACGAGACCAGCCGGGTTTCGAGAATCGCCCGGATGTTGGTGGGAATCATCATGGCAAGCCCGTCGGGCAGGGGCAGCAGGCGGCTGCGGTGCAGGACGTAGGTGTTTTTCTGGTGCGGGTTGGTGCCGTGCAGCCGTTCGCCAATGCCGAGTTCTTTGCACAGTGCGGCGGCGTAGGGTTTGGTGGCAAGGAAGGTGTCGGGGCCGCCTTCGATGATGAACTGACCATCGTCAAAAGTGACGCGGTCGGTGGCGATTTTGCCGCCCCAGCGCGAGTCGGATTCGAGGATGGTCAAGTGGATAGTCTGGCCGGCTGCTGCGGTTTTTTTCTGAGTGTAGTAGGCGGAGTAGAGCCCGGCAATGCCGCCGCCGATAACGATTAGTCTCATAGTCAGTTAGTCCGTAGTCGAATAGTCTTTTGTCGAATAGTCATTCGTCGGATTGTCTCATAGGTGATAGTCAGTTAGACCAGTGACTGACAATTAGACTATCGGACTATTTGACCATTCTGTTAAAGATGTGGTGCTTTCCACTTCTTGATAATGTCCGCAAACGGCAGTTGCACTTTCTTCGCGCGGGATGGATACCAGCCAAGTTCGGCGCGGATGGCCTGTTCTTTGAGTTCGGTGGAGCCCCAGATGATGGATGCGCCAAAGACGCCAAGCAGGGCAGATGCCCAATTGCTGGCGAGGAACAGCGAACTGAGAACGAGCAGAAAGCCAAGCCCCATGAGGTAAGGCCACCAGGGATGACCGAAGTATCGTTCGCCGCGAATGACCCAGACAAAGCCGGAGCCGATGATGAAGAGGGTAACAATGGCAAGAAGTAGTCCGAACCAGTTCATAGTTTTAGCCACGAATGAACACGAATTTTCACGAATGTTTTTTTATGAGCCGGATGGCCTCATCCTGCAAAACAGGACGGCCAACCGGGTCGCGCTTGAGCAGGTCGAGCGTGGTTGCGGAAGAATGTTCAGCCATGATGCGCGCGTGGCGCGGGTTGTTCGGGTTGGCGGGGGCGTGTCCCTTCTTGATGCGGCGCTGCTGGCGGGTGAACTCCAGCGCATCCCACAGCATGGTGATGCCAAGGATTCCAAAGGCTGCTGATAGTTGCGCGTTGGTGCTCCTCAGCGATAGAATTTCCAACCCGATGCCGAACAGAGTAAAGATACTGGTCGGTAACCAGATGGTCGGCGATACGAATTCGACCTTGCGCACGGCGACGTGTCCGAGCCAGACGCCGAGGAATGTAGCGAGGGCGGCGGTGAGGCCAGTGAAGTTAAGTTCCATCATGCTCCACATCATCAGGTAGACAAGGAAACAGTTAAACAGGTATTTGTCTACTTGTCTACTTGTTTACCTGTCTACTTGCCTACCCCGTACTCATGCACCATCTCCACAACGGCTTTCACGTTCTCAACCGGCGTGTTCTGGAGAATGCCATGCCCCAGGTTGAAAATGTGACCGGGGCGTCCTTCAGCGCGGCGCAAAATGTCGGTGACGCGCTTTTTAATCTCGGGTAGCGAGGCAAATAGGGTGACCGGGTCGAGGTTGCCCTGGATGGCGACATCGTGCCCGACAAGTTTCCAGCCGTCATCGAGCGGGATGCGCCAGTCGAGGCCAAGCACGTCGCCGCCAGCCTGTTTCATCAACGGCAGCAAGGTGGTCGTATTCGTGCCGAAGTGGATGACCGGCACGCCCTCTGCTTGCGCGGCTTTGAGCAGGCGCTGCGAGTAGGGTAGGACGAAGGTCTCGTAATCGGCGGGGCTGAGCGCGCCGACCCACGAGTCAAAGACCTGCACTGCCTGCGCCCCGGCGCGGATCTGCGCTAGCAGGTAGTCGGTCAGCACGCCGGAGAGTTTGTCCATCAGCGCGTGCCAGGTCTGCGGGTCGGAGTACATCATCGTCTTGGTTTTCAGGAACTCGCGCGATGAGCCGCCTTCGACGATGTACGATGCGACTGTGAACGGCGCGCCGCAAAAGCCGATGAGCGGAATCCCGCCCAGGTTTTCGCGCAGGATGCGGATGGCGTCCAGCACGTAGACGAGGTCGGTTTCGGGGTCAACGGGACGCAGATTGTTTACATCCGCCAGTGTGCGGACGGGCTTGCCGATGAGCGGCCCTTCGCCTTTGGCAAATTCCAACCTCAGGCCGAGCGGAATGGCGGGCAGGAGAATATCCGCGAACAGGATGGCGGCATCCACGCCCAGGGCGTGCACAGGCTGAAGGGTCACTTCGGCAGCGAGTTCGGGGTGGTAGCAGATTTCTAGCAATGAATACTTCTCGCGGATGACGCGGTATTCGGCCATGTAGCGTCCGGCCTGACGCATGAACCAGACTGGGGTGGCGTCAACAGGCTGACGGTGGCAGGCGGAGAGGAAACGGGAATCTGTAGATTGGGTCATAAGGCTACCATGCTATAATTTATGAAATGGAGGTTGCCATGAAACTCACAGCGATTTTTGAAAAAGCTGGCGATTGGTGGCTTGGTTATGTTGAGGAACTGCCTGGCGCAAATACGCAAGGGCAAACGCTGGATGAAGCGCGTGAAAACCTGCGCGAAGCAGTGCAATTGATTATTGAAGCCAATCGTGAATTGCTCTTGCAACAAATTGAAGGACATGAGATTATCCGTGAGCCTTTGATGGTCTAGCCCGATGAAACGGCGAGAGCTCATTCGCTATCTGGAAAAGAACGGCTGCCGCTTTTTACGGGAAGGCGGCCGGCATAGTGTTTACTGGAACCCAGAAACGGGCAGAACATCCACTGTGCCGCGCCATAACGAAATTGTTGACCAGTTGGCGCGTAAAATTTGTAAAGACCTGGGCATTTCGCTCATGAAATAGGAGCGCAGAAATGCGCTCTTATTGTTTCGATACCAGCACACACGCCGGATCGCTTTCAAGATAGCCGCCAGTCAGCCCGTAGGCGCGCCCGCGCTGACCGCCGCACACATCCTTGTATTGGCATTTGCCGCACACGCCCTTGAGTTTGGAGTAATCGCGCAAGTCGGTGAACAGTTTCGCGTGGCGGTAGATCTCAACTATGTCGTCGGTGCGGACATTGCCCGCCGTTATGGGCAGGAACCCGGAAGGCTGAATGTCGCCGACATGCGAAATGAACAGGAATCCATTGCCATCATTGACGC
Source organism: Chloroflexus sp. (assembly GCA_020723995.1). GTDB lineage: Bacteria > Chloroflexota > Anaerolineae > Anaerolineales > Villigracilaceae > CG2-30-58-95. Next base: position 25,906 of record DYHT01000007.1, read on the forward strand.
CCTTGGTCGGACGGTTGAGACCGTCGGCGTACTGGAACCCTGCGCCCTGGAAGGTGACCGGCTTGTCGCCCGCTTCGGCGCGTTTGCGCTCAATCGCCACGCGCCTGTACATCGGCGCGGCGGTGGCCTTGATGTCGAAGGGGACGGATTGCGAGAGGTCATACAGCCAGTTAAAGACGGATTCGTGTTCCTCCGGAGTAATCATCCATTTGGCCTGGGCGCGTCCGGTCGGGACGAGAAAGAAGACCGACCACTGCACCGCGCCGACTTCCTGGATGAACGGCACCATCTCTGGCAGCAACAGAATGTTATAGACCGAGACGGTGGTGTTGACTTGCGCGCTCAGACCGGCGTCGCTGGCGTTGCGCAGGATGGTCATCGTCCGCTCCCACGAGCCGGGTACTTGGCGAAAGGCATCGTGCGCCTCGGCGGTGGGCGCATCCAGCGAGAGCGCGATGCGGCGGATACCGGCCTGGCGGGCCTGTTCGAGGCGTTCAACGGTCGGCAGGGTGGTGGCAGTGGGTGTCAGCGAGCAGCGTAGGCCTTTTTCGGTGGCGTAGGCGATGAGGTCGAATAGGTCGCGGCGCATCATCGGGTCGCCGCCGGTTAAGATGAGAATGGGGCTGCCGAAATCAGCCAGGCGGTCAATCAGGCCTTTGGCCTCGGTGGTGTTCAGTTCGCGCGGGTCGCGGGTGTGCTGGGCGTCGGCGCGGCAGTGGACGCAGGCAAAGGCGCAGGCGCGCGTTACTTCCCAGGCGATGGTAAAGGGCGACAAGTTGAAGTCGGCAACCACCATGCGCTCGTTGTGCAGGGAGCGTTCGGCGGCGGCGCGTTCGGAAAGAGCGGGGGGTACAGTCGTCAATACATTCTCCAGTAAATTATTTCAACCAGCCAGCGGCATCTTTGGCGTGATAGGTCAAAATCAGGTCGGCGCCGGCGCGCTTCATGCCGGTCAGCGTTTCGAGCGTCACTTTGGCTTCGTCAATCCAGCCGTTCGCGGCGGCGGCTTTGATCATCGCATACTCGCCACTGACGTTGTAGGCCGCCAGCGGCAATTCGGGGAAGGCGTCCTTGACGCGGCGGATGACATCCAGATAGGCCAGGGCGGGCTTGACCATCAACATGTCCGCGCCTTCGGAAACGTCCAGCGCGGCTTCGCGCAGGGCTTCGCGCACATTGGCGGGATCCATTTGATGAGATTTTCTATCGCCGAACTTCGGCGCGCCTTCGGCTGCTTCGCGGAACGGGCCGTAGAAGGTCGAGGCATATTTGACCGCATATGAGAGAATCGGCGTGTTCTCGAAACCCTTCTCGTCCAGCGCATCACGGATGGCGGCAACCATCCCGTCCATCATGCTGCTCGGCGCGACGATATCCGCGCCGCACTCGGCGTGCGAGACCGCCACCTTGCCGAGAATATCAAGCGTCGGGTCGTTGAGTACGTAGCCTTCGGGTAGATGCGCGTGCCGGAGTCCGAAGTCTCCAGACTTTGGCGCGCTGTAAATGCCAACGTCAGGAGACGTTGGACTCCGGGAAGACGTTGGAGTCCGGGTATTGAGAATGCCGCAGTGGCCGTGATCGGTATATTCGCACAGGCACACATCCGTCACCACCACCATTTCAGGGATCTCCCGTTTAATCGCGCGGATTGCCTGTTGAACGATTCCATCATGAGCAAAATTCTCCAGCCCCACCGGATCTTTCTCCGCCGGGATGCCGAACAAAATCACCGACGGGATTTCCAACACTGCGGCGGCTTCCGCTTCGCGTACCGCCTCATCCACCGACAACTGGAAAACGCCTGGCATCGAGCAGATTTCCGTCCGTCCCGAGCCGTGCCGCACAAACAGCGGGCAAATGAAATCGCGCGCGTTGAGTTCGGTCTCACGCACCATCGCGCGTAGGGCGGGGGTGGCGCGCAAACGTCTAGGACGAGTGACGAGTGATGAGTGACCCGTGATTAATTCCTGTTTGTTGAGTTCGAGCAGCGCCATAAAGCCTCCAACCGATTTACTGATTTACCAATCTACCGATGATCTGAATAAGCCCTTCGGTTGTGTATTCTTTCGCCATTACAAGATTGTTCAACCCTTCCTCACGCGCCGCCTGTGCGGTAATTGGCCCGATGCAGGCGAAAAGCGGATTGCCGGGCAAGCGCAACGGGTCAAGCCCATGCTGGCGGACGATTTCGACAAAGTTGTGGACAGTCGAAGGGCTGGTCAGCGTGACCACATCCACGCCGGAGCGGAGGGCGGCCAGGCCAGCCGGTTCAGGTTCGGCCGGCAGAGTGTGATAGACGGCAATCTCGTGCGCCACACCGCCGGCTTTGGCAATCGCTTCGGGCAGCGCTTTGCGGGCGATTTCAGCGCGTGGGAGCAGCACCCAGCGTCCGCGCAGGTCGCCGAGGCCGGGCAGGATGGCTTCGGCAATATATTCATCAGGGATAAAGGATGGGATGATTCCGTGCGCCTTGAGCGCTTCCGCTGTTTTCGAACCGATAGCCGCCACCTGAACTTTCTCCGGGACTCGTTCTATCCACAGCCTGTTCATATGCTCCCAGACCGCCTCCACCCCGTTGACCGATGTGAACACCGCCCAGTCGTAGCAGGCTAGTTTGTGCAGGGCGCGGTCGAGGGCGGTATTGTCGTACATCGGGCGGATTTCGATGACCGGGAAGATTACCGGCTCGAAACCGGCGGCTTTCAATCCAGCAGCAAATGGTTCAGCCTGGGCGCGGGGGCGGGTTATTAAAATGCGTTTCATCGTTGGCACGTTACACGTTGGCACGTTCTACCGAGAGAATATCGGCTGCGCCGCGGGCAAGGGCTTCGGCGGCGAGCCGAGCGCCGAGTTCGAGCGGGTCGGTGCCTTTGCCAGTAACTCGGATTACTGTTCTGCCGTCAGTGGGAATGACAAGACCTGTCAATGCCACTGAGAACTGGTCACGGATCACTGATGACTGCCCATACGCCGCGACCGGCAGCGAGCAGCCTCCGCCGAGTCCGGCCAGGAAGGCACGTTCAGCAGTGACTGCCTTGCGCGTGGAATTGTCTTCCAGCGCGGCGAGCAGGCTCAGGGTCGGCTGGTCATTGGCGCAGCACTGCACGGCCAGCGCGCCCTGTCCGGGGGCGGGCAGCATCACCTCCAGCGGCAGCCATTCCGTAACGTGTTTATCCAGTCCTAAACGGGTAAGGCCGGCTCCGGCAAGGATGATGGCATCGTACTGGCCGTCGAGCGCCTTGCGCAGGCGGGTATCCACATTGCCGCGCAGGGAGGCGGTGGTCACGTCCGGGCGGGCAGCCAAAATCTGGGCCGCGCGGCGCAGGCTGGAGGTCCCGACGCGCGCGCCGGCGGGCAGCGTGGCGAGCGTATAACCCCTGGCGGAAACTAGCGCATCGCGCATTTCGGCGCGGGCAGGGATGCAACCGAGGGTCAGTCCGGCGGGATTCTCGACCGGCAAATCCTTGAGCGAATGCACGGCGCAATGCACCGCGCCGGAGAGCAGTTCACTTTCGAGTTCCTGTGTGAACAGTCCTTTGCCGCCGATTTCGGGCAGTGGTTTGTCGAGAATTTTGTCGCCCTGGGTAGTGATGACTTTTTCCTCGCAAACCAGGCCGGGATGGGTGGCTTGGAGGGCGGAAATGACCCAGCGGGTCTGCCAGCGGGCGAGGGCGGATGGGCGGGTGGCGAAGATTAGTCGCATGGTCGTTAGTCTCATGGTCAGTTGGTCGTTAGTTTGCGACGGTTGAGATGGGACAGGCATCGCCCGAAAAACCGCACAGCCCGCTTTCGCCTTCCAGTCCAAACAGCGTGCGGGCGACGGCAGCATATTCGGGCGCGTGCGGACAGGCGGCTTCGGCACGCAGGCGGTGGGTGGGGCTGTCGAGCAGTTTCTTGACCAGCGCCTCGGTGAGCACCTCGATGCGGGCGCGCTCGGCCTCGGTCAGGTGAGGCAGGCGAAGCAGAGTCTTTTTAAGTTCGGCCTGGCGAATGGCCTCGGCCTGCTGGCGCAGGTCAGTGATGAGCGGGAGCATATCGAGCGACTTGAGAAAATCTAAAAACCTAACTTCTTCCTCGGCTAAAATCGCCTGTACACGCGGCACTTCGCGACGGCGCACTTCGAGCGAGTGTTCCAACTGTGCATTCAAGTGGTCAATATCATGGAGCCTGACGCCGGGAATCGCGGCCACCGCGGGTTCAATGTCGCGTGGCACGGCGATGTCAATCAACGTCAGGGGGCGGTCGGGGCGGGCGCGCATGGCGTCGGTTACCATCTCCGGGTGGATGAGCGTGTGCGGCGCGCCGGTGGATGCAATCAGAATATCGGCGCGCGCCAGAGTGGATTCAAGATTTTCAAATGTGGTGATGCCTGCGCCCCAGCGTTCGGCCAGCGGGCGGGCGCGTTCCAACGTGCGGTTGACGACCAGCACTTTTTTGACCCCGCGTTTGCGCAGCGCTTCAACAGCCAGTTCTGCCATTTCGCCTGCGCCCAGCACGACGATTTGCGCCGTGCTTATGTCGCTGACGGCGCGTTCGCAAAGGCTGGCCGCCAGCGAGGAGACCGAGGCCGGATTGCGGCTGATGGCTGTCTCGGTGCGGGCGCGCTTGCCGGCGTGGATGGCACGCTGAAACAGGCGCGAGAGCAGCGGGCCGACCGTGTTTTGTCCGCGCGCCAGTTCGAGCGCTTTCGTCACCTGTCCCAGAATCTGCGACTCGCCCAGCACGAGCGAATCCAGCCCGGCGGCGACGTTCAGCAGATGGTGGACGGCATCCGCGTCGGCATGGCGGTACAGGTGCGGGCGGAACTCGTCCACAGGTACGCCGCGCGTATCCGATAAAAATGCCTCCAATTCCGCAAATGACTTGCGGGCGGAGGCGGCGTAAATCTCGATGCGGTTGCAGGTGGAAAGGATGACCATCTCAGTAGCGGCGTCATAGCCACCGCAGCCGAGACGAGCCAGCGCGGCGCGGACCGCGTCTTCGTTGAAGACCAGCCGTTCGCGCAGGCTGATGGGGGTGGTGGTGTGATTGAGGCCAAGACAAAGAATGTGCATCAAGGAGGCTCTTTACCAGGCTATCTGGCCTCACTTATAGCGCAATAAATCACAAGAATACAGATAGGTTTGAGAGGTTTTTAATTAGCGTTTGATTAGAAATGCGCCTTAATGCAAAAAAGTCGCCAACTGGCGACTTTTCCAGACCCGCCTGGATCGGTGGGTCCGTGTGCCCCCAAGCGGACTCGAACCGCTGTTTGAGCCTTGAGAGGGCTCCGTCCTGGGCCGCTAGACGATGGGGGCTTGGTGCACTGCTGGGCTCATGCCAGCGGTATGGTGTGCGGCGGCACGAAGCTGCCCACACTAATCGGGAGTGATTTTATCAGACGGCGGCGGAATCGTCAACCAATATTTTCTTGTGCTCCTGAAGCATGGGTTTTGAAAAATGGTAAAATGAAAAGAACAGTAATATCGGAGGAACTATGTACTTTGCATCTGAAACTCGTTACGACACCATGCGCTACAACCGCCTTGGGCGCAGCGGACTGAAACTACCGGTCATCTCGCTTGGCTGGTGGTACAACTTTGGCGGCGTGGACAGTTTCGAGAATGCACGCGCCATCGCCCGCTGCGCCTTCGATCTGGGCGTGACGCATTTCGACCTGGCCAATAATTATGGCCCGCCGCCCAGCTCGGCCGAGGAGACCTTCGGCCAACTGCTCAAAAAAGACTTCCAGCCTTACCGCGACGAACTGGTCATCTCCACAAAAGCCGGTTGGGACATGTGGCCGGGGCCTTACGGCGAATTTGGCTCGCGCAAGTACCTGCTCGCCAGCCTGGACCAGTCGCTCAAACGCATGGGTCTGGAATACGTGGATATTTTTTACAGCCATCGTCCCGACCCGGAGACGCCTTTCGAGGAGACGATGGGCGCGCTGGAGGCGGCCGTGCGGCAGGGCAAGGCGCTCTACGCGGGCATCTCGTCCTACTCGCCGGAGCAGACGCGCGCAGCAGCCCGCATTTTGCGGGAACTCGGTACGCCCTGCCTGATCCACCAGCCGGCGTACAATATGTTCGACCGCTTGGTGGAAGACAGCCTGCTGGATGTGCTGGAAGAGGAAGGCATCGGCTGCATCGTCTTTTCGCCGCTGGCCCAGGGTCTGCTGACCGACCGCTATTTGCACGGTATACCGCCGGGTGCGCGTGCCAGCAAGACCGAGCGCGTCTGGCTGACGGCGGAGGCTGTCAACGCCAGCATTGATAAAGTCCGCAAACTGAATGAGATTGCGCAACGGCGTGGACAAAAATTGGCGCAGATGGCGCTGGCCTGGGTGCTGCGCAAGCCGCAAGTCACCTCGGCGCTGGTCGGAGCGAGCAGCGCCGGGCAGTTGGAAGATAATCTGGCTGCGCTGAACAATCTGTCCTTTGCGCAGGAAGAACTGGATGACTTAGAAACGATCTTGCGCGGCTGAGGCAAAGACGGCTGACCGTATTCGGCTGGAAGGAGTATCACATGGGTTTTCTCAAAAAACTAATGGGTGGTTCTGTCACACCTGCGGCGAGATTCAACTTCTACCCGCTGATGGTCAAATGCAGGCGCTGCGGCGAGGTGATTAATGCCGGTGTCAACCTGAACAATGAACTGAGCGAAACATGCAACGCGAATGGCATTGTGACCGGCTACTTCTGCCGCAAGGTGATGCTGGGCACCGGGCGCTGCTACCAGCAAATTGAAGTGAGCCTGACCTTCGACTCAAGTCGTCGCCTGAAAGACAGACAGATTACCGGCGGACAGTTCGTGGAATAGATAATGGCAGATGGGCAAATTGCAGCTTTCCATTGGAGTTGACAATGAACAACTTCCTTGCCTTGGTTATCACTTTCACCCTGTCCCTGGCCTGGCTGCGGCTGATGGACTGCGCTGCCCAGCGTGGCTGGATTGAATCGCGCCTGAGCCGCAAGATCATCCATATTGGCACCGGGCCATTGTTTGTGCTCTGCTGGCTGCTCTTCAAAGATACGTCCGAGGCGCGCTGGCTGGCGGCGCTGGTGCCGTTTGTGATTACCGTCCAGTTCGCGCTGATCGGTCTGGGCGTAATCAAAGACGAAGCCTCGGTCAAGGCCATGTCCCGCAGCGGCGACCGGCGCGAGATCCTGCGCGGGCCGCTCTTTTACGGCATCGTCTTTGTCGTGCTGACCATTTTGTATTGGAAGGATTCCCCCATCGGCATGACCGCCCTGATGCTGATGTGCGGCGGCGACGGCTTGGCCGACATCCTGGGGCGCGGGCTGGAATCTCCAAAACTGCCATGGAACAAGAATAAATCCTGGGCCGGATCGCTGGGCATGTTTCTCGGCGGATGGATTCTGGCGGCTTTTATTTTGGGCATGTTCATGCTGGCGGGTATCTTGCGCGGACCATTGGCAGGCAGCCTCGCCCCGATCACCTTGATTGCCCTGGCTGGGACGTTGGTCGAATCCCTGCCGTTGAAGGATGTGGATAATATCACCGTCACTTTGGCGGCGGTGGCGCTGGGATATTGGCTTTTCTAGAGAGACGATGCGGTGGATGTAGGGTAAAATCCGTATGGACGAGATAGCAAAGGCTCTGTGTACGATACTCGGTTTGTAAAAGTTCGACTCTGCGCCTTTGCTGTGCCGGGGTCAGAGACCCTGACACAAACGCGGCCGCAGGCCTCCAAAACATTTGGAGAGACCTGCGGCCTTTTTCGTGCAATTCGTGCCATTCGATGCAGAATTCCTTTACGCCTCCACCGCCACTTTGGGCAGTTCCTGTATGGCCGCCTGCACCGCCTCGGCCGGATACTCGTAATCCTCCAATTGCCCGCGCAGGTAAGCCTGGAAGGCCGTCAGATCGAAGTGACCGTGGCCGGACAAGTTGAATAGAATCACGCGCTTCTCACCCTTGGCTTTTGCGTCCAGCGCCTCGTCAATGGTGACCCGGATGGCGTGCGCCGACTCGGGAGCCGGGATGATGCCCTCGGCCCGCGCGAATGTCAGTGCGGCTTCGAAGGTCGCCAGTTGCGGCACGGCGATTGCTTCGATGAGACCGGCATCGTAAAAAGCAGATAGGCTGGGAGCCATACCGTGGTAGCGCAATCCCCCCGCGTGGATGGACGGCGGCACGAAGGAGTGTCCCAGCGTGTGCATTTTGACGATGGGCGCCATCTTGGCCGTATCACCGTAGTCGAATGTATACACGCCCTTGGTCAGGGAGGGTGTGGCGGTCGGCTCGACGGCCACCAGGCGCGTGCGCTGCCCATCCTTCAGGTTTTGACGCAGAAATGGGTAGGCGAGACCGGCGAAGTTCGACCCGCCGCCCACGCAGCCGATGACCACCTGCGGGTACTCGCCCGCCAGGTCCATCTGCTTGAGGGCTTCCTCGCCGACCACCGTCTGGTGCATCAGGACATGGTTGAGCACCGAGCCGAGACTGTACTTCTTGGCCCCATCTGAGGTCGCGGCAACTTCCACCGCCTCCGAGATGGCAATGCCCAGCGAGCCGGGGCTTGCGGGACTTTTGGCCTGCACCGAGCGCCCGTAGTTGGTTCTATCTGTCGGGCTGGCGAACACCTGCGCCCCGTAGGTTTCCATCATGATGCGGCGGTAGGGCTTCTGGTCATACGAGACACGCACCATGTACACTTCCAGGTCGAGGCCGAAGAAATTGCAGGCCAGCGCCAGCGCTGAACCCCACTGTCCCGCGCCAGTCTCAGTGGTCAGGGACTTGGTCCCGGCGGCCTTGTTGTAAAAGGCTTGGGCGATGGCCGTGTTGGGCTTGTGACTGCCGGCCGGGGAGACAGACTCATTCTTGTAATAGATATGGGCGGGCGTGCCAAGCATCTGCTCCAGGCGGCGGGCGCGCACCAGCGGCGTCGGGCGGTACAACTTGTAAATATCGCGCACCGGCTCAGGGATTTCGATATAACGCTCGGTGCTGACCTCTTGCAAGATCAAATCCATTGGAAAAAGCACCGCGAGGAAATCCGGCGTGACCGGCTCGAATGTGGCCGGGTGCAGCACCGGCGCGGGCGGGACAGGGCTGTCGGCCATCACGTTGTACCAATTGCGCGGCAGATCAGTTTCGTTCAGGGTAAAGCGGGTTTGGTCAGACATGGGTTGCTCCTTGGGTTGAGAGATTAGCGGATAGCGGATGGCAGATAGCATTACCGATTAACCAAAAATCCCCGTATGATGCAACGGGGATAAAGCCAGCCTCACTCATTTTCATCAGCTAGTCTCGTAATCTCTTCGTCAATTGGTCTTTTGACCAAGCGACTATCAGACTATTTGACTAAGTGACGATGCCCAGATAACGGTGGCAGTTCCGGCGCAGATTACTCGGGCTTCGACCCTTTGGTCTGGCAACTCCGAGGGCCATTCGGCGCTGTCGTCTCGGGCAGGATTTTCACCAACCGCCTGCTCTCTGAACCGTCGTACGGCGCGTACTCGTCCTCTTCAACGTCTTTTGGATATTGGGGTTGATTATATGCAAGGTCGTGCGGTTGTCAATAGCTAGATTCTAAGAGGGGTGTAAGTCTCTCCCCTGTTGTATAATAGGCCTGATGATCGAGCTGGACATTCCCGGACGCGGCAACCTGCAACTGCATCACCTCGTCACCGATGTGAATGGCACGCTGGCTGTGGACGGAGAATTGCTGGACGGGCTGGTAAAGCGTATCTCCGCCCTGCGGGATCGCCTGACGATCCACCTGTTGACCGCCGATACACACGGCCGTCAAGCTCTCATTGACGAGCAACTCAACCTGAAAGCGGTGCGCGTCGCATCCTTCGACGGGCTCAGGGCGACTCCCGGGAACGAAGCTGCCCAAAAGGCCATTTACGTCCCTCGAATTGCTGGATAAGCCGTTACGGATAGTCGCGAGTTTACGCAAATGACCCTGACCGAAGAAAATCCATCCCCGCAGGAACCCATATACCTGCCGCCTGCCCGCCGCAGGCGGGCGCGCCGTTCCCTGGTCACGCCCAGCGCTGACGAACGCGCGGCCCTGCTGGAAAACCTGTCGCGGCGCGCCTTTCCTTCATTCGAATTCTTCCTCTTCTCCCTCCTGTGCGGGGCCGTCCTGGGCGCCGGATATATTCTGGATTCACCCAGCCTGCTCCTGCTTGGCATCCTGATCGCACCGCTGATGACCCCTTGGGTCGGCCTGGCGCTGGCGACCGTCACCGGCTCGGCGCGCTTCTGCCTGCAAACCCTGGGTGGGCTGCTCACCGGCGGACTATTGGTCTTTGGCAGCAGCCTGCTGGCCGGGCTGGCGGCGCGCATCTGGATGCCGTTGCCTTTCTCACAGGTGGAAATATATTCCCATCTATGGTGGCCGAACCTGGTCGTCTTGGCGCTGGGCGCGGTGTTGTTGGTTGTTTCCTTCGTCCGCTCGGAAGACAAGCCCTTCTTGCCCAGCGTCATGCTGAGTTACGAACTGTTCCTGCCGCTGAGCGCGGCCGGCTTCGTGCTTGGCAGCGGTTTGGCGGATGCCTGGTTGAATGGCTTGCTGGTCTTTCTCGTCCATCTGGCGCTGGCAACCTTTCTGGGCGTGATCGTCCTGGCCGTTCTGCGCTTTCATCCCTCCACGTTTATCGGTTATCTTGTGGGCATCCTCGTCCTCATGTTGAGCCTGGTGGTCGTCATCGGTCTGGCCAGCATGGGAACCTTCGTCCCGCCGCAATCTCCTGCGCCCACCCAAACGCCGGTTTCCATTCCCACCCTGGCTCAGGCTGCGACGGTTATGCCGTCACGAACCCCGACCATCACGATTACCCCCTCGCCCACCGGCCCGACCGCCACAGCGACGCTGCAGATCCCCGCCAGCCTCACGCCCACGCCGACCATCACGCCCCAGCCGACGCCGGTCTATGCGCGCATCTATTCTGCCGAAGGCGGCGGAGCCTTTATCCGCACTGAGCCGGGTGGCGTCATCCTGAGAATACTATCCAACGACACACTGATCATCGTACTGCCAGAAATTAAGACCTATAACGGCGTGATCTGGGTGCACGTGCGCATGAAGGATGGCGTTGAGGGTTGGGTCATGCGATCATTGCTGGTCTTCGCCACCCCGCTACCGGACTGGCAACCGTCCGCGACGCCTAGCCAATAGAAGAATTAAACACGAAGTACACGAAGAAATCCACAAAACTGTGTTAGGAGCTTTCACATGCCCATTCATTTCGGCACGGACGGCTGGCGAGCCGTCATTTCAGATACTTTCACATTCAACAACCTGCGCCTGCTGACCCAGGCCATCGCGGATGCAGTCGCCTCCGAGTATTGGGACAAGACCGGCAACGGCAAGAACACCGTTCGTGCCGCGAGCAACGGCGGCACGCCGGTGCGAGACGGCAAGCCCGACCTGCATAAGATGGTGGTCGGCTTCGACACGCGTTTCCTCTCAGATCGCTACGCCGGAGAAGTGGCGCGCGTCCTGGCCGCCAATGGTTATACCGTCTACCTGGCGCAATCCGACGCGCCGACCCCCGCTATTTCCTACGCCGTGCAGCATCTCAATGCCATCGCCGGTGTGATGATCACCGCCTCGCACAACGCCCCGCGCTACAACGGCGTGAAGCTCAAGTCGGCTTACGGGGGCTCGGCATTGCCTGAACAGTGCCGCCGGGTGGAGATCTACATCAACGATAACGAGGAACGCGCCCGAGGTCCGAACCTGATGGACTTCGATCAGGCGCGCCAATCCGGCCTGATCCAGCGCTTCAACCCGTTGACGGCTTACTTCGAACACCTGCATAAATTGATCAATTGCGATGTCATCGCCGAGAACCCGCAGCGCTTCGTGGTGGATTCAATGTACGGCTCCGGGCGCGGCGTGATCAAGACCTTCTTGCAAGGCACCGGCTGCGAGATCAGCGAGATTCGCGGCGAGATGAACCCGGGCTTCGGCGGCGCGCATCCCGAACCGATCTCCCGCTATCTCGGCCCGCTAGCCGGCGCGATCAGCACCGGCATAGGGGACTTTGGCCTGGCCACCGATGGAGACGCCGACCGCATCGGCGCCATGGATGGGCGCGGGGTGTTCGTTGATCCGCACAAGATCATGGCCCTTTCCCTGCGCTACCTGGTCGAAAAGCGCGGTTGGAGCGGCGCGGTGGTGCGCACCGTCTCGACCACGCGCATGATTGACCGCTTGTGTAAACGTTACGGCCTGAAACTCTACGAGACGCCGGTCGGCTTCAACCACATCGCCGATCACATGCTGAAAGAGGATGTGCTCATCGGTGGCGAGGAATCGGGCGGCATTTCGTTCAAAGGTCATATTCCCGAAGGCGACGGGCCGATCATGGGCCTGCTGCTGGTCGAGATGATTGCCGCGGCGCGCAAGTCGCTGCACGAGCTGGTCGAGGACCTGCTGGCAGAAGTCGGCCCGACTTTTTACGAGCGCACCGATCTGCGCCTGAACCACCCGGTGGCCAAGTCCGAGATAAGCGGGTACCTGACCCGGCATGCACCGGCTGAGATCGGCGGCCAGAAAATCGTTGAGGTCGGCAACATGGATGGGGTTAAATACATCCTAGCTGATGATTCTTGGCTGCTCATCCGGCCTTCCGGCACAGAACCGGTCTTGCGCGTCTACGCCGAAGGGCGCGACATGAAAATGGTCAAAGCCTTGATGGGTTACGGCGAAAAAGTCGCCGCGAGTGTAACTTAAGCGAAATTAATAAGGAACCGCGACCCCCAGCCCGCCAAGTAGGTGCTGCGCACAGGGTGCTTTGCGAAGAACGGGAGCGATAGACGCGCAGGCCGCAAAACTCGCTTTGTCACTCTGAGAGAGTGTTCTTTGCGACCGAAGGGTCTCCGCGCAGTGGAAGGAGATGCTTCGGCCAAAGAACGGCCTCAGCATGACAGTAGGGTAAATTTTGTGGTATTACGAAAATATCTTCGCGTTCTTCGCAATTGAATGCCGATGCAGAAAAAACCCTCCTATCCCCTCGCCATCCTCGAGGCCGTTTTCGTCAACATTATTTGGGCCTCTTCGTTCATCATCGTCAAGTTGGCGCTCAAAGACCTTGGCCCATTGACCATCGGTGGACTGCGGTATTTTATTGGCTTTTTGTTACTGCTGCCATTCCTTTTACGCAGAGGCAGAAACTATGCGCTTCCGCGCCGCGTGTGGCTGCAACTTTTTCTTATCGGCTTGAGCGCCTACACCATCGGCAATGGGGCCATGTTCTGGTCGTTGAGGTATCTGCCGGCCATCACAGTCTCGTTCATGATGGGCTTGATCACGCTGCTCATCCTCTTCGGCGGCATCCTGTGGTTGCGCGAGATCCCTAATCGCATGCAGTCGGCCGGCATCCTGGTCACACTGACTGGTACAATCATGTTCTTCTCAATTGGGGTAAAGCCAGGTGAACCGCTGGGGATGGCGATCCTGTGCATTGGTCTGCTTGCATTCACGGCGTTCGGCGTCTTGGGGCGTGACGCGGCGCGCGGCCAGAAAGTGGACACGCTGGCCCTGACTGCCATCCCGTTAGCTCTGGGCGGTGGATTGCTGCTCCCGGTCGCCTTACTGATTGAGGGCCTGCCGCCCGCCTCGCCCGGGACCTGGGGCCTGGTGATCTGGCTGGCGGCAGTCAACACCGCCCTGGGCTATGTGATGTACAACCATTCCCTCCAGGTGCTGACCGCTTTGGAGATGAACATCCTGCTCAACCTGTCCCCGCTGTTGACGGCATTGATGGGCTGGTTCCTGCTTGGAGAACGGCTGACAGTGCTCCAGTGGATCGGAATGAGCGTCGTGGTGGTTGGTGTGGCGTTGGTGCAGCGGCCGCGCAATGAGGAGGAGGTCGAAAACGAAAAAGCGTGAACGGCTGATCGTTCACGCTTTTGGTTGCTGGAGTAGAGAGGCCACAGGCCTCTCTATTTTTTTATTTCGCTGGTGCAGCCCGCAGGCGGCGCGCCAGGAGGATCACCACGAACAACGCAACCGCCATAATGACCAAGCCGGGCAGACCCACTTCGTCGGCAAAACCGGTCTGAGGCATAGCCGCAGTCGCGGTGACAGTCGGAGTAATGAGAGCCAGGGCCGTCTGGGTCTGGAGGGCGGCATTGGTGGCTATCAATGGGTCAATCACCGCCGTTGGCGAGTTTAGAACGGCCAGCACCGGGGTCGGGCTACGCGTGGGGCTGGGGGTATTGGTGGCCGTCGCCAATGGGCTGGGTAGGGCGGTCGGAGTCCAGGCCGAGGCGTCGGCAGTCTGGGTCATCGCCTGTGCCACTTGCACATTCTGCGCCTGGATGGTCGCCTGTTGTGCGGCGGTGGCAACCTTTTGGCGGGGCAGGATGATCAGTGCATAAGCAGCCATGCAGGCGATGGACAGGAACACGACGCCTGCCAGAATGCCGGCCGCGATCAGGAAGGTACGATTATTGGATTCCTCTTTTAGCGGAGGCAGTGCATCATTGTCGAGATTGGAATCATTGTCTTGGCCTAACATGGCGTCCTCCTTGCGTGAATTATATCATCCCAGCACTTCCAGATTGACCAGCGGAACGGCGACTTGTCGGCTCCTCTCCAGGCGTACCTCGCCAGCCACCGCGCGCAGCCCGCTGGGCATGGCGGTCAGGCCTGGCAGCAGCCTCACCAGTGTGCCAATTTCGCCCATGTGAGGCGCCCGTACCAAACGTACCTGCTGGCCAGGGGTAAATGCTGTCACTTCATGGGGCATCGGCGGTGGTTGGGCAACCGGCAGGGGAATAATGATTTCAGGTGCTGCGCCGGTGTGGCGGTTGAATGGTTCTCCATTGGCCGTCACCTCGCGCTTGGCATTGGTGATCAAAAGCTTATACGCCGCACTGTTCATTGGCCGGTTACCGAAGCCGTCAATCACCACCAACGGGAACCTCGCCTGCATGGCGAGCGGCAGCAAAGTGGAAGAGAGACTGCCCAAGATCAAGCCGCGCACCGGCAAGTCGCCGGCCGCCCGCAAGGCAGCCGCGTCGTTACAGGTGCCGGCCAATACGATTGAACCGCGCAGGATGACGTCTATTCGGTTGGCGGCCAATGGCTCGTCGGGTGCAGAAAGCAAAGGCATCATCAGCCCGATATCTACGCGGCCATTGCCCCACACGCCCTGTACAAGAGCGCCGTTGACCGTGATCTCTGCGCCTCGTTCAGGGATAAGGCGGGTAATGGTCCCGGGCATCCCGGCGCGCAATTCATACGTCCCATCGCCGACTTCCAGCAAGACGCGCCCACCGCCCACCGCCACAACGTGCCCGTTATGCGGCGCGCGCATGGTTTTTCGCGACAACCCGCCGCGCGTGGCGATAACCTGGTTCTCTTCGATGCGGTCGCCAGTCCTGACGCGCATCAGATCGTCCGCCGCGTCCTCCGAAATCCCGAATTGGGAGGCTACATCCAGCAAGGTGTGTCCCCCTCCGTAATTGGCTTCCGCAATGACATCCAGGGGCGTGATTTTCTGGCCCATGCGGACAACCACCCTCCCAGGAACGGGGAGGAGACGTTCGCGGCGCAGGGTGGTCAGAGGCAAGATATGGGCAACGGGAGCAAGCATGGGATCTTTAGCCTTCAATCGTCCAAAGCCACTTCTTGAGCAACTCGCGCCGTTGTCCGTGGTCGGCCGGGAAACGCAGCGGCCGGCCGCGGGCGTCAATGACCACACCCAGCGCCGTCCCGCTGACGGTCATATTGCCGCCGCGTCCCACCCCAAAGCCAACGTCGGCGTGATGTAGCGGTTCGAGGAACAATCGTCCGGATTGGCCGCTGGGCAAGGGCAGCACTTCCAACGCACCCTGCTTGACCTCCAGCAGGGTCTCGTTGCCGTTTTTATCGACCAGCCGGACGCGCAGAATGGGCGTCCCGGGCTGAGCCGATATGACCGGCGCGACAACGCTGGCCAGCCCGAGGAAGGCGCCCGATTCAAGCACTTGGATAGGCAGGATAGAATTCAAATTGGCAGCCGCACCCAGGGCCGGCAACAGGTTATTCTGATCCAGGATCAACGTAGTGACCCCCACCGGCTGGATCGCATCCAACAGGATCATCAGACTCTGGCCCAGCGTGGGCGCGTTGGTAATGGCGCTGCCTGCGGCCAGAATGGGCTCAAAAAACGGGGTCATACCGGGCACCAGCCATTGGGTTTGATGGGAAAAGTCTTTACTCGTCGCGTTCAAGGCCAGGTAAAGCGCCTGGCGGGTAATCGCCTGCTCGAGCGCCAGGTCCTCAGTCGTAGCCGGCAGGGTGGTCGGATAAAGTGATTTCTGTTGCAGGTAGTCTTGCACCACGCCGGAGGGGATATCCAGGGGTAGCCAGCGGATGATATCTTCGATGTTTGTGTACCCCAGCAAACCAGCCAGCCCTTCACCCAGGCCGAACTGTGGATAGACTCCCAGCGTTAATTTGCCTCCGAAGGCGGCTGCCACGGTAGCGGCCGAGGCGCCAATGTCAATCCCCAAAATGCCCTTGCGGGAATCGTAGACCTGGCTGAGGAAGCGGATGATGCGACCCTGGGCATAGGCGGTCGGCATGAGATTACCGCCCGCCCAGGCATTGAGTTCTTCCACGCCGCCGATCTGGCTCCTGCGGATCGCAGTGTAGAGATCGGCTAAGCTGCGTTGAGCGGGCAGGAGGTCCTCGGTTTCGAGCGTCGGGCGCAGGTTAGCGCCGATGGTCAGGGAGGATGTAAGCGATTGGAGCGAGGCTTTGACCTCGACGGCTAAATTTTGGTTGCCAACGAATAACACCGCCGGGCGATTTTCTGCCGGCAGCAGGTAACAGGCCAGGCCGATGGTCTCGAGAAGTTTCTGCATGGCGCGCGTCGCGCCGCCATCCGTGCCGCCGGCGATCAGGATGAGGTCCGGGCGCAGTTTCAGCAGGCTGTCAATCTGTTCCCCCGGCTTGCGCCGGTCGTTCATGCCGATAGTATCCACCACGCGCGAATATATGGTACGCGCCAGCCGATGAGCGCTCTTGAAGGAAACGTCCACCAGCAGCCCCACAACCGCCGTCTTTAGGGGCGGCCCGGCAGAAATGGTCGCCGCGAAGGCATCCACGCCGCTGCTTTCCTGGGAAGGCAGGATCAGGCGTAGATTGGCATCCAGGAACTTGCGGCCGGTGACTGTCTGCAGGTTTTCGATCGCCTGGTGTACGCCCTCGCCGACATTTTTGAACGGCGCACTGGCGGTGGTCATGGCTTGACCGGAGGCGATGAAACGGTAATAGCCCTCGACCACATCAAAGAGAATTGCGCGCGTCGTCGAGGCGCCGACATCTAATGCCAGGAGGGAATCAATGTCAACCAGCGAGGTAGGCATAGCCATTTAGAGAAAGGATGCGATGAAATTCAATAAAAAGTACACACGCTCGATCAGCGCGGTCATGGCGGCGGCATAAGCACCCGCAAACAAAACGCCAAAAGTAATGGCGATGAAGACCTGGCCGATGCCGCCCAACACGTCAATCAGGCGGCCGCTCTGCGGGCCGCTTGGGGTGGCTTTGGCGCTGAAGTGGAAATAAGCCAGCGTGGTCAATGTGCCGATCAGGATGATGCTGCCCTCAAAAAGGCGTTCTGGAATGCTGCCGACCGTCTCGAGATCAAAGAGATTGATCGAAGCCAGGATCTGCGGGAAGAGCGTACCAAGCACCGCGCCGCCCACTGCTATCGCTGCGCCTGCGCCGACCATGAAAGCCATTGCCGGGTTGCCCAGCCGCGCCGTGCGGGGTGAGAGCTTCATCAGGAGTAATACTCCTAACAGGAGCGGGACTAGAATCAGGCTGCGCTCCAGCATATTACCGGAAAGCAAGGGCTGGACGAGCTTCGGCGATAACACCTGGTGCCAGGCCATCGCAGCCGCGTATCCAGCCGACACACCGATAAAAATGTGGATCGCCAACCGGAAGAGCGGGTTATCTCCCACCAGGTAGCTCAATACCATCAGTGTCAAGAGAAAACTCACGCTGGCTGTGATGAGGTCTAAAGAAATCCAGGCAGGCATCCGTTAAGCCCCTTCCTCAGGCATGTTCCGGCGGGTGTGCCAGGCAGCGACAGCGCTCCACAGGCCGCCGATCAGGATCATCGTCACAGCCAGGAACAGGCCGACGCTGAACGCATCCCAGTAGCGCCGCGCCAGGCCAGGGCCTGGAAAAGCTTGCTCGTTGGCCTGCTCGTAAGCCTTCCCGCCCGCCAGACCGGTCACCAGCCCCTTGACCTGCTGCGAATCATAATAAGGCCGGATCATGGGCTCAGCCTGGGCAGAGATGACCATGATCATTGGTGTCTCTTTCAGATAAGGGCCGGCCTGTTCGATCCAGATGCGGCCGGTGTCAGCGTTATCGGTCAAAATGATGAGGGCGGCAAAATCGCTCAGATTCTGGACGCCCTGGAGCGGCGGGGGCTGCCAGGCGGGAGCGCCCTCAAAGCTGTAGGCTGCGGTCACAGGTGGGTTCTCAGCGAAACCCAGCACGCCTGCCGGCCCTCCGGCCAGGTAGCCCAAATTGACATATCCCAGACCGCTCTGGTAGCCGTGCGCGGCCTGGGTGGTCATCAAGAAATGTTCCGCCAGCAGCGGGCCGGTCGGCGAGGTGGAGATGATCGCCAGGCGAGGTCCTCTAAACAGTAAGTGATCAATCACCGGCGCAGCCGCAGCCTCCAATTCACCGGAGAGCGCCGGTTCGTAATCAAAGACGATGAGAACCGGCGAATTTGCTCCCATCCCGTTGATCAGTTCCCGGGTGGGGCCTAGCTCGGTTGGATAAACACTCCCAGGAACAATATGAATGCCGGTCACGATTGGCAGGCTGGCTGCCAGGATCAACACCAGGGCAATGACCCAGCGCAGGATGCGGGCCGACGGCATCCGCGACTGGCTCCTTAGCGGCCGGGGTTCGCCTTCTGTGGAAACCAGTCGTTCCAGGCTGGCTGCGTGACGCTGCTGGCTCTCGGTCACATGCAGCTTGGTGGAATATGCTGGCTGCTTACGCAGCAGCCCCAGCCCCGGACCCAGGGGAAGTACACCACTCAGACCGGCCAGCGGTCCACCCGCAGCCGACTCCTCTCCCGCATTCTCTTGCGGGACCTCGCTCTCGGCCATCACCGCCTCGACCGGACGCATGGCCTGCACCCAGGAGGGCAGTTCTCCCGGCTCGAGCGTTTCCGCCCTCTCGGTTGGTTTGCCAGCCGCGGACTGCTCACCCTCTTCCGGCCCCAACATGGATAGCCAATCCGGCACTTCCATCGGGAAGCCTGCCCGGCTATCTTCTGCCGGTATACTCATCGGCTCTTGCGCGCCAGTTGGCGGGGAAACTTCAGCCAAGGGAGCGACCTTCTCGAAATCTGTGGCTGTAAGCCAGTCGGGCAGGGGTTCCACTGCGCCGGTAAAAGCCTGTGCAGCGGCTTTTTCTTCTTGAGCAGAAACCGCATCGGCGTTCAATGCAGCCAGCCAGGCGGGGATCTCTTCGGCCGGAGCCGCTGCCTCAGGCGTGAGGGTTGTCGCGCTGGGTCGCTCTAGCTCAGAGAAGGCGCTGGCTTGCAGTTTTTCCAACCAGTCCGGAGATTCTCCAAAAGGTGCAGCTTCTGGCGCGGGTTTCTCAGGCGCAGTCTCAGGCGTGATAATTGGCGCAACAGGTCTCTCTGGTTCAGAGAAGGCGCTGGCTTGTAGTTTTTCCAGCCAATCCGGAGATTCTTCAAAAGGTACATCAATGCGCGGTAATTCGTGCGTCTGCGCTTTGGATTCCTCCTGCAACTTCAGCATCCAGTCAGGAAAGTCCTCAGACGGCGCGGAGGCCGGCTCGGCTGCCGCTGGAACCGGCTTTTTCTCGGCTTCAGGCTGCGCAGGCGCAGATCCGCTTTTCAGGTCAGAAAACCAATCCGGCAAGCCTTCTAGAGAAACGGCCGCGCTCGCTTCGGACGGGAAGGGCGGCGCTTCGCTCGTCGGCCGCGCTTGGGCTTCTGCCTCGCCCTGGCGCAAGCGTCCCAACCAGTCAGCGCCTTCCGGTTGTGCGTGGGGCTTTTCCTCGGCAGAAGTTTCTGGTTGTGGTTGGGGCTTTGCGTGGATATCGGCAAGCCACTCCGGGATGTCCTCCTCGGAGCTGGATTCAAAACCGGCCAGCCAATCTGGCAGTTTTACCTCGACTGGCTGCGGGGCAGGCTCAGTTTCGGGTGCAGGCAGCCGGCTCTCGGTCGCAAACGGTTTCGCAGGTTCTGCAGGGGGAGTTCCATCATCCTGGCCGCGTAAATTCCGCAACCAAGCGGGCAGCGCCCGTTCCAGTTCAGCGGTATTCTTCTTGGTAGGTACATCGCCAGGCTGGATTGATCCCTGCTCTCCGAAAGAGGCTATAACCCTTTCAAACTCGGTTGTTTGTTTCTTTACCGGCTGTTCGCCGGGGTGAATCGGCTCGAAGTCATCGGGTGAGAGGGCCACCAGCGGTTTCAGGCGCGCCCCGCAAAACTTGCAGACATCCAGTTCCTCTGGATTGGGCTTGGCGCACATCGGGCAACGCAGTTCGGCCATCACTTACCCCCCGATGGGGGGTTGCTCCCCCCGTACGGTCGTTCAGCGCCAAACAGGACGCGTAGACCGGTCGTCAAGGCGCCCAGGGCAACACCGATCAAAATGCCGCGCGCCCCGGCCGCCGCCAGTACCTGGGCAATGAACGGACGGATCATGTCACTCAAGATCGGTACGCTGCCAATGAAGGGCAGCGGCGCGCTGCCCAGTAAAATCAATAAAGCTGTAGCCAGGAAAATCACCGAAAACAGATTATAGCGCCGATGCAGCAGGCGGATGCTGGCGTAAGTCAGCGTGACAACCAACATAGCCATCAGACTGGTCTCGACTGGCAACTGGACCGCATTGAAGATCAAGCTCATCGCAGGGTGATCTGGTCGCAACCACAGGCCAAGCAGCAGCGTGATGAGCATGAAAAGGACCAGCATCAGACTAAAAAATCCACCCTTTTTCTTGTTACGGATCTTATCTGCATGGACAGCCAAAAGATTGAAGAGGCCGATGAAAACGGCAACCGCAGCCAAGATAATTACCCAATTTAGAATCGTAATGCGCAGGTTGACCAGAACAGGCGCCCCGATAAAGTAACCCACCAGCACGATGAGACCGGTTGCCATGGCAATGGCGGTGGAGAACAATCCCTTCAGCTTCACAGCAAACCTGCCAGTTTAAGTATGGCGCCGGCGAGGATGGCAATCACGACCAACCAGCGCAGGATATCTTGAACAATCAAGCTAGCCGAGTGGAAAGGCCTGGCTTTGATGTAAGCTCCGGCTGCGAACAATTCCTCGCCAATCAGTGGGTCCTGCGCGCTGGCGTAAATGATAGCCTGGGCCGGCAGGTTATCGCTGGCGGCCAGGCTGACACTACCTTCACGCCCGGCAGGGCTGCTTCGGTCGGCGGCAGCGGTCAATAAAGCCACCTCGATGTCGAAATTCCCCATCAGGAGGTTAGCCGAGACTTCTTCATCGTGCATCACCGGCAGTGTCCCAGCCGCGTAGGAGAAGGGCGTCAGGCCGGTCAGGCGCGCGGCAGTCACATCATAGCCGGTGGAGAGAACCGCTTGATCGGAGGCTTGAAGCGCAACCTGGGAAAGAATGGCAACCGCGCCGTCGCCTGAGGTCGCCACCGGAGGCCGGTCGCTGGCTGAAGTCAGTTCTGCAACGCGGCGCAGCATTTCCAAGCCGGCCAATTCAGCCGCGCACTGGGGTGTGGTCAGCCCCGCTCGACCCAAAGAGATATGCAGACGGCTGCCTTCTTCCACAGCCAGGCCGATGGCTTTCTGCAGCCGGTCGAAAGCGGGTATCTCTCGAAATACTGGCGTGGACTTCCGGCGCAAGAAAGCCAGGCTTGCCATTAAGATTGCGCTGAGAATAACGAACCCTGAGCCAGCCAATCCGATCCAGTTCACGCAATACCTTCCTCTCGCAAAAACGCGGTGAATGCTTGCGTCTCTGCGCCATCTTCGAGCAGATGCGCCAGTGCATTGATCTTGGTTTTCGATAATGCCGGACGCAGGAGTGGTTCTCCGAAGTACAACGCCTGCGCGCCGAGCAGGGTCAGCGGCCCGGCAGCCTCCAACACCCAGGCAGCCAGGTTTTCTAATCCTCGGCGGCGCAGGAAATCAGCCCAAATTGGCCAGTAAGCACGCAAGTCAGGAACAGTATCCCTCTGCATATTACGCCTATACGCTACCAGTATAGCACACCCACACCCCATTTGAGTTTACATTACAGTTAATTTCATACGATTTTATATCCGCACGCACAATCGGTCAAGTAGCCATAGTATAATGCAATTGAAGATTCTTCTATTTGAGGATACCATGACTGAACGAAAAATCCGCGTTTTAGTTGCCAAACCAGGTTTGGATGGCCACGACCGCGGCGCCAAGGTGGTCGCCCGCGCCCTGCGGGATGCCGGTATGGAAGTCATCTACACCGGCTTGCGCCAGACACCGGTGATGATCGCTGAAGCTGCTCTTCAAGAAGACGTGGACGCAGTGGGCATTTCCATCCTTTCCGGCGCACACATGGCGCTTGTCCCGCGTGTAATCGAGTTGCTCAAGGCCAATGGTCAGGAGCGCGTCAAAATCTTCCTGGGCGGCATCATCCCCGACGAAGATGTGCCAACCCTGAAGCAAATGGGAGTCGCCGGCATCTACGGCCCTGGCACGTCTACCGATGATATCGTGCGCGATGTGCGTGAGGCCGTCGTTGACTCGCTGACTCGCTAAATCGATGACTCGCTGAATCGATGACTGTCACTTCCTCCATCCTCACCGGCGACCGACTGGCGCTCTCCCGACTGCTGACCCAGGTGGAGAACGGCACAGCCGAGGGCCGCGCCGCCCTCAATAGCCTCTTTCCCCACACAGGACAGGCGCACTTGATCGGCGTGACCGGCGCGCCGGGGACCGGGAAGTCCTCGCTCGTCAACCAACTGGCGCTGTACTACCGCAGGCAGACGACGCAACGCGTCGCCATCGTGGCCGTGGACCCGACCAGCCCGTTTACCGGCGGGGCGTTGCTCGGCGACCGGGTACGGATGCGCGACCTGTCCGGCGATCCGGATGTATTCATCCGCTCGATGGCCTCGCGCGGTTCACTGGGCGGCCTGGCCCCTGCCACGGCGGCCATGGCGCAAGTCTTCGACGCAGCCGGCTACGAGATCATCTTCATCGAAACGGTCGGCGCGGGACAGGCAGAGGTGGATATCGCCCGCCTGGCGCATACCACCCTGGTGGTCGAGGCTCCCGGTTTTGGGGACGACATCCAGGCCATCAAGGCCGGAATTTTGGAGATCGCCGATATCCTGGTCATCAACAAAGCCGACCAGCCGGGAGTGGAAAACACCGAACGCGCCCTGCGCGGCATGTTGGAACTGGCGCATCCGGTGCGGCGGGCATTCCAGCATCACGGTAAGATGGAAATTGTGGATACCCCCGCTCAGTCGTCTGAATCGCTTTGGATCCCCCCCATCCTGCGCACCATTGCCATCCAGTCGGCAGGTTTCGGCGAACTGGCAGAGGCCATCACCCGTCACAGGGAGTACCTGCGTCAAAGCGGAGACTGGTCGCGGCGCGAGCGCGCCCGCCTGGAGCGCGAGGTGGAGATGTTGATCCAGGACACGCTGGCGACTCGGTTCCGCGCCGGTATCCAGGGGACATACTATGCCGAGGTGCTGGGTAAAGTTTTCGAGCATCAACTCTCGCCATGGGAGGCGGTTAAAATTTTGCTCAACGGGAGGCAGACATGATTTACGGTGAACGTGTTCGACTGCGCGTCTACGAGCTAAATCAGAGGGCTATCCGCGCCTACGAAAAGGCCGGGTTTACCCGCGAGGGGTGTATGCGGCAGGGCGTTTATAAGAACGGTCGTTATCAAGATGTATTTTTGATGAGCGTCCTGTGTTCAGAGTGGGACGCCCAAAGTAGGATGAAATAGCTATGCACCACCATTCGCATGAAATCAAAATGTACGGCGGCATCAAATTGTATGCCGGCACAGCCTCCCCGGACCTGGCCCAGAAGATTGCCGAATACCTGGGCGAAAAGCTTTGCGAGCGGGATATCGTCCTTTTCCCGAACGACAATCTCTTCGTTAAACTGCACACCAGTGTGCGCGGACAGGACGTATATGTCATCCAAACCACTTCCGCGCCTGTCCAGCAGAATCTAATGGAACTTCTAATCATGCTCCAGACCTTGCGCCTGGACTCGGCAGCCCGGATCACCGCGGTCGTTCCGTACCTATGTTATGGACGTTCGGATAAAAAGGACCAACCGCGCGTCCCGATCACTTCCCGTCTGGTGGCGGACATGATCGAGGTTGCCGGCGCGGACCGCTACGTGACCCTCGACCCACATGCCGGCCAGGTGCAGGGCTTTTTCTCCATCCCCGGCGACGTACTGACCGCTTCCCACCTCATTGTTGATCACGTCAACCAGGCCATCCGCCCCAACTTGAAAGATCCGGTCGTAGTGACCGTGGACCTGGGCTTTGCCAAAAAAGGCCGCAACTTCGCCTCCGATATTGATGCTCCGATTGCTTTCATCGAGAAACGCCGCGTGACCAACAATGCCAAGGCCGAAGCCCTGACCATCATCGGCAATGTGAGGCACCGCGATGTCATCCTGGTGGATGACGAGATTGATACCGGCGGTTCGATTGTACAGGCTGTCAAGCTTGCTAAAGAAAGTGGCGCACGGCAAGTGTATGTCGTCTTTGTCCATCCGGTCTTCTCAGCTAACGCCGTTGAACGCCTGGCCGCCCTGCCTGTGACCGGATATATCACCACCGATACCGTGCCCATCTCACCCGAAAAGCGCGCTCTATTGGGCGAGCGGTTGACAGTCCTTTCGGTCGCGCCGTTGCTGGGCGAGGTTATCCGCCGCGCCCACGAGGGCCGCAGTGTGGGCGAGATGTTCAATGAATAACGTTCGAACGTTGTAACGTTGTAACATTCAAACGTCAATTTTTCAAGGAGGAACCCATGAAAGGCAACGAAAAGATCATCGAGAAACTCAATTTCCTTTTGGCCGACGAACTGACGGCCATCAACCAGTACATCGTACACTCGGAGATGTGCGCCAACTGGGGCTATGATAAGCTGCATGAGGCCATCGAAAAGCGCGCCATCATCGAGATGAAGCACGCCGAAAAGCACATCGCCCACATCCTCTTCCTGGAGGGGCGGCCGATCGTCAGCAGCCTGAACACGATCAACATCGGCGCGGATGTCGAGACCCAGCACAAAAACGACTGGGCGGCTGAAGAAGGCGCCATCAAAGCCTATAACGACGCCGTCCGCCTGGCAGTTGAAACCGGCGACAATGGGACACGCGAATTGCTCGAGTCCATCCTCAAGGACGAAGAAGACCACATTGACTGGATCGAAGCCCAACTTGACCAGATCAAGCAAATGGGCATCCAGACCTACCTGTCGGAGCAAGTTTAAGGTTTGAAGGTTGAAAGGTCAACTTTCCAACTTTCCAACTTGCAACCATTGCACATGCCCGAACTCCCGGAAGTCGAAACCATCGTCCGCACTCTGCGCCCGGCGCTGGTCGGCAAGACGATCCTTTCTGCTGACCTGCGCTGGACGCGCACCTTGGCCGCCCCTTCGCCGGCGGCGTTCAAAAAAAGCGTCGAAGGCCAGCAAATCCTATCCGTCTCGCGTCGAGCCAAATTCTTCAACCTTCGACTTTCAACATTCAACCTCCTCATCCATCTCCGCATGAGCGGCGACCTGCTGGTCAAAGAGGGCGCATACACACCCGAGAAGCATGACCGGCTGGTATTGACCCTCACCCCTGCCCCTCTCCCTCAGGGAGAGGGGTCGGGGGTGCTGGTATTGACCCTCACCCCTCTCCCTCAGGGAGAGGGGTCGGGGGCGAGGGAACAATCGCTCATCTTCAACGACTCGCGCAAGTTTGGCCGCGTCTGGCTGACTGCTGATCCCGATGAGGTGTTGGGCAAGCTCGGCCCGGAACCGCTGGAAGACTCTTTTACGCCGCAGATGTTGTATGAGCGCCTGCACGTTCGCCGCCGCCAGCTCAAACCGCTGCTGCTTGACCAGAGCTTCATCGCCGGACTGGGCAACATATATACTGATGAAGCCTTGCACATGGCGCGTTTGCATCCACTGGCGGGATCGGATTCGGTCACAGCCGAACAGGCCGGAGGTCTGTGGCGCGCCGTGCGGGAAGTGCTCGAGGCGGGTATCCGCAGCAATGGCACCAGCATTGACTGGGTCTATCGCGGCGGCGAGTTCCAGAATCACTTGCGCGTCTATGGGCGCGATGGGCAGCCCTGCCCGGTCTGCGCGACGAAGATCGAGCGGCTGATGTTCGGCCAGCGTGGGACGCATTTCTGTCCAAACTGCCAGACGCTCGAGGGAGATTGACGAGGGAGATTGACTTATGGAATGGACTCCCATAACAATTGGCTTGCTCCTGTCTGTGTTGATCATCGGTTATTTGATCGGCCTGTTGGAGGCCAGCCTTAAACGGTCCAAAAAAGAAAAACCGCCTGCCGGGTTGCCAAAAAGTGAACCTATCTCCTCCAGCGGTGGCGAGATTGAAGTCTTGCGCGCCTGGCGCAGCAGTGCGGGTAAAGTGCGCCTGGAAATGGACGGCCAAAGAATTGACGACAAGGAGAGGTTGCAAACGGAACAACGTCGCAGGTTGGTCAATATCCTGCTCGATTTGCGTCCCTGGCTGGAGTTTAATCTGGATTCTCCGCCTGCCCGGATGAGCCAGGAACAGCCAGTCGTCCCGCCTGTCTCAGCCAAAACTACACAGCCAAGTAAGGGACAACCTTTCACAGCGCCGTTCAGCATCGTGGCGCAAATTGACCAGATCCTGCAAAACAGGCTGGCCGGCACGCCGTTGGCAGCCAGAGGCGTGCGCTTGCAGGAATCGCCGCAAGGCGGAGCCATCGTCTGGGTTGGAGTAGAGCGTTTCGAGGGGATTGATGCCGTCCCCGACCCGGAGGTCAAAGCCGCCATCCGCCAGGCTGTGGCAGAATGGGAACAAAAGCCACACCAAAGATATGGCATTGTCGGGCAAGGATTACTTACCCGATAATGCCTTAACAAGATAAAGCTCGCCTCTTTCAAATCCCCGCTCAAGATAATATTTTCGCGTCCCGACCGCGGCGATGACCGCCACGCGACGGAAGCCGCGCTCTCCGGCAATCTTCTTTGCCTCTTTGAGCAGCCGCGTGCCGAGACCGGCGTGCTGGGCTGCGCCGTTGCCTTCTTCCCCCACCAGCAGGGATTGGCCGTAGATGTGTACTTCGCGGATAATGGCCGCCTCTGCCAGGTCGGTCATGTCCGTGGAGGGTGAATCTGGATCCGGCAAAGACAGGCGCAAGAAACCGGCGATCTTATCCTCTGGCGTTACAAATGATAGGAAATGCTCCTCGGCGCCGTCTGCCGCGTAGAACAGATCCTCCAGCTTCAGCGAGTCGGTCTCTACATCTTGGGCGCGCACCTCGCGGCAGCGGATGCAGTTACAACGCGTCCCGCGCCGCCGCATTTCGGCGTGAACATCCTGGCGCAGGCTGGTTCGCTTGTTTCCGGCGACGACATGTGTGGATGGAATATCACGTATCACGCGGTTGACGCGGCAGTAGCGCGGGATGGTCGGCTTGACATCCGCGATCAGGGCTGTCAACTCTTCCTGCGTGTATGGCTGGTATTCACCGCGCTGCCAGTATTCAAAGAGCGGGGCATTTTCCAGCAACTGGCAGGGATAGATCTTGATCTCGTCGGGGCAGAGACCTTCCCATAAACGAGGGAAGTCGGCGCGATCCGAATCGAGCGTGGCGCCCAGCAGGTTGGGCATCCAATGTAGGACGATCTTGAAGCCGGCGGCGCGGGACAATGCGACGGCGCGCCGCGTCTCGGCGACGGTGTGTCCGCGCTGGTTGATTTCCAGGATGTGGTCGTCCAGGCTCTGCGCGCCCATCTGCACCTTGGTCACGCCCAGGTGGCGGAACCAGGCCAATTCGTGCAGGGTGATCTCGTCCGGACGGGTCTCGACCACCAGGCCGACGTTGCGGTGCGGGGCGGTTTCGTTATCTACATGCATCTCTGCAAGGCTTTTCACCGCAGCGAACGCTGAGTTAGCAGAGTTGTTTTCGCCTATTTCTCCGCGCGCTCTCCCGGAAGGACACTGGGACAGTGTACGTACTCTGGGGTAAGAATCTTCGGCATTCAGTGCCTCAAAGCAGCGGCGTACGAACCATTCCTGATAGTCGCGGCGATAGGAAGACCACGTCCCGCCCAGGATGAGCAGCTCGATCTTGTCGGTCGGGTGACCCACCGCCTCCAGCGCCTCCAGCCGCGATCTGACCTGCGCATACGGGTCGAAATCGTGTTCCACGGCGCGCATCGCCCCTGGCTCGTCCGAGAAGTAACTCTTGGGCATACGCGCTTCCTGCGGGCAGAAAATGCACTGGCCTGGGCAGGGATAGGGCTTGGTCAGCACCGTGACGGTGGTCACGCCCGAAAGCGTGCGCACCGGCTTGAGGCGGATGCGCGCCAGCAGATGCGGGTCGGGCTGCCAGTCGCCGCTTGCGACCAGTTGGTTGTAAGCCGCCACCAGCGTAGACTTGTTGATATGTCCCCCCTTCACCGGATGCCGGCGCACGGCCTCGGCCACCGGACGCCCGGCGCGCACGTCAGCGAGCACCTGGCGCGCCAGGGCCAGCTTCTCGGGTGTCAGGGTACGGGATTCGAGCCAGTGTTGTTTTTTGACCATAAAAGCACGTAACTATTATAATCAGGATATGGAATCTGCGACTGCCGCGCGCTTGCTCGACCTCAACCGTCAATTCTACCAGACCTTCGGACGCGATTTCTCGGCCACGCGCGGCCGCATCCAGCCCGGTGTACGCCGGGTTTTAGGGGGCCTGCAAGGCGACGAAGCCATTCTTGACCTGGGTTGCGGGAACGGCGAACTGGCGCGCGCGCTAGCCAGTCATGGTCATCACGCTGCGTACATCGGCCTGGACTTCAGCCGGCCGCTGCTGAAAGAAGCCGAACGCCAACTGCAAGGTTTACCCTCTACATTCCTGCCAGCCGACCTGACTTCTGGCGATTGGGACTCGTTACTTGTTTCCCGTTCCTTCGACCTTGTTTTCGCCTTCGCCGTCCTGCATCATATTCCCGGCCTGGATTTGCGCCTGAGTATTCTACACAAAGTGCGCGCCTTGCTGTGCGAGGGCGGCAAATTCATTCATTCGGAGTGGCAATTCCTGAACAGTCTCCGCCTGCAGGAGCGCATCCAGGATTGGGGGCAAATCGGCCTGGCCGCCGCGGATGTGGACAGAAACGATTACCTGCTCGACTGGCGTCATGGCGGGCGCGGGCTGCGTTACGTGCACCACTTCGACGCGGCCGAGTTGAACGCCCTGGCTGCGGACAGCGGGTTCAGGATCCGCGCAACGTTCCATGCGGATGGACAGGGAGGCCGGTTAGGCTTGTATCAGATATGGGAGAAAAAGGAGGCAGGTGGAGGATGTTGATATCGCGCTAAAAAAAGCGCCATTATCCTTCCACCGGAGGCATCAGATAGCCTAGACCAGAACGGGTGACGATATGTTTAGGCGTGTGCGGATCGTCTTCCACTTTCTGCCGCAGGCGGGCAATGGTTACCCACAGGATTTCTTTATCCGAACGATATTCCACCCCCCAAACGTTCTCCAAGAGTTCTTCAGCCGGGAGAATCTTTCCAATATTGTGGGCGAATTGGAGCAGAAGGCGGTACTCCGTCGCCGAAAGATAAATGGGCTGTTCACCGCGCCAGACTTCGGCCTGGGCAAGATCAATCTTTAGATTGCCATGCGTGAAATAACGATCCTGCCCGGTTGTGGATACCTGGGCACGCCGCAGGACGGCGCGCACGCGCGCCAGCAATTCCATAATTGAGAACGGCTTGACCAGGTAGTCATCCGCACCGACATCCAGACCGTGGACGCGATCTTGTTCCTCCCCCTTGGCAGTCAAGATGATGATCGGCACGTTAGAGTATTGGCGGATGCTCTGACAGACTGAAAAACCATCCATATGCGGCATCATCACGTCCAGCACGATCAAATCCACTTGATTGGCTGAAAACATCTCGATGGCCTCTTTCCCATTTTGAGCCGTGATGACCTCATAGCCATCCATAAGCAGGTTGGCCTCCAACAAACGAAGATAGCGGGGTTCGTCATCAACGACCAAGATGCTAGTAGGCATGACAACCTCCATATTGTAAAGTCGTATTGTTAAGTCGTTTTGTTAAACCGTTGAATGATGGTGGACCGGCAAATCAATGCGGAAAACCGTCCCTTTGCCAGGCGCGGTTTCGACCGAAATCTGTCCGTTATGAGCCTGGACGATCTGCCGGCAAATGAAAAGTCCCAGCCCTGTGCCCCGTTTACCCGACTGAGCCGGGACACGATAGAAGCGCTCGAAGAGGAAAGGTAAATGCTCGGGAGCGATACCCGGCCCACGGTCCGCGAATGTGACGGTAAGATGATTGTCCAGATTACGTAAAGTAATGGCGATATTCGAATCGGGAGCGTATTTCAAGGCATTATCGAACAAATTCTCGAAAACCTGCGCCAGCCGGATGGTATCCGCCTGGATCGGAGGTGAAGTCTCCAAGTCCAGATCCACTTGCAAAGATGTGTCGCGCCCTTGAAACCGCATAACCACGTCGCGGATGAGCGAATCCAGACGTACAGGTTGAAAATCCATGTTCATCATGCCGCTGTGTAAACGGGCTGAATCGAGGAATTTATCAACCAGCGCCATCAAATGATCGGTTTCTTCGTCAATAATGGTTAGAAATTCACGCTGGGTTTCCGCGTCCCAAGTCGTATCGGAACGCAGCAATGAGGTGGCATAGCCCTTGATAAAACCGAGAGGGGTATGCAGATCATGAGAAACAGTAGCCATAAAATCGTCCTGCAATTGCGCCTGATGCCGGGCCTGTTCCAGTCGGGCAATATTCTCACGCAGCAGACGATATTCAAAAATACGTGACACTTGACAGGCAGCCAGTACGGCCATTTTTATCTGGGCGGTTGTATATTCCGGCCCCCCAAAGCGGATGAAAATCATGGCGCCGGCGCCTCTAAACATATAGAGCGGCAAGCCGAGTAAGTAAGGCATCGCAACGCGGTCTTTCGAAGCCCTGACAGCCGGCGAATCTTGCAGGATCTTTCCGGCTGCGATGACCTGATTGGCGATGTTTTCACCCCAGGCTGCATCTGCTTCTGCTTTTCTGCCTCGGCCAACGGCGCGTGCATATATCACCTCCGGCATACCCTTGTGTGCATCCGTAAGATAGACAACCAGATTGTCGAAGACAAATTCCTTGCGCATGGTCAGGATCAACGCATCCAGCGCCGCCTTCCAATCTTCCAAAGTGGCGGATTGGTTGATCGCGTGCAGGTGGCTGAACGTTTTCTTGTTCATGCGTTTGTCTCCTTGGATCAAGAAGCTCTTCTGGCTGCCAGGAGCGTAAACTTGAAGGTCGAGCCTTTGCCTTCTTCGGAGCGAACATCTATCACGGAGCCATGCGCATCCAGGATCTGCCGCACCAGCGCCAGCCCCAGACCAGTACCGCCATAACGTCGCGTGGAAGAACCATCCAGTTGATGGAAAGGTTCAAATAATTCATGCAGGCGGTCTTTGGGGATACCGATGCCGGTATCCGTGACCGAGACGCTGACAAGCGAATCGGCCTCGCGCAGGATGGTGAGACTCACCCGCCCGCCGGCAGGCGTGAACTTGATCGCATTATCCATCAACTGGAGGATGACCCAGGTTATTTTCTCCTCATCTGCCTTGACAGCCGGCAGGTTCGGCTTGATTTCTACATGCAGAGTGATTTTCCGGTCGAGCGCCTTCGGATTGGAATAATTGATGATATTGGCGGCAACGTTATGGAGATTCACGGGCGCCATGTGCAAGGTCATTTCGCCGCGTGCAGCCTGTGAAAACAGGATCAGGTTATCAATCAGACCCTCAAGCTGTGTTATGGCGCGCTGACTGACCTGGAGCGCATTCTTCTGTTCTTCGTTCAAAGCACCAAGTGAATCGGTCACCAGTATTTCAACATAGCCTTTTACATGGGTCAGTGGTGTGCGTAGTTCGTGTGAAATATTGGCAACGAAATTATTCTTCATTTGGTTGAGTTCTGAAAGTTTACGTAAGGCAAGTTGCAGTTCAGCGGTGCGTTCCTGGACGCGGCGCTCCAGGTAACGATTGGCGTCTTCCAAGGCATTGCGGAGTTGGATGATTTGTTCTGTGATCGCCTGATCCAGGGTTGGGCGATCAATCAACCCTAATTCCAGCAATGTCTCGCCCAGCAATCCGCTTTGGGTCTTATCCTGCTTCTTATGCTGGTGCGCTAGAGCCTTTTTTAGATCCTCGGCGCGAACACGCCCCCGTTGAACCAGGTATTCTCCCAAGCGCGGCACTAAAACTTCAGGTGTCAGATGTGGTTGAGCCATTTTCACTTATCCTATCGCCAGATCTGCTCAGCATGGTTCATGGGGTGGTTGGCAAACTCATTTCGTCACGCTGGGCAAGCGAGAACTGGATCAGAGCCTCTGTGCGGATGTAGCCCTGCTGAACCAAGTACTCACCCATACGTGGCACCGGGATTTCGGGCGTCGGCGGTAATGGGTGCATGTCTTATCTATCCTAATGCTAAATCTCTTCCCCGTCAACCATCCTGGCAACAGGCTGCAAATCATGCCGATCAGCAGGAGAACACAAAAATAGGCCCGCCAACATAGCGTAAAGGATTTCCATTTACTCTTTCAACAAGCGCCCCAGCAGCGCGTCCAATTCCTCGTCAGAATAATAATAGATGGTCAGCGTTCCGCCTTTTCGTCCGGCGCGCAGCGCGACCTTTGTCCCCAGGCTGGCGCGCAGGCGTTCTTCCAGTTCCCGTACTTCGGGCGGCGGTGTGGCCTTTGGCTCTGAGGGTGAGCGTTCGCCGGCCAATTTGCGCACCAGTTCTTCCGTCTGGCGGACATTGAGGTCTAGCGAGAGGATCGTGTGTAAGGCTGCCACCTGCGCCTCCGGAGTAGGCAAAGCGAGCAAGGCACGGGCGTGCCCTTCGCTGATGCGCTGCTCGATAAGCGCATTCTTCACGGCATCCGGCAGCTTGAGCAGGCGTAGAGTGTTGGTGACCGCCACGCGGCTCATACCGACACGCTGGGCGATATCTTCGTGCGCGAGGCTGAAGTCCTCGGACAGTTGCCTATAAGCCTCGGCCTCCTCCAAGGGACTTAGGTCTTCCCGCTGGACATTCTCGATGAGGGCCAGTTCCAACCGCTGCTGGTCAGTGGCCTGGCGTACGATGACAGGCACGCTGGAAAGACCGGCGAGTTTGGCGGCTTCCAGGCGGCGTTCACCGACGATCAAGATGTACTGGCCACCCGTTTCGACCGGCGTAACGATCAATGGCTGCAAGACGCCATGCTCACGTATCGAAGCGGTCAACTCTCCCAGTTCATCCGAATCCATATTGCTGCGCGGCTGGCGCGGGTTGGGAGAAATGTAATTGACCGGAACGTAGGTAACGCCACCCGCCGCTGGAGTGTTTTCATCCCCGGGGATCAGGGCCTCCAGTCCACGACCAAGTCCCGATTTATGAGGCATGGGTCACTCCTTTTCGGCCGGTATTGAGATACCGTCCCCAATTAACACTTCGCGCGCCAGCGACGCGTAAGCCTTGGCGGCGCTCGATTCGGGCGCGTAGGACGAGATGGGCAGCCCATAAGAGGGGGCCTCCGCCAGGCGAACGCTGCGTGGGATGATCGACTCAAAAACCTGCTCGGAAAAGTACTTGCGTACTTCCGCCACCACATCCACAGAGAGATTCGTCCGGCCGTCGAACATGGTCAGCACCACGCCGCGCACCTTCAGGCCGGGAAAAAGTGCCATGCGGACGCGCTGGAGGGTGTGGGTCAATTCGCCCAGCCCTTCCAGGGCCAGGTACTCACACTGCACGGGGATGATGACGCCATCTTGTGCGGCGATCAAGCCATTGACGGTCAGGAGTCCGAGCGAGGGTGGACAATCAATCAATAAGTAATCGTACTTCTCGATTATAGGCGCAAGTGCAATCTTGAGCCGGTTCTCGCGTCCCAGTTCGCTGACCAGCTCCACTTCTGCGCCAACCAGATTGGATGAGGCTGGCAGGAGCGATAGTTTCAAACGGGGATTATGCAGGAGGTGCGCCAAAGCTGGCGCGCCGCCCAGCAGGACGTCATAGGTGCCGCCTTTGACGGTCCGTTTGTCCACGCCCAAACAGGAGCTGGCATTGGCCTGTGGGTCAATATCCACAATCAAGACTCGCTGACCGTTGCTGGCCAGGTAGGCGCCCAAGTTGATGGCCGTGGTGGTCTTCCCTACGCCGCCTTTCTGATTGGCCAATGTGTAAACGCGTCCCACTAGATTACCTCCACCAGGCAGGTTTGAATTTCATCTTGAGTTGGGATGCCTGCCAGTCCGGGCCGCGTGACCGAAAAAGCCGCCAGCCGTGTGGCAAAACGAGCCGCCTCCCAGGGATCGTGGGTGGTGTATAACCTGAAGAAAAAGGCGGCGGCGAAAATATCCCCCGCGCCGGTGGCGTCCACTTCATGTGTGAGCGGGGCGCGGAAACGGCGCAAGTCGCCATTCCAGTACAGCCGCGCCCCGGCTGGCCCTTCTGTCACCGCCAACACACGCGCGGTCAGCGCCATAGCCTCGATCTGGCTCTCGTCACCGCCGACATCCTCGACGCTGATGACTGCCGCGCCAGCCTGCGAGAGAGCCGCTTGCGCTTCCGGCCAAAGGCAGGGCATCACCCGCCCGTCGCCATCCCAGGTACGCAGCCAGCCCTGTGGGGTCAAGCCCAGTAAGACTGGCGAGAAACCCTCCGCCAGTCGCGGGCTGACCTCCCCGGCGATCGGGCCGATGTGAAGGATTGGCGCTCGTCGCCATTCTGGCGGCACATGCTCGAAATCAATGCGGGGTGCGGTACGATGAATGTATTGGATTCTGCCGCTGGGTGTATAAACATTCTCGAAAGTTGTGGTCTGGGTCGCTGGAATCGAGAAAAGGGTGATCCCATCCCTCCCAGCCAGTGGACCCAGGGACAGCTCACCGCCCCAGGCCGTGACCACGCCCACGCGTAAACCCAGGGCCCGCGCGGTCAAGGCAGAATATGCGGCCGTGCCGCCTAAGCGCGAACCTTCAGGGGTTAAATCCTGAGAAAGGTGCCCGATGAGAAGGTAATCTACCGCTTCGAGTGGTCCCAAGTTAAGCATGAATAAATTATACCTGAGGAGGGGAAAGTAAACCGTAATTGAGTAATAAGAAAAAAGGAACCCCTCTCAAAAGGCGAGAGGGGTTGGGCGTAAGGAAGTTTCTTGTTCCTTACTCCTTATCCGTATTTCTTATTTCCTAATTTCTTACTTCGGCACGATGGTAACCTTACGTACCGGCTCTTCGCCGATGCTGCGCGTGGTCACCTCGGGGTGGTCACGCAATTCGAGGTGGACAATGCGCCGGTCGCCAGCCGACATGGGTTCCAGCACCTGCCGTCGGCCGGCTTTGACCGCCTGGTTGGCCATTTGGCGGGCCATTTTGCGTAATTGGATTTCGTGTCGCGTGCGGTAACCTTCCACATCCACGACGACCTGCCCCCAGCGCGCTAATTGTTTGCTGACGATCAGGTTGACGATATATTGCAGGGCGTTCAGGGTTTCCGCCCGGCGACCGATCAGAATGCTCAGGTCGTCACCGCTCAGATCCACGCAGGCCGGCCGGCGACCTTCCTCGTCAGGTTCTCCATAGCGGGTCGAGATGTGCGCCTCGATCTTCATCTTCTCCAGTAGTTCACGCACTGTCTTCTCTGCGATGTCGAGCAGTTCATCCTTCTCAGCAGAAGGGGCAGGGATAGGTTCAGATGCAGGAGTTGGCTGGCTGGTCAGAATTTCAGAAGCTTCCGCCCCCTTGATCGTCAGGCAGACACGTACCTGGCGACCGCCCAGGCCAAAAAGCCCGCGACTGCCCTCGTCCAATACTTCCACGTCTACAGCTTCGGGAGACAGGCCCAGGTCGGCCAGTCCCTGGGTGACCGCCTCTTCGACCGTCGGTGCAATGATCTCAAGGGTGGTTCGTTCGTTCATTTCTTTTTCGCAGCCCCTTTCATTGCGGCCGGCAGCAAACTTCGCCAGTCGGCTTTACCCATTAAGGCATACTGTACAATGCCAGCCACGTTACTGGCAATAAAGTAAATTGAAAGGCCAGAGGCAAAGGTCAGCGCAAAGTAACCCAGCAAGAAAGGCATATACACCCCCATCATTCTACCCATCATCGCGCTTTGATCGCCAGGGTTGGCGGGGGGTGGCATGGTCAGCTTGCTCTGGATGTAGGTTGTCAGTGCGACGATGATCGCCAGCAAGGGCAGGCCAAAATCGCCCAGGAAAGGCAGCATGATGCGCTCGGGTTGGCTCAGGTTCATCCACAGAAAGCGGCTGTTCAACGGCAGCAAGGCCGGGGTGTCGAAGATGGCATATACGCTGCGAGTCAACGTGAGCAACTGCAATGGAGAAGACGCCAGGGCGAGCATAATGCTTTGATACAAGCCAAAAATGATTGGTATCTGGATGACGGTTGGCAGGCAGGAACCAAGCGGATTGACGCCAAGCTCCTTATAAAGCTTCATCTGCTCCTGGGCCAGTTTTTCTTTGTCATCCTTGTATTTCTTCTGGATGTCCAGCCATTTCTTGGATTTCTGCATCTCTTGCATCGCCTGGCTGCTTTTGATTTGCTGCGCCGTGAGCGGATGAGTAACCAGGCGGATCAAAAGTGTGAACAGGATGATCGCCAGGCCGAAGTTCCCGCCGAAGATCTGATAGATCCACAGCAGGACGTTGGTTAGAGGGGTAACAATCAGGGTATCCCACATGATATTTTTTCCGTTTCTTTATTTCTTGGCCGGTGTGAAAGCCCACTTCTGGGTACCGGTTAGGTCGAAGGCAGACAGCAAGGCTTGATTTTCAACTGGCGCGACCAGGATCAGATTTCCGCCCGCGATCGGCGGTCCGTATAACTTGCCGCCTACAGTTTGTGTCCAGACGTTTTTGCCTTGTGTATTCACAGCAACCAATTCGCCCGATTCAGTTCCAAATAAGATGAGGTCGCCAACGACCAGCGGAGTGCCGAGGATGGGGCCATTGGGTTGTACGCTCCAGTTCTTGGCGCCGTAGGAGGCGTCCAGGGCATAAAAATTGCCATCCGCGTCCCCGAAGTACAGCTTCCAGGCGTTGAGCGCCGGCTGGCCCCAGATAAAACTGGGCGTGGCGAATTTCCAAAGCTCTGTCCCTTTGGTTGTTTCCAGGCTAAACAAGTCGCCGCCGAAAGTGGTGACGTAGAGTTGTCCTTTACTTCCCAATAGAGGTGAGCTGAGGACGGCGCCGGTCAGCGATTTCTCCCAAACCGACTTGCCACTGCGCGCATCCAGGGCGTAGACCTTGTGGTCGAGGGAGCCGAGATAAATCCGCTGACCATCGGTTACCGGCGCGCTCCACAAAGATTGCCTGGCCTGGAATTTCCACTGGAGTTCGCCTTTCAGGTTGAGCGCGTAAAGGGTGTAATCGGCATTGGGGGCGTAGATCAGGTCATTGGCGACCAGTACGCTGCCGATCCAGCGGTCACGCCCGGCCGCGAATTCCCAATTGACCTGGCCGTTTTGCGGGTTCAGGCTGTAAAGAATATGGTCGTAACCGCCGACGATCAACTGTCCGTCGGGAGTTAAAACCGGCGCAGCAAAGAAAGATTTTTTGGCATCGGCTTTCTCTGGAAAGCGCCATAATTCGCTGCCGTTTTCCAGGCTGACCGCGTAAACATGAGCCGCCGAGGCAGCATAAGCTGTCTCGGCATCCACGGCAATGCCAGGCCAGGAGGAGGGAGTCAGGCCGGTGGCGCAGCCGCTCAGGAAAAGGCTCAAGGCAAGCGCACCTAAGATAAGGACAAGAAATTTTGTTTTCAAGGAAATCAGGCTCCTATGGAACGGGGTCGTTACCCCCGGGGTTGAACGGGTTGCAGCGCAAGACGCGCCAGGTTGCCATCAGGCTGCCCTGCAAGGCGCCATACTTGTAAACGGCCTGGTAGCCGTAGTGTGAGCAGGAGGGGTAAAAACGGCAGGTATTGGCCGGTAAGCCGCGCGCGATGGTCATCTGGTACAGACGAATGGCGGACAGCAAGGCCAGGCGCGGCCAATTGCGCGGGGCAGGCGCGAGGTCGCGCAAGCGCGGCTCATTCGGGTAATCCTGGGGTAGGTAAGCTTCAGCCATCTTGGGTGGGGGATATAAGTCTGGCGCGTCTCAGGAGCGTAAACAGAGCTTCCTGGGTCAGGGTCAGGCTCGCAGAGGCAAGCGGTTGGCGGGCGATCAGCAACAAGTCGTTTCCGGGGAGGATCTTTGGGAGCAATTCCTGCATCGCCGCTCTCAATAGATGCTTGGCCCGGTTGCGCCGGACAGCATTCCCGACTGTCCGGCCGGCCGCCAGACCGACCCGCACCCCCGGCGCGTCAGACGCCAGGACAAACAACACGATAAGCGGGTGGGCATAAGACTTACCAGAACGCCGCACCCGCTGGAAATCGCTTGACCGGGTCAGGCGAAAGCGACGCTTCACCTGCACCTCGAGTTCTCCCTGACTTGACCTGCGATCGTGAGGCTGTCACAGTGCATCCACATGCCCCGCGCTGAGTGCCTTCGATTACCACCTGACTCGCTTGACGTGGTTGTTGCTGCGGACGGCCAATATGTAGCGACCCTTAAGCCGCCGGCGTTTGAGCACCTGGCGTCCATCTGCGCTGGATATGCGTTGGCGGAAACCGTGCACGCGCACGCGCCGTCGAATTTTGGGTTGATAAGTACGTTTGGTTGCCATTCAAAATCCTCTACAAAAGTAAGTTACATTTGTATCATCTCAATATCTTGGGGAGTGGGTGTGTGCGGGCGGCTTCGCCGCCCGCACACACCCACTCCCCTACTTATTGAGAAGATACTTACATTTTCAAAAACGCCAATCAGCGGGGTTAACAACCACTGATGTTTTTACACAGTGTTTCCTGACTGGCAGGCTATTATACCGTAACGTATGGGATTGGTCAAAGGCGTTTTCGTGTGGTCATTATTTTCTAACCTGATTTTGGCCCGTCTTGAAGGCCTGTGCTGTTTGCAGGATGTCGTGCGCCGAGCGCAATGTCCCCTCGCTGACCTCGCCCAGCATCTGCGCCAGTTCGAGCGTGCGCGCCTCGCCCTGCAGTTTGGTCACTTGGGTAAGCGTGCGCCCATCCAGGATGACTTTTTGCACCTGCCAGTGATGGTCGCCAAAAGCCGCCAACTGTGGCAAGTGGGTAATGACCATCACCTGGTGCTGGTGGCCGAGTCCCCATAGTTTCTCGCCGACCACGCTGCCCACCCGCCCACCAATACCCTGGTCAATTTCGTCGAAGATGAGGGTGGGGACTTGATCGGCGCGCGCCAGGACGTTCTTGAGCGCCAGCATCAGGCGCGAGGTCTCGCCGCCCGAGGCGATCTTGGCCAGCGATTTCAGGCCCTCGCCCGGGTTTGGGGCAACCAGGAATTCCACTTTGTCCAGGCCGCTGGCGTCGAAAGCCAGGCGTCCACCATCAGGAACAGGTACACCCTGCGGATCAGGGCGCGACTGGAAATCCACCGCGAAACGGGCGCTGGCCATGCGCAGGTCGTCCAATTCGATCTCGATGGATTTGCTCAATTGGCCGGCAGCCTCTTTGCGTTTCTGCGAGAGGTGAAGGCCCTGCTCTGCCAGTTTGTTCAGGGCTTCGGATTCAGCCGTTTCCAATTCGGCCAGGCGCTCACTGGCGTGGGTGATATTCTCCAGTTGTTCCCGGGCTTCCACGGCAAAGGCGATCACAGATTGGATACTGCCGCCATATTTGCGCTCCAGGCGGTGGATCAGGTCGAGGCGCTCCTCGACCTCTTCGAGACGCTTGGGGTTGTACTCGATGCCCTCCAGATAATCGCGCAGAGCGTGTGCCAGGTCGGCCAGGCTCTCCTCCAGTTCCGTCGCCTGGCTGGCAAGAGCCGATTGTGTGGCGTCTATCTGGCTTAACTTGGAAAGCGATTGGGCTGCCTGTCCGATAAGGTCGGTAGCGGCTGGGGACTCGGGCGTGCCTTCGTCCAGCACCGTGAGGGCTTGTTGGGCCAATGAGGCCAGCGTCTCGGCGTTGGCCAGGCGGTCACGCTCCTGGCGCAGCTCCTCGTCATCGCCGAGGCGCAGTCTGGCCGTCTCGATTTCATTCGCCTGGTAGGTCAGCAATTCGGTGCGCCGTTCAGCATCCGCCTGGGCCTGACGCAGCGCGTGCAATTCACGGCGTACGGTCTGCAACCGGTGATAAGTTTCGCGGTAGGCCGACAGCCGCGATTCTACAGCGGCGTAACGGTCAAGCAACCCCAGGTGGGCATGGACATCGAGCAGAGAGAGGTGTTCCGACTGGCCGTGGATATCCACCAGTAGCCCACCCAGTTCGCGCAGCAAAGTCAGGTTGACGGTGCGGCCGTTGAGGCGGGCGATACTGCGCCCCTCGCGGCGCAGTTCGCGGCTGAGGGTGACGTAGTTCGGGTCGTCGAGCAGGTCTTCGCGTTTGAGGATTTCGTTGGCGGACTGACGTTCAGGGCCGGACAGCTTGAAGGTCGCCTCCACTCGCGCCAGGTCCGCATCCGAACGGATCACCGTTGAATCGGCGCGCCCGCCCAGGATCATCTCGACCGCATCCATGATGATGGACTTGCCCGCGCCGGTCTCGCCGGTAAATACTAGCAAGCCCGGCCCGAATTCCAGTTCGAGGTGGTCAATGATGGCAAAATTCTGAATGCGC
The DNA here is from genome assembly GCA_020723995.1 of Chloroflexus sp. GTDB lineage: Bacteria > Chloroflexota > Anaerolineae > Anaerolineales > Villigracilaceae > CG2-30-58-95. Next base: position 66,860 of record DYHT01000007.1, read on the forward strand.
AGTTCGGTCAGCATAGGTCAGGAAAGGCGCAAGCCGGAGAGACGGGTGTACATGGCAGGCGTTGCCATGAAGAGATAGACGCCCTGCCAGATGAGCGGCAGGAAGGCAAAGATGGTGTTAAAGCCGCCGGTAAAGAGCAGGGCGATGACCGGAATGCCAATGATGAGCAGCATTGGTAAACCGCCGACAATCATCCCGGCCAGTGCGGTTTTGAACATGGCGGGCGAACGATGCCGGCGGGTGACGAAGCGCACGGCTTCGCCGATGGCAACGCCCGCGCCCGGCGCGACGAGCAGAACAAAGAAGCCGAAGAAAAACATGCTGATGGCCCTAACCAGCAAACTGGTGATGAACGAACCGATGACTGCCAGGCCGAAGGCCAGCAGGTAATCGTACCACTGGGCGGTATCATAAACCTTGAGCTGGCCGCGCACACATTCCTTGCAGCGGTAGCCGGTCGGCGTGCGCACGGCGCACTTGGGGCAGATGGGTTTCTCGCATTTGTTGCAGCGCAGGGTGGTTTCGACAGCCGGATGGTTGGCGCAGTAGAGCGGCGATGTGGATAAAGTCATCTTGGCAGGCCTATGGAAGGGTTTTGATTCATGTGAGCGGTCAGGTTGCGATAGAAATAACCCGGGTCGCTGAAACGGACGAATTTCGCGCCGTAATCGCCGGCGCGCACGTCAACCCGGTCGTTCTCGGCCAGGCTGATGGGAGTCTGTCCATCTACACACAGGACGGCATTGCCATCCCCCTGCACGGTGATGGTGACTGACGAGCCTTCTGAGAGGACGACACCGCGATCCACCGAAAGGTGCGGGGCGATCGGCACCAGGAGGATGTTGCGCAGCTCCGGCGGCAGGATCGGCCCGCCGGCCGCCAGGGCATAGGCGGTGGAGCCGGTGGGCGTGGCCGCGATCAGGCCGTCGGCGACATAGGCCGTCAGCAGACACCCGTCCACGCTGGCGGACAGGCGCAACGGGCGGACGTATTGTCCGCGGCAGACCACGGCCTCGTTCAGGGCGTGCCAGTTCCCAAGCGACTGGTCTGCTCGCCAATGCTCGGCGCGGATCATCATGCGATTCTCGATCCAGGATTCACCTTTTAGCAGTAAGTCGAAGATCGCTCGCCATTCCTCGCGCCGGATCTGGATGAGAAAGCCCAGTCTCCCCAGGTTGACGCCCAAAATAGGCACGCTGCAGGGCGCACACAGGTGGGCAGCGCGCAGCACCGTGCCGTCCCCACCCACCGCGATCAGCAGATCGAATTTGGCGTTCTTGACCCGTTCCCGCAGTTTTTCGTCATCCAACGTGCCAAAAAGGGAGGCCAGGCCGCGTTCCTGGATGTGCGCGGCAATCGCGGCCGCCTCGGCGATGGCATCTTCCATTTGGGGATGGGCTGCCACCACGATGCGCTGGGGAAGGAAAGGGGTTTCGAGCATGAAGATAATTATAAATCGAGATTAGAGATTAGAGGATAGAGAATAGAGAATAGAGATAAGAGAATAGAGAATAGAGAATAGAGAATAGTTTGACAATGTCACATTAACCCAGAATTGTGGTAAAACCGAGCGAATGA
>DYHT01000035.1 GCA_020723995.1 Chloroflexus sp.
CGGTTTTACCACAATTCTGGGTTAATGTGACATTGTCAAACTAATCTCTATTCTCCATTCTCCGACTCGAAGAGGGCAATGAACATATCCTCCAGCGTCGGTGGGACTTCGCGCGCTTCGGATAGCGAACCGGCGCGGGCGGGTATGGCGTCGCGCAGGCGCGCGATAACGGATTCGGCGCGGGAGGCAGTCACGCGCAGGTGCAGTTTGTCTCCAAAAGCCTGGACATTTTCCACGTCTTTATCTTCAGCGGCGATTTTGCGCAGCAGCGACAATGGTTGGCCGCGCAGTTCGAGGATGCGTCCGGCGAGAGTGGCGCGCAACTCGGAGGGCGCACCCTCGGCGATGAGACGGCCAGCGCGCATGAAACCGACGCGGGCGCAGCGGGCGGCTTCGTCCATGTAAGGCGTGCTGATGATGACGGCGACATTCTCCCCTCTCCCATCGGGAGAGGGGCCGGGGGTGAGGGACACCAGCCGAATCAACAATTGCCAGAAATCCTGGCGGGTGACGGGGTCTACGCCGGTGGTGGGTTCGTCGAGCAGCAGGACGCGCGGGCGGGTGACGAGGGCCGAGGCCAGGCCGAGTTTCTGTTTCATGCCGCCGGAGAGTTGACCGGCGCGGCGGTCTTTGAAATCGGCCAGGCCGACGAAGGCCAGGATGTCCATGCAGCGCGGCAGCCATTCATCGGCTTTGAGGCCGCGCACCTCGGCGAAGAAGCGGATGTTTTCCAGCACGGTCAGGTCTTCGTAAAGCGAGAAGCGCTGCGAGAGGTAGCCGATGTTGGCGCGGGCTTGCTCGACCTGTTTCGTCAGCGAGCAGCCGCAGACTGTCGCCTCGCCGGAATCGGGTTTGAGCGCGCCGACCAGCAGGCGCAGCGTGGTGGTTTTACCGGCCCCGTCCGAGCCGACCAGGCCGTAGATCTCACCGCCGTTAATGTTGAGGGACAGGCCGTCAACGGCTTGCACGGAGCCAAAGGATTTGCTTAGGTTGGTGGCAGTAATCATCGTCAAACGTCCAATGTCAAACGTCAGTGTTGTATTCTGCAGTTTCCTCGGAAACGCGGCGTGGACGAGGGTGGGTTTCCAGATAGTCAATGAAGCGAGCGATTTGGCGCGCTGATTTGTCTGCCAGTTCGTAAGCCTGATTGAATTGCTCCTGTGAAATGTAACGACAATCCAGTGCAACGTAAAGTTGGGAACGGACTTCTCCGGCAGATGCACGGGTGCTGCCAAGAAAGTTGATAAACTGGGCATCAGTCCGGCTTTCGAAGCCTTCAGCGATGTTGCTCATGACTGACACCGCGGCGCGACGAATTTGGTCTTTCAGTCCAAAGTCTTTTGCAAATGCGCCTTGCGCGGTCAGTGAATAAATCAATTTCGACAATTGCCGCGCTGTCTGCCAGGCTTGAATATCTTCGAAACGTGTAATCCCTGCCATAGTAACCTCCTATGATGACGTCAAACGTTTGACATCGAACGTTCGACGTTTAACGAAAGGTAACGTCCGCCGGCATGCCGGGCTTGAGTTTTCCCGCCGGGTCAGCCACTTTCAAACGAATGGCAAAAACGGTGGATTTGCGGCCTTCGACGGTTTGGACGTTGCGCGGGGTGAACTCGGCTTTATCCGAGATGTGGATAACGGTGGCCGTGAAAGTCTTGCCGGGGAAGGAATCCACCGAAACTGCGACCGTCTGGCCGAGCGCGATTTCGCCGTAGCGGTCTTCGGGGATGTAGACGGTGAGGGTCAGGTCATCGAGACGCGCCAGGGTCAACGCGCTCGAGCCGGGGGCGACGACTTCGCCGGGCTGGATGATGTGGGTCAGGATGACGCCATCCGCGGGGGCGGTGACGGTTAGTTTGGCGATTTGGGTGTCAATCAGCGCCAGTCCCGCCTCAGCCTGCGTGACGGCAATCTGCGCCTGGGATGCGGCGGCTTCGGCTTGGCGGAGAACGGCCTGCGCGGCGGCCACTTTCGGCGTATACTCACCGGTCTGCAAAAGCGACAGGCGGTCGCGGGCGGCATCGTAACGCTCCTGCGTCACCGATAATTCGGCGCGGGCGGTAATAATATTTTTGGCCGCGTCGGTATCGGCTAACTCATCGTAGGCGGTCTGGGTATCGTCGAGTTCGGTTTTGGCGGCATCGTAGGCAGACTGCGCGGCGGTCTGCAAATCGGCGTTGTCGCGGGCCAGATTGGCGCGGTCAAGGACATCTTTCGCGACCACAAAAGCGGCTTTTGCATTAATCAGCCGTGTCTCGGCAGCCAGAAAGTCGGCGCTGGCCGGGTTTTTCTGCCGGGCATCCAAATTGGATTGGGCGGCGTCGCGGGCGGATTTGGCTGCCCCCGCTTCGGTCTGCGCGGCGGTGATTTCCTCAGCACGCGTGAAATACCAGCCGGGCAGCGTGTATCCGCTCGGATTGGCAGCCCGCCAGCCGGAGGTGCGCGCCGCGGCCGATTCGGCACGGGCGGCGATGACGGCCAGATCGTAGTTGGCGTGGGCGGTCGTCAGGGCGGCGCTGGCCGTCGAAGCGGCGGCACGCGCCAGGTCCAGGCCGGCCGCGGCCACGTCACGCTGGGCAGAAAGCAGCGTCCCGTCCAGGCGGAAGAGTACGTCACCGGCCTTGACCGCATCGCCTTCGTCCACAAAAACTTCGGCGACCTTACCGGCCAGTTCGGGCGAGACGATGATGTCAACTGCCTCAATCGTGCCGGAGGCGGTCAGCGCGCCGCTATCGGCTTGTATGTTTTCGATGATGAAGTAAGCGCCGATGAGGACGGCCAGGACGAGGACGATAATTACGGGAATGGGGGGGCGTTTATAGGACATGGGAAACTCCTGATGAGTGATGAGGTATGAATGAGGCGTGTTGAGTGATATGTGGTGAGTGATTCACTGACTCGTTGAATCGCTGAATCGCTGAATCAATCCAGTCTCTTGCGGAAGCGCAGGGCGGCGGCGCCCATGATGACAACGCCGAAGATGGCCAGGGCAATGATTTCGTCCAGCAATGCCGCCGCGCCCACGCCTTTGAGCAGCAGCGAGCGGATGATGACCAAATAATAGCGCAGCGGGACGACGTACGAAATCCAGCGCAGGAATGTCGGCATGGCCTCCAGCGGGAAGAAAAAGCCTGAGAGGAAGATGCTCGGCAGGAGCGTCATCCAGACCGTCAGCATGGCCTCCTGTTGGGTGTTGGCGATGGTCGAGGCGAACAGCCCAATTCCGAGACCGGATAAGAGCAGCAGGCCGGAGAGCGCCAGGATCAGAGTCAGGTCGCCACGGATCGGCACGCCGAACCACCAGTGACCGATGGCCAACACTTCGAGTGTGTCTACAAAAGCCAGGATGACGTAGGGCATGATCTTGCCGACCACCAGTTCCCACGGGCGGATGGGCGTGACGATGAGCTGCTCGATCGTGCCGCGCTCGCGCTCGCGCACGATGGCTGTGGCAGTCAGGATGGAGGTGATGGCAAACAGGATCATGCCAATCACGCCGGGAATCATGAAGTAAGAACTGATCAAATCGGGGTTATACCAGACGTTGGTATGCACTTCGACCGGCGGCTGGAGGCGGATGTTTTGAGCGCTGCGCGCCAGATGTTCAGTCAGAATCTGAGTGGCGTGCGCCTGACCGATGAGTATGGCCGCCGAAAAGGCGGTGGAGGCCACGATCGGGTCGGAGCCATCCAAAATGAAAGCCACGTGCGCGTTGCCTTGCGCCAATCGCTGCGCATAATCGGGCGGGATGATCAGACCGGCGCGCGCCTCACCCATCTCAACCAAAACACGCAATTCGTCCTCCGAGCCGACCGCGAAGGCAATGCGGAAGTAATCCGCAGCGCGGTAGGCATCCAGCAGGGCGCGCGCCTCGGGGCTGTGACTTTGGTCATATACTGCCAGTGTGACGTTGCGCACGTCACTGGTGGCCGAGTATCCCAGCAGAAACAGTTGCATGATGGGGATGACAAGGATTATGACCAGCGTGCGCGGGTCGCGCAAAATCTGAATGAATTCCTTGCGGATGATGGCGGCGAGGCGGGAATTGAACATGGGGACACCAATTAGTCAGTTAGTCTGATGGTCTGATGGTCGAGTAGTCAGGTGGTTAGGGGTTTCCTTTGTGTTTCTTCGTGTGGCTTCGTGGACGATTAGGATTATGCCAGGATGCCGTGCAAAAAGATTTCTGCGAAATGTTCCAGCGCGTTTTCCTACATTTCGGCTGGCAGGGAACGGCCAACCAGGATTTCAGTGATGTAATACGAGAAAAACATGCCGAGAAAGGCGCGCAATAGGATGGGCAGAGGTATCGGGCGTAAATTGCCGCTGGCCTGTAATAAGCGCAGCATCAGCGGTTGGATTTCGGGGAAGAAGGACTCAAAGAGCATCGGGACGTGCCGGCCCTCAAACTCGACAATTTAGAATGAACATAAGATTCAAGAAGTCAGGTTGCCGGCCAACGGCTTGCGCTTCAGCCGCAGTGCGGGTCGGGCAAGACGCGTTTCAACCACAACCACCTTCGCTGGCAAGTCAACGTGGATTGCCGCGTACGTAGCACGGTCGGCTGCAAGCGCAGGTTAGGCGGCAGATTGAAGAGGGGGTCGCTTCCGCCTCTGTGAATGTCGCTCAAACTTCAAGTCTCACGCCGCGCGCCCCGCGCCTCAACACCAACGGCTGTCGGGCGCAGTTTGCTTCGATTCACTTGATGAGACGGTCATACTCGTCATGGGTGCCGATCCAAAACCAAGTGACCGTATCTGCTTTGAGCAACCCCACGGCTCTATAGGCCAAGCCAATCCGAACCGAGTAAAGTGGCTGGCTTTCTTTCACCCGCTTGAAGAAAAGGCTCGGATGCGCTGGGTTATCGCGCCACCGCTTGTAGGCTTGCCGGGCTCTCTGGCGAATTTCTGGAGGCAAAGCCCAATAGTGCTTCCAGAAGGATTTGGTTGTTTGCAACTTCATTTGTGTTCGATGAATTCGCCGTGTTCATCGAACATCGGCAGCGCTTTACCTTCGTTGATTTCGGCTTCGACCGACGCCACCAGCGCAGCCAGCTTGTCATCGTCGGTCGCCGCGAATTGCGCGTCCCACAGTGCTTCATCTGCTGCGATTTCTTCGAATGTTTCTTCGGCGGGCAGTGGATGTGTCTTGAGGAAAAGCGCGAACTCGTAGAGCTGCACCTTTCGCGCCAACGGCATCGCCTCGGCGATTTCAGTAATTGCTTTCACCAAATCTGTTTGCGCCTGTATCCTCATAACCATCTCTTGCTCCAGACGATAATTCTCTCACACGTTTTTCGCTTGGCTGTTCTCGCGCCGCCCAACCATTATTCGATCCACCTGTGCCACCTATGCCATTATGCATGTCTTGTACAAATATTCCGGTTTAGGTGGAATGATACATTCCTTCCGGCTTAGGTGGTCTAGCTCCTGAATATAGACTTAGATAGACCCTTCCATAAACAGAACAACCGTGCTGCAATAACCTGTATCTCGTTCTTTCTCTATATTGACCAGTATACGGGATAATCTTTTCGATTACAAGAGGCCTTTTATGAACCAGCCTGTCAAGTCACAGCCCCCCAAACTCCTCGATCGCGTTCGCGAGGCTATTCGCCTCAAACACTATTCTTATCGCACCGAGGAAGCTTATGTGGATTGGATCACCCACTTCATCCTGTTTCATAACAAACACCATCCCAAAGACATGGGCGTCTCAGAAATTCGCGCCTTTCTCACCCACCTGGCCGTCGAACGCTGGCCAGGCTGCTCTATGGCAGCGGCTTACGCTTGACACCTGCACTTGCGCCGGAGCGCAGCGCAGGTGCAAGTGTGGAATGCGTGCGTTTGCGCGTCAAGGATGTGGATTTTGAGTATCGCCAGACCTGTACTGAGCCTGTCGAAGTATTGTCGTGCGTGACGGGAAAGCCTGCCCTGAGCCTGTCGAAGGGGTGAGAAAGATCGGGTAACCCCACTACCTGAGAGCGTCATTCCCATTTTGAACCGCCACCTGCGCCATGTCCGCCTCACTTTCGAAGACGACCTCGAAAACGGGATTGAAGGCGTCTACCTGCCCTATGCGCTTGCTGAGAAATATCCCAATGCCGGCCATTGTTGCGTTCTTTGCAACGGGAGAGGGGTTGGGGGTGAGGGCAAAGTGGTAAAATTCAACCCATGCCATCTCTCATCGAAATTCAAATCCGCAAGCACCTGCGCTACAATGTGACTGTCAATCTGCTGGACGGCGCTTTTTTTGGCTTCGCCCTCGGATTCAGTTCTTTCTCGGCTTTCATCCCCATTTTTGTCAGCCGGATGACCGACTCCGCTATCCTTTTCGGGCTGGTACCGGCCATGCACAGCGTCGGCTGGCAGTTTCCGCAATTATTCACGGCCGGCTGGGTATCCCGCTTGCGGCGATACAAACCATTCGTCATCTTGATGACCACCCAGGAACGTATCCCGTTTTTCGGACTGGCGGCAGTCGCCTGGTTCCTGCCGGAACTTGGTAAGCAGAATGCCCCGATAATCACCTTTCTCTTACTTGCCTGGCAGGGACTGGGCGGCGGGTTCACGGCCAACGCCTGGACCAGCATGATCAGCAAAGTCATACCAACTGAAATACGCGGGACGTTTTTCGGCGCGCAGGCTGCGGCAGCCAACGCCCTTCTCAGCGTGGGATCGGTGCTGGCTGGCATTCTGCTGGCAAAAGTTTCCGACCGGTATGACTTCAGCCTGCTCTTCCTGCTGGCCGGCATCATGATGGCTGTTTCGTGGGGATTCCTCGCCCTGACCCGCGAGCCGGTGGATCACGAGAAGCAAATCCCCTTAAAAACCGCGCCGTTCTGGCAAGGGACGCGTACCCTCCTGCGCCGGGATGCCAACTTCCGCTGGTTTCTTGCCACGCGGCTGCTGGCCCAGGTCGCAACCATGGGCTTCGCCTTCTACATCATCTACGGCGTCAAACACTTCGGGATGGACGAAATTACCGCCGGTATCCTGTATGCCACACTGACATTCGTCCAGATCATCGTCAATCCGCTGATGGGTTGGGCCGGCGACCGCTGGGGACATCGCCGCATCATGGCCATCAGAGCGATAGCCACCGCGCTGAGTGGACTGCTGGCCTGGTTCGCCCCAGCGATCGGCTGGTTTTATCCAATCATGATCCTGACCGCCCTGGCAAGCGTCGCGATCTGGACGCTTGGCCTGGCAATGACCGTCGAGTTCGGCACAGAGGCCGAACGGCCAATTTACATTGGGATGGCGAATACGCTGGTCGCGCCAGCTGCCATTCTTGCCCCGCTCTTCGGCGGCTGGCTGGCGGATACAGCCGGGTATCAGGCTACTTTTCTGGCCTCGGCAGCCGGGGGCGTCTGCATGGCAATCGTCCTGTACTTTTTGGTAAAAGATCCCCAACGGGTTAGAAGTTGGAAATAGACCGCAAGGAGTGAATCATGCATCCCGTCGCCATCCTCGGAATCGGACAGACCAAAATAGACGAACATTGGCAGCGCTCGCTGCGCGATCTGGCGGGCGAGGCGGCGCTGGCCGCGCTGCACGACGCCGGGCGCGAATCCGCCGCGGGGCTGTTCGTCGGTAATATGCTTTCGGGCATGATTGACAACCAGAATAACCTGGCTGCGCTCATCGCCGATTGGACGGGGCTGGGCTCCACCGAAGCCGTCAAGGTGGAGGCGGCCTGCGCATCCGGCGCGGCAGCCTTCCGCGCCGGACTGATGGCGGTGGCCTCCGGCGAGTTGGCATCCGCGCTGGTGGTCGGCGTCGAAAAAATGACCGAGCGCAGCCCGCACGAAGTCACTGCCGCCTTGGCCACGGCTGCGGACGCGGATTACGAGGTCGAGGCGGGCATCTCGTTCGTCGGGCTGAACGCGCTGGTCATGCGCCGCTACATGCACGAGTATGGCTGGCAGCACGCCGACTTTGCGCCCTTCTCGATCAACGCCCACGCCAACGCCATGTACAACCCCTTTGCGCGCCTGCATCAGCGCATCACGGTCGAGCAGTTCGAAAAATCGGCCATGATCGCCACGCCGATCAATTTGCTGGACGCATCGCCGATTGGAGACGGCGCGGCCGCGGCCTTGCTCGTTCCTGCCGGGACCCTGAGCCGGGTGCCGCGTATTACGGTTTCCGGCTCCGCCTCGGCCACAGACACCCTCGCCATCCATGACCGCCCCGATGCGCTGCTCCTGACGGCGGCGTATAAATCGGCGCAGGCGGCCTACAAGATGGCGGGAGTCAGGCCGGAAGATATAGATGTCTTTGAACTGCACGACGCCTTCTCGATCATGTCGGCGCTCTCGCTGGAAGCTTGCGGGTTTGCAGAACGCGGCCAGGGGCCGAGACTCGGCCTTGATAACGAGATCAATCCTCAGGGTCGCGTGCCGATCTGCACGCGCGGCGGGTTGAAGGCGCGCGGTCACCCGGTCGGCGCGACGGGTATGTATCAGATTGTGGAGGTTGTCCAACAACTGCGCGGTGAATGTTCCAAGACGCAGGTGGACGGGGCGAGAATCGGCATGGCGCAGAATATCGGCGGGAGTGGTGCAACCATTTTGACGCACATCTTGAAACGCGAATAACTTCAGCAGGTTGGCACGTTTGAATGTCTTCGTTAGCGCGTTATCATGTAAAATCAGTAGATCACGAAAACGTAGTGATGACTTCAGTCGTTCGGCTAAAAAGCGACTAAAGTCGCCACTACAAGCCCTTTTTGATCCACTGGAAATTCATCGCTGAGGAACGACATGGCCTACAAAATTGTCCGTTATTTCATCCGGCTTATTTTTCATCTCATCGCTCGCATCGAATTTGTCGGTTTCGAGAACATGCCCGCCGCGAAAAGTTATGTCATCGCATCCAATCACATCGGGCGGCTGGACGCTGCGCTGGTCTATTATGTGCTCGACCGTCCCGACATCATCCTGCTGATTGCTGAGAAATACCGCCAAAATTTTTTCTGGCGCTGGCTGGCGAAGCAGGTAAATGGCATTTTCATTGACCGTTTCAATCCCGACATCCGTGCTTTGCGCCAGGCTTTGAAACGTCTGCAAAACGGCGGCGTGCTGGCAATTGCGCCCGAAGGGACGCGCTCGAAGACCGGCGTGTTAATCGAAGCCAAACCGGGCGGGATTTATCTGGCCTGGAAGGCGGGCGTGCCGATTCTGCCCGTCGCGGTGACCGGGACAGAAGACACGGTGGTGGCTGACCGGCTGAAACATTTCAAACGGCTGCACATCAAGGTCACGGCAGGACCGTCATTTACGCTGCCACAGGAGGCACGTGGCAGGAACCGCGAAGCCCTTTTACAGGAATATACGGATGAGGTGATGTGCCGTATTGCCGCGCTGCTGCCGGAGGAGAAGAGAGGCGTGTATCGCGGGCATCCGAGGCTGAAAGAATTGCTAGTGAGTCGAATCCAATACTTCAACCCATGACCTGATGAATTTATCTGCATTGGAGTTTCATAATTTCATCGGGAAATTCCAGGCATTTTTGTGTCTTTTATATCCCCGCAGGGTTAACTCTTACAACCCACAAAACATTTTTGGAGAGAATTTCCCATGCCCCGCAATCACGCGCACTGGAATCATAAAACAGTTCTTATCACTGGCGGCTCCAGCGGTATTGGCCTGGCTCTTGGCCGTTTGCTGGCCGCGCAGGGCGCCCACATCTGGCTGATTGCCCGCCAGAGAGAAAGATTGGAGGCGGCGCTTGAACAGGTCAAAGCGTCCGCCATCCGCCCCGAACAGCGCTTCGGCGCCGTCAGCGCCGAACTTTCTGACCCCGAGCAGGCTTTTTCCGCCGTCGAACAGGTTGAGGCTCAGGCAGGCTTGCCAGATGTGCTCATTAATTCAGCCGGCGCGGCTCATCCGGGTTACGTGCAAGACCTTCCCCTGGAAACCTTCCGCTGGATGATGGAAGCCAACTATTATTCTACCGTCTATTTAACCAAAGCCGTATTGCCGGGCATGATCGCCCGCCGTTCTGGACACATCATCAATATCTCATCGGCGGCCGGATTTATCGGCGTGTTCGGGTACACAGCCTACGGCGCATCCAAATTTGCCGTGACGGGCTTTTCGGAAGTCCTGCGGGCAGAAACGAAGCGTTTTGGCATCCGCGTCTCGGTCGTCTTTCCGCCGGATACGGAGACTCCCCAGTTGGATTACGAGAATCAATACAAACCGGCGGAAACCAAAGCTATTTCCGGCACGGCCAAGGCGATGAAGCCGGAGCAGGTGGCCGGGGTCATTTTACGGCAGGCGGCAAAAGGACGATTTTTGATTTTCCCCGCCTTTGACGTGCAATTAATCTACTGGCTGAATTCCCGCCTGCCAAAATCGTGGGTATTTGTTGTTTTAGACGCAATGGCAAGCCGGGGTCAGACCAAATAATCCGGAGGAGATAATGGACATCTTTGAAAAATGCCCTCAATTCACCGTAGCGCGGGAGGCCATCCAATCGGGATATTATCCCTACTTCATCCCCCTGACCGAGAACGAAGGCACGGAGGTTGAGTATCGGGGGCAGCGACTCATCATGTGCGGCTCCAATAATTATCTGGGCCTGACCACCCATCCCAGAGTCAAGCAGGCCGCCCTGGATGCGATTGCCCGCTTTGGCACCAGTTGCACCGGCTCGCGTTTCTTGAATGGCACATTGGAACTGCACGAACAATTGGAGCGCGAACTGGCTGAATGGGTTGGAAAACCCGCCGCTCTTGTCTTCTCCACCGGCATGCAGGTCAATCTGGGAGTCATCAGCGCGCTGGTCAGCCGCAACGACGTGGTCATCTTGGATAAATACGACCACGCCAGCATTGTGGATGGCGCCCGTCTCGGCTGGGGCGAGACCAAACGCTTCCGCCACAACGACATGGCCGACCTCGAGCGTGTTCTGTCCGCAACTTCGGCTGAAAAAGGAAAACTGATCGTTGTGGACGGGCTGTACAGCATGGAGGGTGATATTGCTCCGCTGCCTGAAATTGTTGCGCTGTGCCAGAAATATGGGGCGCGGTTGATGGTGGACGATGCCCACGCCATGGGCGTGCTGGGCGGCGGACGGGGGACGGCGGCCCATTTCGGGGTCACGGAAGGCGCCGATTTGATTATGTCCACCTTCAGCAAATCCTTCGCCTCGCTGGGTGGCTTTGTGGCAGGGGAGGAGGATGTCATCCACTATATCAAGCACCACGCCCGCGCCCTGATCTTCAGCGCCAGCATCCCCCCGGCCAATGCGGCCGCGGCGCTGGCGGCCTTGCAGGTGATGGGTGAAGAACCGGAACGCATCCAGCGCGTCAATGATATCGGCGCACGGATGCGCAGTGAATTTCAACGCATGGGATTCGACATCGGTAGTTCGCAGACGCCGGTCATTCCCATCCTCATCGGTGATGATATGCGCACACTGCTGGCCTGGAAAGCGCTCTTTGAAGCCGGGGTCTTTGTCAACCCCATTCTCTCACCCGCCGTCCCCGAAGGGCGGCAGTTGCTGCGCACCAGTTACATGGCCAGTCATACCAATGCGCAATTGGATAAAGTGCTGGAAACTTTCGAAAAGGTTGGCAGGCAAATCGGGCTGATTTAGAGCCGACCAATGTGCTGCAATGCTGCCCTGCTGCTGGAGGAGATGCGAGGGGTATATGCGGAGCATCCGAGATTGAAAGAATTGCTCACCGCTTAGGAGTCTTTTCTGCTATACTAAAGATATGACAGCGAAACGCCCACCCAAAGCAGAACAAATATTGAATACACTCAAACGCCTGAAACCCGAACTTCAGGCTCGTTATCACGTCAATAATATTGGCTTGTTCGGTTCGGTTTTGCGCGGTGAACAAAAGAAAACCAGCGATACTGATATCCTGGTTGAATTCAGCAAGCCGATCGGATTCTTTAAATTTCTTGAACTCGAAGAATATCTTGGAACTATCCTGGGTACAAAGGTTGATCTGGTTTCCAAGAAGGCCTTGAAGCCGCGCATCGGACAGCAAATTTTGAACGAGGTTGTAACAGTATGAAACAGGTGTGGGGAGATTACATCAGTGACGTTCTCAATTCTATTTCAGAGGTGGGAGATTTCACCCGGGGAATGAACTATACTTCCTTCGTACGCGATCGAAGAACGATCAACGCCGTCATTCGCAGCCTGGAAGTCATGGGAGAAGCCGCAAAACGAATCCCCGAGGAAATCCGCAGAAAGCATCCTGACATTCCATGGAAACGCATGGCGGGGATGGGCGATAAACTCATCCACGAATATGCGGGGGTGGATCTCGAAACTGTTTGGGATGTCATCACCGAAGAATTGCCCCCTCTCAAACCCCTCTTGGAGAAATTGACGGAAGAGATGGAGTAAAAAGAACTTGTTCTATTCAAAGCCCCCGTTCTCATAAGGATACGGGGGCTTGCTCTGCCTGTCATCACTTGCCTGCAGCAGGATTGAGCACCCGCCCGACGAACAAGATCGAGCCGGTTGGAAAATCCCGGATGACGAGGATGAACGGGCGGTCAATCCTGATATTAATTTCTGATATCGGCATGGATGTCAGACCGATGACGACCGCGGTAGATGCGGCCGCCTCGGTTCCAGCTTCGTCCACTGCAATGAAAGCCTTGTGCAGCGCGGCCTGGATGTAAAGATCGCGCAAGCCATCTATACCGGAGAAATCGGCAACGGCGGGATCAAAAGCGTCTTTCATGCCCAATCCAGCCAGTGTTACTTTCAGGCTAAGATCGCGGGCGAAACTGAACTTGGGCATGGTCAGATTCACGGGCCGGGTTTGGATGCCAGACAGGATTTCTGCGAACCGCTCCGCCGTCAAGGATGTTTCGAAGGCCTCGAACTGGCCCTCGTCGGGCAGCAGGACGACAATCTCAGCCAGGCCGCCTTTATAGGGCAGCGACACGGCCTGGAAACCTTCTCCCGCCAAATACCCCAACAGCTCCGGCGTATCCAGCGACATCATCGGCGCGCTGATCTGGCTGCCATCCAGCAGGTTGAACGGGCCATCCTCGGTGAGCGATTTATCAAACGGATATTCCCAGCCAGCCTTGAAATAAATGGCATTGACCAGCACCAGCCGCGTCAACGCATCAAGGACTCCCTGAGGAATCAAATCCTTGATTTTATCTTTCGTTTGATCGCTGACCCAATTGTTGATCTCCCGTCGGGCGACATCCGGTTCATTCATGAAATCCGTCAAGCGCATCCCCGCGCCGTAGTTCAAGACCAGCGTATCGAGGAATTCTGGCAGGAACGGCCAGTCCTTTTGCCCCCACATGGAATTTGCGATGCTCAACTCGAAGCGCTGGTCTTTATCCACTTCGGCGGCTTGTTCCGGGCGGCGCGCCAGATCGAGATCGAGGGCATTGAAGGCCGGATGCAGGCGGTCGTCCGGCAGGGTGAAGCGCAGCGTCGCGGCCATCTGGCTGGCGGTCTCGCCGCGCGCCCCGGCGTAGGTCATCGCCAGAGCCAGGGAAATGCTGTAGGGCGAGTAGAACAGGTTGGAGTCGGAGGAGCGCACCGCCTGGTACATGTCGAAGGCAAAGGCGTTGTTTCCGGCGACCAGTTCCTGCAGATCAGACGAGGCCACATCCGGATCCGTAACCCGCTGCAAATTCGATGCGGCAACTTCCCCGGCGCGCGGCGCGCAGGCCGATAAGATCAGCGAGGCGGCCACCGCCAGTGTAAGAATCATGTGCAGATGTTTTTTCATGACGAGCTCCTTTCAATCCAATGATGCTGACAACCCCCGTTTTGTTCCGCGTTACAGGACAGTCGCGTCTGCCTGCCTGTGCAGGAATTGTCCTCCGCCTGCTTTCCCCAGCCACTTCTCTTCGTCCACAATTAACCTGCCGCGCAGGAATACTTTATCGGGATAGCCGGTCAGTTCCCAGCCTTCGTACAGGTTGTAGTCTGTGCGCTGGTGAGACATGTCAACGCCGTATTTGACCTTTTTCTCCGGATCCCAGATGACGATATCCGCGTCGGAGCCGGGCAGCAGCGCGCCCTTGCGCGGATACAGGCCGAAGATCTTGGCCGGATTTGTGGATGTGAGTGCCACGAACTGCTCTGCCGTCATCTTCCCGGACCGGACGCCTGTTGACCAAAGAACCGGCAACCGGTCCCCCACCCCGGGCAGGCCATTGGGGATTTTGGTGAAATCGTCCGCGCCGAGTTCCTTGCCGGGGATGGCGACGGGCTTGCCTTCGTAAATTATTGGCTTCGTACCGTCGAAGAAAAACGGACAGTGGTCCGTGCCGATGGTCTGAATTGTGCCATCCGCCAGTCCCTCCCACAAGCGGGCGTTGTCGGCAACCGTCCGCACGGGCGGCGAGCAGACCCACTTGGCCCCGTCCGGGCGGCGCAGGTGGTCTTCGGTGAAAAAGAGATATTGCGGACAAGTCTCGCCCATTGCCTTGACACCGCGCTGGCGAACATAGCGCAGCATATCCACTTCGCCTGCCGCGTTCATGTGGACGATGTAGATGGGCGCGTCGGCTTGCGCGGCCAGGGCGCAGGCGCGCAGAGTCGCTTCGACCGCGCCCCAGGCGGGACGGGTTTTGGCGTGCCACTCCGGTGATAAGTGACCAGTGACTAGTGCTTCAGTAACCAGTGTTTCGATCATATCCCCGTTTTCGGCGTGGAGCATGACCAACATGCCATTTTCTTTGGCGATGCGCAAGGCGCAGAAGATGTCGCCGTCCGAGAGGCGCAGGCGGTCGTTATAGGCAGTGAAGACTTTGAGCGTGGTGATGCCCATCGCGCGTAAGGATGGGATTTCGGCAGCAATTTCCTCATCGAGGCGGGTCAGGTTCATGTGGAAGGAGTAATCAATCGCAGCCTTCTCGGCTTTCTTGTGCCAGGCGTCCACCCCCCCCTTTATCCCCCCCCATTTGCTCTTCAAATGGGGGGGGCAGGGGGGGGGTAGGGGAACAAAATCAATGACCGTCGTTGTCCCGCCAAAAGCTGCCGCCTTGTGACCGGTGTAATGGTCGTCCGAGGAGACCGTGCCGAACATGGGTAAATCGAAATGGGTATGAGGGTCAACACCGCCGGGAGTGATGAACTTACCGGTTGCGTCAACAACCTCTGCGTTTTCGATTTGCAGGTTTTGACCGATTTGGATAATTTTCTCCCTGTCAATCAAAATATCGGCAATAAAGGTTTCGGAAGCAGTGACCAGTGTGCCACACTTAATCAAGATCGACATTTTCCGGCTCCTTCGCATCGTAGGGTGACTGGACTTCTTTGATGCCGAGCAAAGCGATCAACACTTCCGGCGGAATGTCGGCTTCGGGCAAATCGGTCTTGTAGAGTTGTTCATTCTCCGCCCGCTCGCGCAAGGACTGCCATAACAGTTGACGCTCGTCGCTCTGCACGACAAGGTCATTCAGTGTGTTTGCTTTCAGGAGATATTCGCCGGTGGTGTAGAGAAACGTCAGCCGCTTCCATTTGTCCGCAGTAATCGGCCGGGACAGTCTCTCCAACGCGCCAAGCTGAATTTTGAAGTATTCCTCACGGGCGCGCGGGTGGTCCGGCTCATCGCGCAGGAGTTCGGCGCGCGTGGTCAGTTCGTGACCGCGCACCGGGGCGGCCCACTCGATGCGGCCGGCCTTGTCGCTGAAACTGCCGGGCTGGTAAAACGCCAGGTAGTCCACGGCAACCACTTTGGGCGCGGTGCGGAACGGGATGCGGTACCAGCCCAACAGGCGCGCAATTTCCAGGTCGCGCGGCGAGGGGAGCAGGCAGACCAGGATGAGAGAAGTGGGCGTCAACATGGATTAACTTTACACTAAAATGGGAAAAGACTCAATGCGAATTTCGCAAATATACGAATGGCGCGAATGTTTTTTGGGGTTATTCGCGGCATTCGCCTATACGCGCCATTTTGTCTTGGTCAGTATGATGTTGAACTCGCAGTATTCGCCCTCACCCATCTCCGGCCCTTCCCTCTCCCAAATTCAGGAGAGGGAAGGGAGATTTCCCACAAATTTGGGGCTTTTCCCCCTTCTCCCAGCATTGGGAGAAGGGGCAGGGGATGAGGGCGCAATAGTGGGTGTGTAAACTCCTTCTGACCAACACACTATTCGCGCCATTTGCGTTAAAAAGACCGAGTCCGGAAATCAACTTCCATCCCCGGTCCTTGGTCTGTGGTCTGTCGTCCGTGGTCAGCTACGCCAATCCCACTTCCTTGTTGAATTGCACGATCAACTCGTCAATCTCGTCCGCCTGCTTCTGGAATTCGCTCCAATAGTCCGGGCGGTACCACATCGCCTGGATTTCCTCATACGTCTTGCCCTGCTGTTCGACCCAGGTGAAGTACTTCAGGTTGTGGACGCGGCGGCGGTCGGCGTAGCGCAGTTCGAGCAGGTTGTCGGTGGACTGTCCGTGCAGGTAACGGGCGAAGTCGGCGGCGGCATCCTTCTCGCTGTACTCGCCAAACTCGGCGTGCATTTCCTTCAGGCGGGATTGGTAGAGTTCCATCGAGTCGGTCAGCACGGTGACCATGATGTCGTTCTCATCCATCTCGTAGTACTTGGCGGCCTTGATGGCTGAGAGCACGTTCGAGATGCCGGAAAAGCCCAGGAGGTCGAGAGTAGAGAGTAGAGATTCGTCCACCCCCTTCGACGCAAGGTATCTTCGACCCGCAGGCTCGTTGAAGAGCCGCGCTAGGTTGACCACGGCGTTATCGTCAATCGCCACGACCATGTCGGTGTTCTTCGTGTTGTGGATCCACGGAACGTGCTTGTCGCCGATGCCCTCGATGCGATGCGCGCCGAAACCGTTCTCCAGCAGGGTGGGACACTGCAAGGCTTCACTGGCGACGATGACGCTGCCCGGAAAGACCTGCTTCATGTAGTCGCCGCTGGCGATCGTGCCTGCCGACCCGGTGGCCGAGACCATGCCCCGGTACGTGCCTTTCGGACCCGCGACCTGTTTTACCACTTCTTCCATCGCGTGGCCGGTGATCTCGTAGTGCCACAGGTAGTTGCCGAATTCCTCGAACTGGTTGAAGATCATCAGGTCCTGCCCCGACTTGCGCAGTTCCCAGCACTTGTCGAAGATTTCCTTGACGTTCGATTCGGAGCCGGGCGTCTTGATCGTCTCCCCGGCGATCTTCTCCAGCCACTCGAAGCGTTCCTTCGACATGCCTTCCGGCAGGATGGCGATGGACGTGCATGAGAGCAGGGCCGAGTCATACGCGCCGCCGCGGCAGAAGTTGCCGGTTGAGGGCCAGACGGCTTTCTGCGCCGTCGGGTCGAACTGACCGGTCACCAGCCGCGGCGCGAGACAGCCGAACGCCGCCCCGACCTTGTGCGCGCCGGTCGGGAACCACTTGCCGACCAACACGATGATGCGGGCGGGAACGCCGGTGAGACTGGAGGGCAGTTCGAGGTAGTTGACGCCGCCGAATCCGCCGCTTTTGGCCTTCGGCTCGTTGTGCCAAGTGATGCGGAACAGGTTGCGCGGATGGACGTCCCACAGGCCGATGCCCTTTAGTTCTTCTTTCACTTTGGCGGGGATCTTCGCCGGGTCTTTCATCTGGGCAAAAGTCGGGATGACGATGTTGCGCTCGCGGGCGCGCTGGATGGCGCGGGCGCGGCGGTCTTTGTGGAGGGTGAGGTCAATCGTGGTCATAAGGGGTTCTCCTAGGTGGTTGTCTGACAACTTGGATTATATCGTAAAATTAACATTGCGGCGCATGAAGCACATCGAAAGAAGGGTATAATTTATATATGCAAAGCGGTCTTGATGTGGCAAAAGTAAAATCGCTTGTCAAAGCGCGGCGTGTTATCTGGAAGCGGCATGCCCTCGAAAGACTGCTGGAACGCGGCCTGACCCGCACAATGATATTCGATGTGTTGATGACAAGCGAGCTGGTTGAAGATTATTCTGCCGACAGGCCTTCTCCCTGTGGATTGCTCCTGGGATGGCAGGGAAAACGCCCCCTGCATGTTGTCGTTGTAATAGAAGGCGAAGATACTTTGGCAATCATCACTGCTTACGAGCCTTCTTTGGAACACTTTGAAGCAGATTTCCGAACACGGAGGAAACCATGATTGGTAAAAATAACACCTGCCCCGATTGCGGCGGGACGAAACGTCCCGGCCAAACCACTTTTACCGTTGACCTCGGCTTTGGCGTGATCGTGGTACGCAATGTACCCGCACTTGTCTGTGAACAGTGCGGCGCAGACTGGATTGACGACCCGGTCGCCGCCCGCCTGGAAATGCTGGTCAGCGAAGCCCGCATGCGGCAGAGACAGGTGGAAGTGGCTGCCTATCAACCGGCATAACATCTGGATTCCCTTATACTAAAGACCTCCGAGTTCTTTTTTCACTCGGAGGTCTCTATTCCTTGGAGATGACGAGATTGCGCTCGCGGGCACGCTGGATGGCACGCGCGCGGCGGTCTTTGTGGAGGGTGAGGTCAATCGTAGTCATTATGGGAAACTCCTACGAGAAAAGGGGAAGATGTCTGACAACCTGGATTATACACCAACGCAGACAAACTGGTGGAGCGCGCGAGGCTTCGAATATGCTATACTTCGCATGGATGAAAACGACGCAATACTTTCTGTACACCCGTCAGCGTGCCGATCGTGCTATGATTCGAGATGAATGGATAGAACAAGTCATCCAGAATCCGCTGCGGGAAGAGCGCCAGAGCGCCAGAGCGTCAGGCGGATTCGCCGCTGGGCCCGCATTTTCGAAATGGATGATCGCGCTCTGCGCGTTATCCTGCTCGAGGATGGCGAGACCGTCCATAACGCCTTTTTCGACCGTGATTTCAAGGAGTAAGCCATGCGAGTCAAATATTTCGCCGATACTGATACCACGCTGGTGGAATTCTCCTGTCAACGCATCCCTGCGCTTACGCCCGCATCATGATTGCTCAAGATAGGATGAAAGCCAACAGAAGTCGAACGACCAATTCGAGACTTTCCAAACCCTGTCCCGGCGGGAGGAGGGGGATGCCGCGAAAGGCTGCCAGGTCCAGTAAGGCTGTGTCGCTGCGCTACTCCAGACCCAGTTTTCCAATATCGGCAAGGAAACAAACGCTGTCGAGTTTTTTCACAGTATCCACAAATTTCTTATCCGCTGTCACCAGATTTGCCTGATGCAACTCTGCGGTCGCCACAAAAATGGCATCATAAACAGTGGTCTTTGTCGAGAAAGCAATCTCCACCGTATCCAGAACAAGGCTCAGCATCACGACACCCCACGCCGCTTATCGCGCCAGTAACGAATATCTTTCGTGCTGTCTTCGCCGCGGCCAGGAGAGATTTTTGACAATTTATCCATAATCGCAATCGCTTCTTCAATGCTCGCCTGTTCTTTCGGCGTGCGCTTTACTCGCCCTTCCAATGACGATTCAAAATTGGTCAACGCCTCGTCGCTGGCGACATCCCAGGCTTTCATTTCTCTATCATAGTCAGCGGGGCGCTCGGCAATCGCTTTCATTCGCAAACTCCGTTCCTGCCGGTTGTTGAGATAAGACCGCAACGCCTCGCGGATCAGCTCGCTGCGCGAGCGGTGTTCCTCCTCCCCAACGCCTCGACCAGCGCCGTTCGCAGCATTACACGCTTTCGAGTCTCACCAAAACCTGTCCCCGGCGGGAGGGGTTGTCTAAAAAGCAGGCTGTCACGCGCCTCTTCCGAAAATCCCGTCTCTCTGATAGAATACAGCCCGCACGCCGGAACTCTTCGACATGATTAAGCCAAGCCCCGGTCTCTACTCCGGGGTTTTTGTATCTTTCAGATCGTGAACGGTGGGCACTTCGACTTTACTCGATGCAAGCGATAGGCCATCATCTTCATTCACGAATCACTATTTTGACAATGTCACATTAACCCAGAATTGTGGTAAAACCGAGCGAATGAG
>DYHT01000008.1 GCA_020723995.1 Chloroflexus sp.
TCCTTATTCATACCATGAGTGAGACCTTTTGTGTTAATTTACCGGAAACTAAAGACCAGAAGAATCAGGAAAAGATTGGCGTTTTTATAGTCGCATCTGCTTTGATGCCAGATGTTGTTCCTTCGAAGATTGAAGTACTTGGTTGGAAAAAAATTGAGTTTCCTCTGCGATTATTGCTCGTGGGCCGCGATTCTATTCCGCCTCGCAAAGGGTTGAATATCGCAATTGAAGTGGTCCGCCAGTTAAATGCATCAGGTATTCCAACAGAATTGAAAATATGCGGAACAAGGGGAGAATCTGATGAATTTGTCAAGTTTGTGGGTCCCTTCAAGAAAAGCGATCAAGAACAATTGCTTCAATATGTGGATCTATATCGGTGGGCGCACCTGCTAATTCATCCGGCGCTATTTGAG
The DNA here is from genome assembly GCA_020723995.1 of Chloroflexus sp. GTDB lineage: Bacteria > Chloroflexota > Anaerolineae > Anaerolineales > Villigracilaceae > CG2-30-58-95. The sequence goes on from DYHT01000008.1 coordinate 414, forward strand.
GCATCCGGGATTGTCCTTAGCGAGGCGGCTGCGTTTGGAACGCCCACGATCACCAATGATGTTGGCGGATTGGCAACAACGGTAGCGAACGGCGCGTCAGGAATTGTATTGCCAAAGTGGAGTCCACCAGAAGCATATGTGGAGGCGATTATGCGCTTGATTCAAAATCCTGACGAATACTATGCCCTGTGCCAGAAAGCGCGCCAACGCTATGAGCATGAGTTGAACTGGGATGTGACTGGAAAATGGCTTGCAGGTGTGATGCGCAAGGTTGCTGAATATGACAGAAAGTTGGGGTAATTCTATGAAGTAATTATTTGTATTTGCAGGGATTGCGGCCTGGTTTACCAATCGCCGCGCATGACGGAGGCCGAATCGGCCGCGTTTTATGCCGATGAATACCGGCTGCTCCAGGAAGGCAGCGCCGATCCGACGGCTCGAAACGTGGCCGCTCAGAAGAAGCGCGCCGAGGCATTGCTTGATTTTGCCCGGCCGGTGCTCCCTTCCATTTCCCGTCATCTGGATATCGGCTGTTCATTGGGCATCCTGCTCCAGCATTTTCAGGGTGCTTATCATACCCAGACCGTGGGAGTGGAGCCCGGCGAGGCACATCGCGCCCAGGCCCGCGAGAATGGCGTGACGGCCTATGCCTCGCTGGAAGAATTGGAAAAAACCGAAGAGGCGCGCTTCGATCTGGTTTCGATGTCGCACGTCCTCGAGCACCTGCCAGACCCGGTTGGTTATCTCCTCCACTTGCGTGAAACGCTCCTGGACCCGGCTGGCTGGTTGCTGCTCGAAGTGCCCAATCTCTATGCTCACGACTCCTTCGAGACGGCTCATCTGGTCTCATACAGCTCCCACACCCTGGCGCAGACGGTGGAAAAGGCTGGATATGAAATCGTGAGGCTGGAGAAGCATGGGCGTCCACGTTCGGAGGTGTTGTCGCTTTACATTACTTTGCTGGCCCGCCCTCGGTCCGGCATGCAGCGGACTTTCGTCCTGCGTTCCGAAAGATGCGTGGCGTTCAAGCGCCAAGCCGGGATGTTGCGCCGCCGGATTCTTGAAAAAATATTCCCAGCGCGTGCTTGGCTGAGAGAATGAATTAATGACCAAACGTATTTTCATTATTGCCGATCATGGCCTGGCGCTGATCTACTTCCTCCAGTCCGATGTCATCTCGACACTGCTGAATGCGGGCGTGGAAGTCGTCTTCTTCACCGACGACGAGTCGCTCCCGGCCATCGAGGCGCGCTTCCAGCAACCGGGGCTTATTTTCGAAGGTATCCGCACCAAGGAGTGCGAACGCTACTTCCAGACGGTCGACCCCTTCCTCCAGCGCTGTTTGCAAATGCTGCGCTGGGTGGGAGGCTCCAAAGGTATTAACATCACGGCCCTGGACGGCAATTACCACTTGCAGGCCAAAAGTTTTACCGGCCGCGGGCGGTTTGCCCTGCCCATTCTGCGCGGCATCATCTGGTTGATGCGCCGTTCGCGACTTTTGCGGCGATTGATTGTGCGATCCCAGAACCGCTACACCCCGCACATTTACGCCAACCTGTTCGAGAAATACCAGCCCGACCTGGTCGTGGCGCGTACTCCCGGCTGGCGCACAGACCGTTACATCCTGCGCGCAGCCGCCCGGCGCGGCATCCGCACCGCCGCCGTCACGGTTGGGTGGGATAATCCCTCCTCCTACGCCATGAACGGCGCGCCGGTGGACTACATCACCTGCTGGTCGGAGATCCAGAAAGAGGAACTCGTGCTCGGTTCCGATTGGCGCCCCGCGCGGGTCCATATCGGCGGCGTCCCGGCCTACGATGGCTACTTCCGCCGCGAATGGCTCATCCCGCGCGAGGCGTACTTTCGCCAGCACAGCCTGGACCCGCAGCGCAAGCTGCTCTCATATGCCTGCAGTTTCGAAACCCTGCACCCCAATTTCCCCAACATGAAAGCCATCGCTGATCTTGTGCATAATGAAGAACTGGTCGAGCCGTGTCAGTTGCTCATCCGCTTCCATCCCAATCATTTCATCGCAGGCTCGCGGTTCGAAGAGGAGAGAAAGCGCACCATCGAGTACGTTAAAGACATGCCGCATGTCCACGTGGTGGATCCGGTCTCGCTGGGGGCGGGGTTGGCGCATTACTCCGGCGAAGATATGCCCGAAAAGGCCTCCATGATGGCCTGGTCCGACGTGTTCTTGACCGTCTATTCCACCATGGTGGTCGAGACCGCCATCCACAACCGGCCTATCGTCAGCGTGACGATTGACACACCCGGTGGCTGGAACAGGAAAGATGTCTATTCTCTGCCCCTAACCGCCATCGGCGACTGGCCCACTCATCAGCGCTTCCGCCTGGCCGGTGCCGGGCGGGTGGCCGATACCCAGGAGAAAGTGAAGGAGACCGTCAACTTCTATCTCAAGAATCCCACCGCCGACAGTGACAAACGCCGCAAATTCATTCAGGAGGAATGTACCTTCACCGATGGCAGCGCGGGCAGGCGAACAGGTGAATACCTGCTTACTCTGATCGAGGAATCCAAATAAAAGGTACAGAATGACCAAACCCGAAATCCTCGCCATCATACCGGCGCGCGGCGGCTCGAAGGGCATCCCGCGCAAGAATATCCGCCCCTTCGCCGGGCATCCGCTGATCGCTTTTAGCATTGCCGCGGCCCTGCAGGCCGGGACGGTGACGCGCCTGATCGTGACCACCGACGACGAAGAAATTGCGGCTGTGGCCAAGCAATATGGTGCCGAGGCCCCCTTCCTGCGTCCTGCCGAACTGGCCCAGGACCGCACGACCGATCTGCCTGTTTTCCAGCACGCCCTGACCTGGTTGGCGGAACATGAGAATTATCGTCCCGAAATTGTCATTCACCTGCATCCTACTTCTCCGGTTCGTCCGCGAGGTCTTGTGGATCAGGCAGTCCGCCTGCTGCTGGATCACCCGCAGGCAGATTGCGTGCGCGGCGTGGTGGAACCCAGTCAGAATCCCTATAAAATGTGGCGCATTGACGGGCAAACCGGCCACATGATCCCGCTGCTGACTGTCCCTGGCATCGCCGAGTCATACAACGTTCCGCGTCAAATGCTCCCGCCGGTTTATTTGCAAACTGGGCACGTTAACGCCATTCGCCCGGCGGCCATCCTGGGCGGCTTGATGACCGGTCGGGTCATCCTGCCACTGGTCCTCGACCCACACTACGAGGTGGACCTGGACACGCTGGCAGACTGGGAACGCGGTGAATGGCTGGTCGCCAAAGGTGAGCTGGAAATGGTCTGGCCGGAGGAAAGAAAATGACGACACCCGAAGTTCTCGCGATTATCCCAGCCCGCGGCGGCTCGAAGGGCATCCCGCGCAAAAATATCCGCCCATTTGCCGGCTACCCGCTGATTGCCTACAGCATCGCGGCCGGCTTGCAGGCCGGGACGGTGACGCGCGTTATCGTGACAACCGACGACCAGGAAATTGCGGCTGTGGCCCGGCAATACGGGGCCGAGACCCCTTTCCTGCGTCCCGCCGAACTGGCCGGCGATCACACCCTCGACCTGCCCGTTTTCCAGCATGCCCTGACGTGGCTGGCCGAAAACGAAGATTATCATCCTGACATCGTCATCCATCTGCGGCCCACCACCCCGCTCCGCCCGCAAGATCTGGTGGATAGGAGCGTCCGCCTGTTGCTAACACATCCCGAAGCGGATTCGGTGCGCGGTCTGACCCCGGCGCACCAGAATCCCTTCAAGATGTGGCTGCTGGACGGCGAGGAGAAACCCATCCGTCCGCTGGTCGCCGTCCCCGGCATCGAAGAGCCATATAACGCCCCGCGTCAGGTTCTGCCGACTGCCTATACACACACCGGCCTGATTGACGCCATCCGCCCGGCGACTATCCTGAAACTGAATTCGATGACCGGTAAAACCATCCTACCCATCCTCTTTGACCCCGGTTATGATGCCGACCTGGATACTCCCGAAGACTGGAGACGCGCCGAGCAGGCCATTGTGCGCGGTGGACCAAAGATGGTCTGGCCGGGGCGCCCACGCCGGACCATGCCCGAAAAAGTCCGATTGCTGGTTCTTGACTTCGACGGCGTGCTGACCGACAACCGCGTCTGGGTGGACCAGGACGGGCGCGAGATGGTGGCCGCCAACCGCAGCGACAGCCTCGGCATCAATCTGCTCCGCCAGGCCGGGGTGGAGACGGTGGTCATCTCGAAGGAGACCAATCCGGTGGTGGCGGCGCGCTGCCGCAAGTTGAATGTCCCCTACATTCAAGGCGAGGACGATAAAGGCTTTGCATTGGTGAGGTTATTGGCAGAACGCAAAATTGACGCTTCCTGCGTAGTCTATTTGGGCAACGATGTCAACGATCTGCCCTGTTTCCCGCTGGTCGGTTGGGCGGTGGCGGTGGCGGATGCCCTGCCCGAGGTGGCGCGCCAGGCCGATTATATGCTCAGCCGGCGCGGAGGTCGCGGCGCGGTGCGTGAACTGTGCGATTTGATCCTGATTCAGGAAAATTTGGAGGTTCAAAATGACAGAAATAAAAATTGGTGACAAAATGGTAGGCGATGGACATCCTTGCTATGCTGTCGCGGAGATTGGCATCAATCATAACGGTGATATTGACATTGCCAAGAAGCTGATAGATGTTGCCGCAGCTTCCGGTTGCAGCGCGGTCAAGTTCCAGAAACGCACGATCGAGGTGGTTTTCTCAGCCGAAGAATTGGCGCGCCCACGTGAAAGTCCTTTTGGCACAACCAACGGCGATTTAAAGTACGGGCTGGAGTTTGGTCTGGAAGAATACCAGGAGATTGATCGCTATTGCAAAGAAAGAAACATCGCTTGGTTTGCTTCCTGTTGGGATGAACAGTCGGTGGATTTCATCGCGCAGTTTAATGTGCCTTGTTATAAGATTGCTTCTGCCTCCATTACAGATGATAATTTACTATGCCATACACGCGCCAAAGGACGCCCAATTATGCTGTCAACCGGCATGAGCACTTTGGAGCAGATTGACCATGCCATTGAGGTGCTGGGAAAAGAGGATTTGATCATTCTACACACCACCAGTACCTATCCGGCGCTCTATGAAGAACTTAATTTACGCGTGATTCCGATGCTGAAACAGCGTTACAACGTGCCAGTCGGTTATTCCGGGCACGAAACCGGCCTTTCTACCACGATTGCGTCGGTGGCATTGGGCGCTTGCGTAGTGGAGCGTCATATAACCCTCGACCGGGCCATGTGGGGCTCTGATCAAGCCGCCTCGGTCGAACCGCAAGGCTTCATGCGGCTCGTACGCGATATCCGCCTGGTCGAGAAAGCCATGGGAGATGGTGTCAAGCGCGTGATCGAGAGAGAAGTGCCGGTTATGAAAAAACTCCGCCGCGTTGATAGTATGGGAAGTGGATGACCGAATGACACGGATTGGCATTATGCAAGGGCGCCTCTTACCGCCCGTGGATAACCGGATTCAGTGTTTTCCGCGTGAGCATTGGGCTGAGGAGTTTGAGTTGGCTGCCCAGGCTGATCTTGATTGCATCGAGTGGATCTATGACCTGTATGGGGCAGACGTAAACCCGCTCGCAACGGATGATGGCATTGAACAAATGAAATCGCTCTCCAGGCGATATAATGTTCAAGTCTTGTCCGTATGCGCCGACTATTTCATGGATAAGCCACTTGTGCGCGCAAACGTGTCCGAAATGGCTGAGCGCCTGGCGACCCTCGAATGGCTGATCGGCCGCTGCCAGTTGCTGGGCATGAACCCCCGCACTTCGGGGGTGAACCCCCGCACTTCGGGGGTGGACCGCATCGTTTTGCCATTCGTGGACGCCTCCCGTATCGAGACAGAGGCCGAGTTTGACAGTGTCTGTGCTACCCTGACCCGCATCCTGCCGGCCGCTGAAAAAACCGGCCTCGAAATCCATCTCGAAACATCCCTGACCCCCGAGCGGTTTGCCAAATTGCTTGCGCGGCTTTCGCATCCCATGCTCAAGGCCAATTACGATTCGGGTAACAGTTCTTCCCTTGGCTACAATCCACGCGAGGAGTTTGCAGCTTATGGAACAAGGGTAGGTAGTGTGCATATCAAGGATCGCATTCTGGGAGGCAGCACAGTGCCGCTGGGAACCGGCGATGCAGATTTTCAAGCATTGGCTGACAGCCTAAAAACAATCGCATATGCTGGTGACTTCATTCTCCAGGTAGCGCGGGGTACCAGCGGGGATGAAGTGGCCTGGGCAAGACAAAATCGCGATTTCGTCTTGAAACATTTTATTATTGAGAGATAGGATTGCTTCACAAGGACATGACCATGAAAGTTCTGATGGTAGGCCTCGGCGGAATCGGACAACGCCATGTTCGAAATCTGCGAACGTTGATGGGTTCTGAAATTGAGATCCTGGCTTTTCGATTCCGCAATAATTCCCAGGTGCTCACTGATCAATTGAAAATTGGAGAGGGAAGTAGCCTGGAGGAGAAATATGCCATTCGAGCCTACGCAGATCTTGACCAGGCTCTCGCCCAGAAACCGGAGGCCGTATTTGTCTGTAACCCGAGCAGTCTGCATATCCCGGTCGCTATACGGGCAGCGCAGGCGGATTGCCATCTGTTCATCGAGAAGCCGCTTGCTCACAATTTCGAGCAGGTTGATGAGTTGATCAACCTGGTCGAGAGTCGAAATATTAAAGCAGTGGTAGGTTATCAGATGCGTTTTCATCCCTGCCTGCAACGCCTCCACGCGCTCATTCAGGAGAGGAAGGTTGGTCGAATCTTGAGCGTGCGCGCGGAAGTCGGGGAATATCTGCCGGGATGGCATACGTATGAAGATTACCGTCAGATGTATGCTGCGAAGCAAGAGCTGGGAGGTGGTGTTATTCTCTCACAGATTCACGAGTTGGATTATCTCTACTGGCTTTTTGGCTTGCCCAGGCGTGTATATGCGCTGGGAGGCCACCTCAGCAGTCTGGATATTGATGTCGAAGATACGGCTGACATCCTGATGGAATGTGTGCTAGACGGCTGTTCGGTTCCCGTAAGCCTGCATCAGGACTACGTACAACGTCCACCTAGCCGCACCTGTCAGGTCATTGGTGATACTGGCAAGATTCTGGTAGATCTTCTAGCCCTCACTGTGAATGTTTTCGACGACTTGGGCAATCATATTGAAGCCAGTTCTTACGAAGGCTTCCAGCGTAACCAACTTTTTCTGGATGAATTGAAGTGTTTCCTGGAATGCTTACAGGGGAAACCAACGCCGCTGGTGGATATCCGTGCTGGAGCGCAAAGCCTGCGGATGGCGCTGGCAGCGAAAGAGTCGCTGGCGACGGGTCAAGTTGTGGATTTGACGAGGTAATTGGTATGGAGAACTTGAAAAAAGATTTGTTCGACCTCAGCGGCCGCGTGGCCATCATCACGGGTGGTACGGGGCTGCTGGGCCAGCAACACGCCGAGGCGATTGCCAATGCCGGCGGGATTCCCGTGCTGGCCGACATCCGCGTGGACAGTGTTGATCAGAAGAGCCACACATGGAAGGAACGCTTTGGCGATTTGGCCTGTGCGATAAAGGTTGATATCACCCAGCCCGATAGCATCAAAGCACTGCTTGCGGAGGTGCTGGCCCGCTACGGACGGGTGGATATTCTCATCAACAATGCCGCCAACAACCCCAAGATGGAAAAGGCTTCGCAGGTGGAGTTCTCGCGTCTAGAGTTTTTTCCTTTGAAACAATGGGGAGCCGATTTAGCGGTGGGCCTGACGGGCGCTTTTCTCTGCTCTCAAATCATTGGCAGTGAAATGGCAAAGCATAAACGTGGCGTGATCGTGAACGTCGCATCCGACCTGGCAGTGATTGCCCCCGACCAGCGTTTGTATCGCCAGCCCGGGCTACCGGCTGAGCAACAACCTGTCAAGCCGGTTACTTACTCTGTTGTGAAGACCGGGCTGATTGGACTGACGCGCTATCTGGCAACCTACTGGGCAGAGGAGGGGATCCGGGTCAATGCGATCTCGCCCGGGGGCGTTTACAACAACCAGCCCGACGACTTCGTCCAGCGGCTCACCAATCTGATTCCTTTGGGTCGCATGGCGAATGTGGATGAGTACCAGGCCGCAATTATCTATCTGTGCTCTGATGCATCCTCTTACATGACTGGCACAAACCTGGTAATTGATGGTGGTAGAAGTTGCTGGTAAATCTATGAATTCGTTAACACTTCAAGTAGAGTTACATTCGCATCAGCGAATCCTGGAGCAGACCGTCGAGCAGTCATCCAGATTAATCGGCGAGATTGCAGAGAGCATCGTCCGCTGCTTTCAGCAGGGCAATAAATTGTTGCTGTGCGGCAATGGCGGCAGTGCAGCCGATGCTCAACATGTGGCGGCTGAGTTCGTCAACCGCTTCCGGTTTGACCGCGCGGCATTACCGGCAATTGCGCTCACGACGGATACTTCGATCCTTACCTGCATTGGAAATGATTCGGCCTTTGAAAATATCTTCTCGCGCCAGGTGGAAGCCCTCGCCAAGCCGGGGGATATTTTGGTGGGTATCAGCACCAGCGGAGGCTCTGCCAACGTCCTAAAGGCTTTGGATGCCGGTCGAGCGCGTGGCGCAATAACGATAGGGTTCACTGGTGAAAAGGGACGAGAAAGGATGGCATCCAAATGCGATTTTTGTCTGATCATCCCATCCGCCGACACCGCCCGAATCCAGGAATGCCATGAATTTGCCTGGCATGTGATTTGCGCAATAGTGGAACAGACGCTGTTCATCAAATAGAGAAAAACCTCTCCTGAAAAACCCTTTTGTCATGCTGAGCGCAGCGGTAATCGTCCTCATCAGTATCATCGGTGGTGTAATCGCCATCTACAGCACGGCGAACGGCCCCTGGGGATACACCGATCCGGTGGAATATATTGCCACAGCCCGCAGCCTGCTCCGCGGAGGAGGGTTGGGCTACTACGAAGCCGATGCTGAATTCACGCCGATAACCATTCACCCACCCTTTTACCCGATCGTATTGGGAGCTATCGGCCTTTTGAGCGTTGACCTGGTCGTTGCAGCTCGCTGGTTGAACATTCTCTCCTTCGTCGCGTCCATTTTCATTGCCGGATGAATCTTTTTTCGTTTCAGCCGCGCACCGGCGTTGGGGATCATCGCCAGCGCTTTGATGTGCGCTTGGCTTCAACTTCTGCACATTAGTGAAGCGGAGTACGTCTATGGCTGGCCTTGATTCGGTAGAATCTCTGATGAGGAAAGGAAAACAAACAATATGAAACGCGAAGTCAAAATTGGTAACCGCATGGTCGGCGACGGGCATCCTGCCTACATCATCGCCGAGATTGGTATCAACCACAATGGTGATATTGCAATCGCCAAACAGATGATTAACGCGGCTGTCCACGCCGGTGTGGACGCGGTCAAGTTCCAGAAGCGCACGCCCGAAATTTGCACCCCGCCCGAACAGCAGGAACAGATGCGCGAGACGCCCTGGGGCTACATCACCTACCTGGATTATCGTTATAAAGTCGAATTCGACGAGCCCCAATATCGTGAGATCGAGCGCCACTGTAAGGAAAAAGGCGTAACCTGGTTCGCCTCGGTCTGGGACGAGCAGGCGGTGGACTTCATGGAGAAGTTCGACACCCCGGCTTACAAAATCCCCTCCGCATCATTGACCGACCACAACCTGCTGCGCTATGCCCGCAAGACCGGCAAGCCGCTGGTGATCTCGACTGGCATGTCCACGATGGAGGAAATCAGGGCGGCGGTGGAGATTGTCGGCACCGAGAACCTGGTCATCACCCACTGCACCAGTGCCTACCCGTGCGAGCCGGAGGAGCTCAACCTGCGCATGATCCAGACGCTGCGCGATGAATTCCCCTGCCCGATTGGTTATTCCGGCCACGAAGTGGGCCTGATTCCCCCGATAGTGGCGGCGGCATTCGGCGCCTGTATGGTGGAACGTCACCTGACTCTCGACCGCGCCATGTGGGGTTCCGACCAGGCCGCCTCGGTGGAACCGGGCGGGTTCGAACGGCTGGTCATGTATCTGCGAGTCGCCGAAGCCTCGCTGGGCGATGGCGTCAAGCGCGTCTACGAGAGCGAGAAACCCTCGCTCAAGAAACTCAGAAGGGTAAATTCTCAGGAATAAATGGCTAATCTTTCTACTGGGCTCTCCCGGCGCGCCGGCCGTCTCGGCGAACTGCTCCACCTTGCTTGGATGGCGCGGCAGGTGGCGGCTCAGGCGCGCCCCGTCCCGGACCTCGCGCTGGTCGTCTTTTTCAACGCCTCGACTCGTATCTCCGGTCTCAGCCAGAACGCGGCCTTTTCGCTGCTGACCTCCTGGGCTGTGCGGCTGGCGGGCCTGCCGGTCGTCCACTTCGTCTGCCAGCGGGGGATGAGCCGCTGCGTGCTTGGCACGGACGAGGGCCGTCCCAACCAGCCCATGCCGTGCGGGATGTGCGTCCGCCAGTCACGCGCCAACTATACCGGCGCGGATGCACGTTATTTCACCTATCAGCGCGACGAGGCACTTGCTGCCTCGCTCAAAGATTTAAGCCTCGATGCACTCCTGCGCAACAAGCACCCATTGCACCCACTGAACACTGACCACTTGCCTCTCGGTGCTCTGGTTCTGCCTTCATTGCGCTGGAGATTAAGACTCCAAACCCTGACCGACGACGAGCCAACCCGTTTCCTGTGTCGTGAGTTCATCCTTTCGGCCTGGAACGTGGCGCGCCAGTTCAGCGTTCTGCTGGATAGAGTTAAACCACAAGTGGCTGTCTTGTTCAACGGGATGCACTTCCCCGAAGCGACCGCGGCCTGGCTGTGCCGTCAGCGCGGCGTGCGCGTGGTCACGCACGAGTCGGGCTTCCAACCTTTCAGCGGCTACTTCGTCGAGGGGCAGGCCACCATGTACCCCATCGTCATCCCGGATGTGGACCTGACAGCGGAGCAGAACGCCCGTCTGGATGCCGACCTGGAGAAACGCCAGCAAGGCGATTTCAGCATGGCGGGCGTCAAATTCTGGAGCGAGATGCGCGGCCTGCCGGAGGGATTGCTGCAAAAGGCGGCCGGATTCGAGCAGGCGGTGACGGTCTTTACCAACGTCATCTTTGATACCACCCAACTGCATGCCAATGCGGCCTTCGCGAACATGTTCGCCTGGCTGGATGCCCTGCTGGAAGTCTTCCGCGCCCACCCGGAGACGCTCTTCGTGCTGCGCGCCCATCCCGACGAGGCCCGCCGTGGCAAAGCCAGCCGCGAGAGCGTGGCGATGTGGTTCGAACAGAGCGGCGCGGCGGCGCTGCCCAACCTGGTCTTCATCCTACCGCAGGAGCGCATCAGTTCCTACGAGCTCATCCGGCTTTCCAAGTTCGTCCTGATCTACAATTCGACCATTGGCCTGGAAGCCACCCTGCTGGGCGTGCCAGCCCTGGCTGCCGCCCGCGCCCCGTTCACAGACTACGAGACGATTTTCTTCGAGCCGGAGCGCGAGTCCTACCTGCGGCGGCTGGAGGCCTTTTTAACGGTGGATAGCCTAAAGGCCGCAGGCAGGATACAGGTCCCGCAAGTAGCAGTCCGGCGGACGCGGCGCTTCCTCTACTACCGGACATACCGGTTCTCCCTCCCGTTCGGCGTGTTCATCGAGTCCAGCCTCCTGACCGGCTACGTGCGGCTGAAAAAGTTCTCCTGGCGCGATTTGTTCCCGGAGAAGTCGTCCACCCTGCGCGCCTTGCTGGAGGGGCTGTTGCATGGCAAGCGGTTTGAACTGGATGTCTAGTTGCTCGCTCGTCATCCGCGCCTATAACGAGGAAAAGCACATTGGCCGCCTGCTGGAGGGTACTTCCCACCAGACCATGCGGGATGTGGAAGTGATCCTGGTCGACTCCGGCTCGAGCGATGCCACGACCTCTATCGCCGCACATTACGGCGCGAAAGTCGTCCACATCCCCCCGGCGGAGTTCACCTTCGGGCGCTCGCTGAACCTGGGCATCGCCGCCGCCTCTGGTGAATTCATCGTTATCGCCAGCGCGCATGTCTACCCGGTCTATCCCGACTGGCTGGAGCGCCTGCTCGCACCCTTCGCCGACCCGCAGGTGGCACTGACCTATGGTAAACAGCGCGGCAATGCCAGCTCGAAATTTTCCGAGCGGCAGGTTTTCGCCCGCTGGTTCCCCGACCAGTCCGACCCGCGCCAGGATCATCCATTTTGCAACAACGCTAACGCTGCCATCCGGCGTAGTGTATGGCAAGTGCACCCTTACGACGAATCCCTGACCGGCCTGGAAGACCTGGCCTGGGCAAAAGAGGTTCGGGGTGCGGGGTGCGAGGTGTCTTACGTTGCCGAAGCGGAAATCATCCATGTTCACGAGGAGACGCCGCGCGGCGTTTATAACCGTTACCGGCGCGAGGCGATGGCCTTCAAGCGTTTATACGCGGAGGCGCATTTCAGCCTGTATGATTTTTCTCGCATGGCCTCGGCCAACATTGCCAGCGACCTGTGGCATGCCGCCAGACAGCAAGTTTTTTGGAAAAACGCCGGCAGCATCTTCTGGTTCCGCGCCATGCAGTTCTGGGGCACCTACCGGGGCTACCGCCAGTCACTGGAGTGGAACTGGCAACTGCGGCAAACCTTTTACTATCCACACGGCATGGAGATGCCGGAAAAATCCGCACCGCGCGAGGTCAAGCCGATTCGGTATAATAAGAAGTAATGGCAAACTACAAACGAAAAAGACATCATCCTTTGCGAGCCTGCCGCCTGTGTAAGTTTCACAAGTACATGGGCAATTCCGAGGCTGCCAAGAAGCCGCGCTATCGCAGGATTCGAGAGCGACAAGATGTTGAATTCAAGACAACCATTCTTGTTCCAACTGGCTCCAACCTCGAGGAGGAGCAAAATGATAACGGTTAAGAAACTCATCGAAATATTGCAGAGTCTTCCTGAAGACGCGCTCGCTTACGCGTATGAGGGTGAAGTTGTTGCAATTGTGATTCGTACATCTGATAATAAGAATGAATTGGGTTATATTCCAGCTACATCAAACGAACAAGAAGACGTCTCGTTCGTGAAATGCAAATATTCGTAATGCTTTCAGAAGGCTGCCATGGTCACATCTGTAATGACTCACGACCTTGAAACCGTCCGCAAGATTGTGCTTATGTACTTGAAGGGCTACCGCGCCAAAGTCTATTTGTTTGGTTCGCAGGCGGTGGGCAAAAGCCGCCCCACGTCCGACATTGATGTTGCAATTCTTCCGCTCCAACCGTTGCCCGAATTGACATTTTTCAATATTCGCGAGTCTTTGGAAGAAAGTGATGTAGTCCGCAATGTGGATGTTGTTGATCTTTCTGAAACTGACGAAAAGTTCCGTCAGCGGGTTATGGAAGAAGGTGTGTTATGGAAAGAGTGACCCAAAAGACAATCTCCGCATTTGCCCGCCAGATTGCCCGGCAGTTTAATCCGCACAAGATCATTCTGTTCGGCTCTTACGCCTATGGCAAGCCAACGGCAGATTCTGACGTGGATATGCTGGTTATCATGCCTTTTGAAGGTAAGAGCGCTTACAAGGCGACTGAGATCTTACTTGCTACAGACCCGCGCTTTCCAATTGATCTGCTTGTTCGTACACCCGAACAAATCAAAACCCGCGTCGAATTGGGTGACTTCTTTATTCGCGAAATTACCAAAAAAGGCAAGGTGCTTTATGAATCCGCTGACGTGTGAATGGATAGAAAAAGCAGAAGAAGATTATCTTTCGGCTCAACGCGAATATCGGGCGCGAAAATTACCCAATTACAATGCCACATGTTTTTTTGCACAACAGTGCATCGAAAAATACATCAAAGCACGTCTACAAGAGGCTAATATCGAGTTTGGTAAAATTCACGATTTGGTAAAACTGCTAGACTTGGTTGCGCTCGTCGAACCCATGTGGGTTACTTATCGCCCCACATTTCGTCCTATCTTGGCTTATGCAGCAAATTTCCGTTACCCTGGTGACAAGGCCGATAAGGAAGAGGCGCGAGAGGCCATTAAGATTTGCCGCGAATTTCGTCAAGTTGCCCGGCGTTGTTTAGGGTTGCCTGAATGACCCGCCTCCTCGCCCTCGTCCCCATGCGCCATCACAGCCAGGGCGTGCCAGCCAATCCGGTATAATGAGTTTAGAAGGCTGCCATGGCCACATCTGTAATGACACACGACCTTGAAACCGTCCGCAAGATTGTTTCCAAACGATTTAAGGGTTACAAAGTGAAAGTGTATCTCTTCGGCTCACGTGCTACAGGGAAAGCGCGTCGCTTTTCCGACATTGACGTGGCTGTCATGCCGCTTGATCCTGTCCCTGGCTGGATATTTTCTGAAACACGTGAAGATCTCGAAGAAAGCGACATTTTGTATTCTGTGGATTTGGTTAACCTTTCCGAAACCGATGCCAAGTTTCGTGAAAGAGTCCTGAAGGAGGGCATTTTATGGAAAGAGTAAAAGAACGTTTGTCTGTTGCCAAGAAAGCGCTGACTGCTTTGAAAGAAGCGGTTAATCGCAAGGATCTGACTGAACTAGAGAGGGATGGAGCAATTCAGCGATTCGAATTCACTTACGAAGCGGTTTGGAAAGCGGTTCAAGCCTATCTAAACGATGTTGAGAAGATAAATGTATCTTCTCCCAGAGGCATCGTACGAGAATCTTTCAAGGAGGGATTACTAAATGAGGACGAAGCCAAGAAAGTCATGGATATGGTGGCTGAACGCAACCTCACTGTGCACACGTATAACGAAGAACTTGCGCAAGCGATATTCAATCGTCTAACGGGTCACGAAGCAGTGATGGAAAAATGGCTGAAAGCGGTCGAGAGCCATTTGGAGGAATAGATTGACCCTCGCCGCCCTCGTCCCCATGCGCCACCACTCCCAGCGCGTGCCCGGCAAGAACTACCGTCCGCTGGCGGGCAAGCCGCTCTACCAGCACATCATCGAGACTTTGCTGACCGTGCCTGAGATCGGCCAGGTGGCCGTGGATACCGACTCCGAGCCGGTCATGGACGGCCTGCGCCGGGACTTTCCGCAGGTCAAGATCATCGAGCGTCCCGAGTCCTTGCGCGCCGATACCGTCCCAATGAACGAGATTTTGCTTTACGACACCTCCCTGGCCGAAGCGGATTTCTACCTGCAAACCCACAGCACCAACCCACTGCTCGAGCCCGCCACCATCTCGCGCGCCATCCAGACCTTCCTGGCTGATTATCCCGCCCACGACTCGCTCTTCTCGGTGACGCGCCTGCAGACCCGCCTGTATGACCATAACGGCCGCGCGCTCAACCACGACCCGGCGGTGCTGCTCCAGACCCAGGACCTGCCGCCGGTTTACGAAGAAAATTCCTGCATCTACATCTTCACCCGTCAAAACCTGTTGGCGCGCCGCAACCGTCTCGGCGAACGGCCGCTGATGTTCGAAATGGAGGCCGCTGAAGCCTGGGATATTGACGAGGAACTGGATTTCGAGATCGTGAATTTTTTGATGAGAAGAGAGTAGAGATTCGTATGCCTGCCTCACTGTTCACTGATCGCTATTCACGGTTCACAGTATTGCTCTCCGCCCCCTACATGCTCCCCATCCTCGACCGTTTCCGCCCGGCCTTCGAGAAACATGGTATTAACCTGATCCTGCCAGAAGTCCACGAGCGGCTCGAAGAGGCCGATTTGCTGAAATACGCCGGTCAGTTTGACGGCGCCATTTGCGGCGACGATCGCTATACCGCCCGCGCCCTGGAGGCTTGCGCCTCGCGCCTGAAAGTGATTTCCAAGTGGGGCACGGGTATTGATTCGATTGACGGCGAAGCTGCCGCCCGGCTCGGTATCAAAGTCTGCCGCACACCCAATGCCTTCACCCTGCCGGTCGCCGATACAGTCATCGGTTACATGCTGGCCTTCGCCCGCCGCCAGCCGTGGATGGACAGGGAGATGAAATCCGGCCAGTGGGAGAAACTGCTCGGCCAGTCGCTCAGCGAGTGCACGCTGGGAGTGGTTGGCGTGGGCGTCATCGGTAAGGCCGTCATCCGCCGGGCACGCGCCTTCGGCATGAAGCTCCTCGGCAACGACATCATCGAGATTGACCACGTCTTTCTGGCTGAGACCGGTGTACAAATGACTACTCTCTACTCTCTACTCTCTGACTCTGATTTCGTCAGCCTGAACTGCGACCTCAACCCGACCAGTTATCATCTCATCAATGCGAAGACCCTTGCCTGCATGAAACCGGCTGCGATCCTCATTAATACTGCGCGCGGCGCGGTGGTGGACGAACCGGCGCTCATTACTGCACTAAACGAAGGTACAATTGGCGGCGCGGCCCTGGATGTGTTCGAGGTCGAGCCGCTTCCGCTCGACAGTCCGCTGCTAAAAATGGATAACGTGCTGCTCGCCCCGCACAACGCCAATTCCAGCCCGGCCGCCTGGGAGCGGGTGCATTGGAATACGATCAAGAATCTATTGGATGGACTTGGGATTGCTTACAATGACCTGGAACGATGGAGATAAAACAGGGACGCAAAATGGCACATTTCGTAGTATAACCACTTTGAGAGGAGGTACGTATGCCTGTTATTCAAGTTGAAGCCCAGGTACCCACTGCTGAATTGTTGAAAGCGGTAGGACAATTAAGCCAACCTGATTTGGAGCAGTTCGTGTCTCAGGTCATCGCTTTGCGCGCAAAGCGAAATGCGCCAAGTCTTCCGCGAGTTGAATCTGAATTACTACTCAAAATCAATGAAGGGGTGCCACCTGATATTCAGAAGCGATATAACGAATTGATTGCAAAACGACAAGCAGAAATATTAACGCCCGGCGAATACGAAGAATTGCTACGGTTGACACAGCAGGTCGAAAAGTTGGAAGTGCGCCGTGTCGAATATTTGGCAGAACTCGCGCGTCTACGTGGAACTTCGTTGACTGCGCTGATGGAAAATCTGGGAATTCGACCGCCTGCCTATGCCTGAAAAACGCGTCACTGCCGAACAAAAACAAGCCGTACTTGAACGCGCACGCGGTTGTTGTGAATACTGCAAAAGTCAGGCACGTTTTGCGACTCAGTCTTTCTCCACTGAGCATATCGTTCCGCGCCATTTGGGCGGAGAAACCACTCTCGATAATCTGGCGCTCGCGTGTCAGGGATGTAACAACCATAAGTACACCAAGACGGAATCACGCGACCCTGTTTGGGATAAAATTGTGCCACTCTATCATCCACGACGACAGCGGTGGAATGACCATTTTGCATGGAACGATGATTTTTATCTCGTTATCGGATTGACACCCATAGGACGAGCAACAATCAGCGCGTTACAATTGAATCGAGAGGAACTCATCAACATGCGCCGCCTGTTGTATGCAATGGGAGAGCATCCGCCAGCAGAGATTGACTGAAATCGAATGGCAGATAGCAGATAGCAAATGGCAGGTAGCAGGTGGCGGATGGTCGCGTGGTCGCGTAGTCGGGTGTGCAGATGGTGGACTTGCCCTGCCTGCGCCAGTGCCGCAGGCACAGGTGAGCCTGTCGAAGGGTGGCAGATGGCGGATGGCGTATAGTGGATGGCGGATGACAAAGGTAAATCAACAATCCGTAATTCGTAACCCTTCGACTTCGAACAGGGCAAGTCAGCAATCGAAAATTGTCCTTATCACTGGCGCGGCGGGGGGAATTGGCCGCGCTACTGTTCAACTATTTGCCGAATACGGCTGGCGGGTCATCGGCGTGGACCGCGCCCCCTTTGGCGAGAATTTTCCTGCCAACGGCTTGTTCATCCAGTCGGACATCTCCGACCCAGCTGCGCTGGAGGCCATCTTCCGGCAGGCGCACGCCTTCACCGACCGCCTGGACGCGCTGGTCAACAATGCAGCCCTGCAGATTGCCAAGCCGCTGCTGGATACCAGCGTGGGCGAATGGGACGCGGTCATGGCCTCCAACCTGCGCTCGGTCTTTTTGAGCGCCAAACTGGCTTACCCGCTTTTCAAGGCCGCCGGCGGCGGGGCCATCGTCAACGTCTCCTCCGTCCATGCGGTGCAGACTTCGGCCAACATCGCCGCCTATGCCGCCAGCAAAGGCGGCCTGCTGGCGCTGACGCGCGCCATGGCGATTGAATTCGCGCCGGATGACATCCGCGTCAACGCGATCCTGCCCGGCGCGGTGGATACGCCCATGCTGCGCGCCGGCCTGGGTCGCGGCCATGTTGGAGGCAGCGACATACAGGAGCGGCTGGATAATCTCGCCCGCAAAACCGTCAGTGGAAAAGTGGGCAAACCCGAAGAAATTGCCCACGCCATCTATTTCCTCGCTGACGATACACAATCGTCTTTCATGACCGGCCAGGCCATGATCGTGGACGGTGGCGCGACGGCGCGGTTAAGTACAGAATGACGTGAGGCGTGCGACGAGTGACATGCACGGATACTTGCATGAGCATTAAACAGACAGCCAAACAGATCATTCCTGCTCCCCTTTGGAACGCCGCCCGCGCCTCGTTCGATGCGTTGGTGCGCATCCCCGAACTGCCGGCGGCCTACCTGCATCCCTGGCGGCGTGCCAGCATGGAGCGATTAGCTGCACTGAAAGACATCCATCGCGGCCAGCGTTGCTTCATCATCGGCAACGGCCCGTCCCTGCGCCAGACCGACTTGAGCAAGCTGCGCGGCGAATGCACCTTCGGCGTGAATCGCATCTACCTGCTCTTCCCGGAACTGGGGTTCACAACGACCTATTATCTCTCGATGAATGACCTGGTCATCAAGCAATGCGCCGAAGAGATGCTTGCCCTGCCGATGCCCAAATTCCTGACCTGGCGCTCCCACCATTTTTTCCGGCGTGAAACGTTCAACGTTCAACATTCAACGCCAGATATGCCGACATTCTTGTATACAACTTACACCGGCCCTAAGTTCGCTCGGGATGTCACCGGACGACTGTGGGAAGGCGCCACCGTGACCTATGTTGCCCTGCAACTGGCCTTCCACATGGGCTTCGAGCAGGCCATCTTGATCGGCGTTGACCATAACTTTGTCACCCAAGGCGCTGCCAACCAGACCGTCACATCCGAGGGCGACGACCCGAATCATTTTGCACCCAATTACTTTGATAAAGGCTTCAAGTGGCAACTGCCCGACCTGGAAACCTCCGAGCGCGCCTATCGCATGGCAAAGGCCGCTTACGAGGCCGCTGGCCGCCAAGTGTTGGACGCCACCCTCGGCGGAAAACTGACCGTTTTTCAGAAGGCCGATTACCCGTCTCTTTTCTAATCCTTTCAACCTTCCAACCCTTCGTTCCCTCAGGGCAAGCTCTTGAACCTTGAACCTTCAACTTCTCTTCCCCTCGTCACCATCGTCACTCCGTCCTTTAATCAGGCCCGATTTCTGGAAGCCACCCTGCGTTCGGTGCTGGAACAGGATTATCCGCACATCGAATACATCATCGTGGATGGCGGTTCCACGGACGGCAGCGTGGATATCATTCGTCGCTACGCGGAACGTCTGTCCTGGTGGATCTCCGAAAAGGATTCCGGCCAATCTGAGGCGGTCAACAAAGGTCTGCAGCGGGCGCGCGGCGAGATCATCGGCTGGCTGAACTCGGACGACGTATACCTGCCCGGGGCATTCTCGGCGGCGGTGGCGGCCTTCCACTCCCACCCCGAAGCGGGCCTCGTCTACGGCGACGCCTTGGCGATAAATGCGCATGGCCAGCCGTTCAATCGGATGCGCGCCCGGCAGTACACGCTGGCTGACCTGCTGGCTTTCAATATTATCTGCCAGCCGGCGGCCTTCATGCGCCGCTCCGTGCTGGAACAAGTCAATTACCTCGACCCACGTTATCATCTTTTGATGGATAACCTGCTGTGGATGTACATGGCACGCATCGCCCCGATTGTTTATATTCCTCAGACCTGGGCGGCGG
Source organism: Chloroflexus sp. (assembly GCA_020723995.1). Taxonomy (GTDB): domain Bacteria; phylum Chloroflexota; class Anaerolineae; order Anaerolineales; family Villigracilaceae; genus CG2-30-58-95. The sequence goes on from DYHT01000008.1 coordinate 20,358, forward strand.
CGCGCTACCACGAGCAGGCCAAGAACCGCACGCGCGGCGCGGCCTACGGACGCGAAGCCAAAGTGCTGATTGACGACCTGAAATCCCGCCCGGAGTTTGCGGCAATCATCGCCGCGGACGAGAAGCGCATCATGGCCGGCGTCAACCGTTTCGATGCCTTCTACCTGACCGACGCTGGTCAGCCGCGCTCCGCTCTGCGCGCTTACTGGAGCGCCCTCCACCTGCATCCAGCCACCGCCCTCGGCGATTGGAAACACATCCTGCTGGCCATTTTCTCGCTGCTGGGATTGCACAAACTGCGCGGCATTTATGATCGTCTGCGTACTCGTCGCCTGGGATAAGAAATAGGCTATGCCGCGCCGCATTTGGCTTCCCTGCCTTCTTGCTGCGCTACCGGCCGCGGCAGGCTTGTTCCTGATCGCTGTGGCCTTACTTCCCTTTGGGAGCATAAAGGCTTTGGCTCTTCGCTCTTGCGTATGGCATTTACAATTCACTGTATACATGGAATGCGGTGTTCATTGAGCACAGCTTTGGTTAGGAGAGAGGTGAAGTAATGAATCCGGATCCAAGAGTTTCAATTATCCTTGCTACTTACAATGAATGTGAAAACATTCTTGATACTATTCAAGGAATACTCGAACATGTAAAAGTCTCCGTTGAGGTCATTGTGGTGGATGATGATTCGCCGGATGGCACCTGGCATATTGCTGGTAGCCTTAACGATCCGCGCATCAAAGTAATCCGGCGGGTTGACACCCGAGGACTGGCTTCTGCCATCAATCGGGGCATCATAGAATCGCGTGGCGAGATCGTGGGGTGGATGGATGCCGATATGTGCATGCCGCCCGCCATGCTGACTTCCATGCTCGAGAAATTGAACGAATATGACATCGTTATCGGCTCGCGATATGTGCCGGGTGGCAAAGATGATCGTGCTCCGCTGCGGGTCATTAGCAGTTGGCTGATCAATAGATTTGCTGAATTCATGCTGGGTTTTGGCATCAAGGACTACGATAGCGGTTTCATAATGCTGCGTCGCACCGTCTTTGACAAGGCCTCAATCTTTCCTACCGGCTATGGTGCGTACTTTATGGAATTTATCTACATATGCCGCAAGAAGGGGTTGACAGTGTACGAAATGCCATATATCTTTCGCAATCGGGTAAAAGGTGTCTCCAAGTCAGCGCCCAGCCAACTCCGGTTTTTTATAACAGGCATTGGCTACGTGGTCCGTGTTTTCACGGCTCGTTTGCGGAGGATTGAATGATTGATCACTAAAAATGTTGCTTTTCCTCATGTCAGCATGTCATTCTGAGCACACTGGTGCTTTTCCAGGGTGCGAAGAATCTCACATTTGCCAGGCGGAGACCCTTCGGGCGCAAAGAACACGCCCTCAGGGTGACAGGCCAGAGGAACATTGCGCTGTAATACTAATTTCGTATTCCTAGGAGAAGCAACATGAGAGGCCAAACTAACTTGATAGACACTATTACTTACAAAAACCAGCAACTTGCTTATATTATTCAGGCTAGCTACCTGCCTGAACGCACTACCTTTCTTACTCCAGCGGAGTTCAAGCAACAAGTTGGCTTCGTGGTTTACCCAGCCAGCGGTGAGATCCACCGTCATGTGCATCGCCCGTTGGAGCGTCATCTTGTTGGTACATCCGAGGTCTTGATCGTTAAAAAAGGTCGTTGCTTAATTGATATCTATAGTGATGATCGCGAACTCATCGCCACGAAAGAACTTTGTGAAGGCGATATCATGTTGATGGTCGGCGGCGGCCACGGGTTCCGTATGTTAGAAGACACGGTCTTCCTAGAAATTAAGCAAGGACCTTATACGGGCATTGATGAGAAGGAGCGCTTTTAATGATCCCGGTAAATGAACCGTTAATTGGTCCGAATGAGATAAAGTACGTGCTTGAATGCCTTCAAACTGGCTGGATTTCATCTGAAGGGCATTTCATCCGTGAATTTGAAGACCACTGGGCAGCGTATTGCGGAATGCAGTACGGTATAACAGTGAGCAACGGTACCGTTGCCTTACAAATTGCTGTTGCTTGCTTGGATCTCGATTCGGGCGATGAAGTCATTATGCCCACCTTCACAATTATCTCCTGCGCTCAAGCAATCACAATGATTGGTGCCAAACCCGTGCTAGTTGATGCAGATCCAGGTACCTGGTGTATGGATGTTGAGCAGGTAAAAAGTAAAATTTCATCACGAACACGTGCAATCATGCCTGTCCATATTTATGGTCACCCGGTGGATATGGATCCAATATTGGCGTTGGCGCGCAAGCACAATTTGATAGTTATTGAAGATGCAGCCGAGGCGCACGGCGCAGAATACAAAGGCCGGAAATGCGGCGGCTTGGGCGACTTGAACTGCTTCAGCTTTTATGCCAACAAGATTATCACAACCGGTGAAGGCGGTATGGTTCTTACCAACAATGCAGCTTATGCGGAGCGAATGCGCTCCTTACGCAATCTTTGCTTTCAAAAAGAACGCAGGTTTTATCATACTGAACTTGGGAATAATTTCCGGCTTACTAACTTACAGGCGGCAATCGGTTTGGCGCAGCTCGAGCGTATCGAGGATTCTGTCCGAAAGAAACGTTTGATGGGCCATGCCTATACTGATCGTTTGAAGGGAATTCCAGTGTTGCAGCTTCCCGCCGAGGAGTCTTGGGCAAAAAATGTATATTGGATGTATGGTATTGTATTGGATGATGGCACAGGAATGGACGCGGTCGAATTCGCCCGCCGCTTATATGCGAAAGGCGTTATGACCCGGCCTTTCTTCCTTGGCATGCACGAGCAACCTGTTTTCCAAAAAAAGAGGTTGTTCCATGGTGAGCGTTATCCTGTGGCAGAGCGCATTGCTCGTCAGGGACTTTATCTGCCCTCGGGAATAGCGATCACAGAAGACCAAATTGACCAATCCTGCGCTGCAGTAAAACAGGTGTTGGGATATTAGGAGAAACAATGTCTGTTTTTGTCGACTACGCTCAATTCTACGATGTTCTTTATCAGGAAAAAAATTACGAGGCCGAGTGTGATTCCCTTGAGCAAATTTTTAGCCGATATGCTAAAGGGACGATTATGAGCATCCTCGACCTAGGTTGCGGCACTGGTGGTCATGTCATTCCTCTAACCCGGCGAGGTTATCGGGTTACAGGTGTAGATCTCTCGGAGGAAATGTTATCAAAGGCCCAAATCAAATCAAATGCGGCCTGCCAATCTCTCGATAAACCAACTTTCCAACGGGGGGACATTCGAAACCTCGCCTTAAATAAGACTTTCGATGCTGTGGTCTCCATGTTCGCTGTCATCGGTTACTTAACTACCAATGATGACCTGCAAGCGGCTTTACGAGTAGCACGGAAACACTTGCAGTCGGGAGGTCTTTTTATCTTCGATGTCTGGCACGGACCAGCAGTTCTGACTGAGCGGCCGATGGACCGATATAAAATTATCGAAGCCGATGGTGAGCGAATCGTCCGTTTCGTCCACCCAGAGTTGGATATTTTACACCATACTGTAGATGTGCAATATCGGATTCTTCGTCTAAAAGATGATCTAGTCCTTGACGAAGTAAGCGAGGTCCACACCATGCGGTTTTTCTTTCCTCAAGAAATTGTATTTCATCTGGAGTGTGCTGGATTCCGAGCATTACATCTCTCCCCCTTTTTACACCTGGAAGAGAGCCTAAACGAACGAGACTGGAATCTGGCGGTAGTTGCGGAAGCTTGTTAGTATCGGTACTTCACGAAAAGGCTTCGTAGTGGCGACTTTAGTCGCTTTTTAGCCGAACGACTGAAGTCGTCACTACGGTTTCGTGATCTACTGAGTATCTTAACTGGACTCCGGATTACATCCGTAATTGCAATAGGTGTCACAACTGTTTATGAAGTTCAATCCATGCGCTGATTATGGCATTTCGCTATGGTCTTCCGGGCGAAGTTGCTTTTCATATAGCCCACACCCAGTTGGACTTTGAATCTCAACCACCGCGCAAGCAGGAGAATTGATGAAAAACTTCCTCATTGAGAAGATTATCTTTCGCGAGCGCCCCTGGATGTGGAAGGCCGCGCTGGCGCTGATGCTTTTGGCGGGCTTCGCCTTGCGCATGTACGACCTTAGCGACCCGCCGCTCGATTTCCATCCCACGCGCCAGTTGTTCTCGGCCATCAAAGCGCGCGGCATGTACTACCAGTACGTGACCGACGCGCCGGCCTGGCAGCGTGAAGTCGCCATTACCTTGGGTAACAGCCTGCAAATCATCGAACCTCCGGTGCTGGAGACCATAGTCTCGCAAACCTACCGTTTGACCGGCGAACACCTGTGGATTGCCCGTATTTATTCATCCCTATTCTGGATATTGGGCGGACTGGCGCTCTTTATGCTCATCCGTGAACTGGCCTCTTCGACCGGCGCGGCGGTCATTGGGACGCTCGTTTATCTCTTTGCCCCTTACGGCGTCATCGCCAGCCGCGCCTTCCAGCCCGACCCGCTGATGGTAGCGCTGCTCGTTTTCGCCATTTGGGCGCTCTTCCGCTGGCAGAATACCTCAAAATGGAAGTGGGCGATCCTGTTTGGCCTTTTCAGCGGGTCGGCAATCTTTGTCAAGAACGTGGCCGTTTTCATGGTCGTCGGGGCGTTTGTGGGCGTGATCTTCGGCGCATGCGGGCTGAAACGCTCGCTGCGCAACCCGCAGGCCTGGGTCATGGGCGCGCTGCTTGTCCTCCCGACCGCGATCTACACAATCTACGGTACAATCAGCGGCGATTTGGAAGGGCAATTTGCCTTGCGCTTCTTCCCGAAGATGTGGCTCGACCCGGCCTTCTATTTCAGTTGGCAGAACCTGATGAGCAGTGCGGTCGGTTTTGGGGTGTGGGTGTTGGGCGTGACGGGCGTTTTCCTGGCGGAGGCGCGCCGCGAACGGCCCCTGCTCCTGGGATTATGGATTGGCTATATCGCCTTTGGGATGACCTTCTCCTATCATTTCACCACGCATGATTATTACCATCTGCCAGTCATCCCGATTGCCGCCCTGTCCATCGCCCCGGTCGTAAAAGTGATTTTCGAGCGTTTCTTCGAGCGCAATGCGGGCCTGTTCCCACGCCTGGCGCTGGTTGCGCTGGTGTTGTTTGGAACGGCAGTGCAAGCCTGGTACGGGCGCGCCTGGCTGGCCTCCAGAGATTACCGCCACGAGGCGCCTTTCTGGGCTGAAATTGGCGCTAAACTCGGCCATACAGCCTCGGTCATCGGCCTGACGCAGGACTACGGCTATCGCCTGGCTTACTGGGGCTGGCAAAACTCCAGCGCCTGGTTTACCAGCGCCGATATTCAGGTGCGTTATATGGCCGGGCAGGATTTGGATATTGCGCAAAAATTCGCCGAAGACACAGCCGGGAGAGGATACTTCCTCGTTACGATGTTCGGCGAATTGGACAAACAACCGGTGATCAAAGACCTGCTCTATTCCCACTATCCAATCTATGCCGAGACGGATGAGTATGTCATCTTTGCTCTCCAGCATCCCGCTTCACCTTAATTTGACAATATACTCTTTCCCCATCGTAGAGAACGAAACGCGGACTTTGCATTATGCTCTATTCATCCTCATCTGCGCACAACGCGCCATTTCTTTCAGTCATTCTGCCGGCCTTTAATGAGGGTGACACTATCGAGACTAGCCTTGTCACCCTGTCAGCATTTTTGAACGCTCTTGGACATTCCTATGAGATCGTTGTGTCGGATGATGGCAGTGCAGATTAGACTCCCCATCTTCCATGGGAGCATTATCATCGGCTCTATCATGCTCGCTATTTATCCAATCCCAATAATACTGGAAAAGGACAAGCATTAAAGCGAGGCATTCTGGCAAGTCGGGGAAAGTATGTATTTTTTACTGATGCGGATTTACCGATTGATTTGGAAGCCATCAGGATTGGGCTCGAAATTTTAGAACATGGAAAAGCTGATATCGTTATCGGAGATCGTCGTCTAAAAAATTCGGTCATTGAGGGTACTACTGTTGCATTGCGACAAGCGGGTAGCCGAGTGTTCAACTTTGTGGTTCAGTTATTGGTATTGCCGGGCTATAAAGATACACAATGCTGTCTGAAGGGTTTCCAAGGAGACCTCTTAAAGAAAATAGTCCAACGGTCTATTGTTGACTCTTATGCAATTGATGTAGAACTAATCTACTTGGCTCAGCGCAATGGGTATACCATTGAAAGAATTCCCGTCAAATGGAAAGATGTGCGTTCTGCTATGCTATCGGGTGTTGGCTTGCGAATTTTATTACGAGAGATTCGTCAATTGATTAAAATTCGGTATAGTCACCATTCAAATTGTTTGTAACCAATCGCTTTAATCTACTGGGTCTCTACGAATAAACATCCGAAATGAAAAATCGTTTTCTGATCACAACCATCATCTTACTAAATATCCTGACGGTTGGCTTTTTTATCGTCCAGTACCTCAATGCAACCTATCCGGCAGTCGGTCATGATTACGCTTATTTCATGCCACGCCTGGTGGATACGCACCTCCACTACAAAGTCAATGGGCTGAGCATCCAATGGTATACACCCAGTTTCGGCGGGGGCTTGCCGGCGTATCCCAATCCGCAGCATTTGCAATTCTCGCTTGTCCAACTGCTGACCTGGTTTGTCAATCCATGGTGGGCTATTCTGGCCTCCATCGTCATCTACACGGCGATTGGTTTTGTCGCCGCCTATTATTTCCTGAAGCAACTTTTAGGATTGCAATCGTTGGCAAGCATATTGGGTGCGGTATTTTTTACGGTCAATGGTTTCTATTTTCAACATATCGCGGTCGGGCATTTAGCCTTTGAGACCTTCCCTCTGTTTGCGGTTATCGTGGTCATTATCGCTAATCCCAGGCTTCCGGGCCGGCTGGCTGGCATCTTTCTTTCGCTGATATACGCCCTGCTGATATATTCCGGCAGTTTCCACGTTGCCTTCATCTCTTTACTCGCGCTGCTCGTCGTTATCCCTTTGATCTATCTGCTCAAACCCTCTTTGTTATCCGGCCGGCGCTTGCTGGCCATCGCCGTGTGGGGAGGCATGCTGACGGTCTTACTGTGCGGTTCGAAAATCTGGGCTGTTTCTGCCCTGATGCGTTTTTTCCCCAGGGCAATTCATGACCAATATCCCACTAACTGGCTGACAGGCGTGGGCGGGATAATATTTCAGCTCATCGGAACAATGACGATCGCCCCGTTTCTTGAGTTAATTGGAAAAAGCCCGCTCGTTTTTGTCGTCCGGTTGGCAGAATGGACCGGCTCTCCCTATAGTTTTTGGGAATTGGAGGCGGGTTTGTCGCCGGCGCTGCTCTTACTCTTGGCCGGAGGCGCAATCGCCTTTTTATTCCACAAACCCAGGATTCACTACCGGACACTTTTTGCGCAGCACCCTTCGACAAGCTCAGGGCATCGCCTACTCGGCAACGCGAATGCCACGAATGAGCGAATATCGCGAATATTTTTCAAAAAAATTAGCGCCATTCGCCTATTCGCGCAATTCGCGTTAAAAAACCTACTGTCTCGTAAAAACTGTCCGGTAGCAAGACCCAGCATAAAATCGCCCATCACAATAAAAAGGCTGCTGGCGGTTGTGTGCCTGGTCATCGCCATACTGCTCGTGATCGAATTTATCCTAGCGAGTGGGGTAGTGTACCCTCAAATTCGTGGTTTACCATTTCTCAGATCCATGCGGGTCAATTCTCGTTGGACCTCCGCTTTTATTTTCCCTCTGGCGGTCACCGGAGCCGTTATTTTCAATAGCTGGACACAAAACTGGAACTCGAAGCGAAAAACCCTGATTGTCTTTCTCCTGCTGAATGGGATTGCCCTGGCCGCCATGTGGGCGTACTACCTGATCCCGATGAAATACCAGGTGCGCAATTTCGGGGTTGATTATTCGATAACCGCTTATGAAAAAATCCAGCGCCAAGGCGAAACCTTTGTCATGGACAGGATCATTCCCGACATCAACGACTGGGAGGTGTTTCAGGCATCCGCCAGCGGGCTGCGCCCGCTCGAGAGCTTGTTCGGTGACCTTAATGCTTTCCGCATTTACCTGCGCGAAGGCTCGGTCTACAATATTGAGGACGGCTATTTCAACATGCACAATCCGACCGGTTTTGTCTTTCCAGAAGACAACCAGTCCGCTCCCTTCGAGCGCATCCCGGTGACGGACAGGGATAAGCTGACCGATTTCATCCATCACCGCCAGCCAAAGTGGAACCTGCCGGTTGCCCAACAACTCCTGAATTGGGCTGCTTTGATCACGCTCATAGCGGAATTGGGCAGCGTGGGCATTTATTTGGCAAAAACCAAGAATCCACGAAGGTCACGAAGGCTTGCCCTGAGCGAAGCCGAAGGGCACACGAAGGGGATAAATAGATAAACTTCGTGAACTTCGTGTCCTTCGTTGAAGAGAAATCCTTATGAACCTGAGCAATCAACATCCCTCCTTTTTCCCTTGGCGCTGGGCCATGCCGGCTGTGATCGGCGTCCTGTTCGTGATGGCGCTCGGCATCCGGCTGTTTGACCTGACCGATCCGCCCAATGATTTTTACATGGTGCGCCAATACCGCTCGGCTCTGATGGCGCGCGGCATGTACTACCAGTCTTTGACGGATGTGCCGGAATGGAAGCGCGCGGCGGCTGTTGCCCAATGGAAATCTGAATCGCTGATCGAACCACCGCTGATGGAGAGCCTGGTGGCGCTCACCTATCGCCTGACCGGAGAACGCCTGTGGATTGGTCGTATCCTTTCATCTGTTTTTTGGCTGCTGGGAGGCCTGGCCTTGTTTTGGCTGGCCGGCGAGATGAACCTGCGCGAGGCCGGGGTGGTTGCCCTGGCTTATTATCTCTTCCTGCCATTCGGTGTGATCGCCAGCCGGGCATTCCTGCCCGATCCTTTGATGACCGCCGCGATTGTCTGGGCCTTGTGGGCGCTTAACCGCTGGGAAGTACGCAGGACATGGCGCGCAGCCCTCTGGGCCGGCGTTTTGACCGGCATTGCGATCCTGATCAAATCGGTGGCCATTTTTCCCTTGCTGGGCGCCGCCGCCGGCCTAGTTCTCAGCCGGGGGGCGCTCAAACGGATCATCCTCGACAAGCAGGTTTGGGTCGTCGCCGGGCTGACTGCTCTGCCCAATGTACTTTTTTATATTTACGGCGTCTTCATCCTGGGGACGCTGGGGGATCAATTCGCTTTCCGCTTCTTTCCCAACCTGCTGCGCGACCCGGGCTTCTATGTCAGTTGGGTATTTACAGCCAGCGGGCGGGTCGGTTTTGAAGTGCTGCTGATCGCGCTGGCAGGTGCACTGGTATCTCAGAGCAAGGCTCACCGTGGCATCTTGATCGGTTTATGGATCAGCTACCTGATCTATGGCCTGGCTTTTCCCTACCATTTCATCACGCATGATTATTACCACCTGCCGCTCGTCCCGATCGTCGCCATCGGCTTGCTGCCCATCACCAGCCTGGTCATGGGGCAACTGGCGGCGCAAAAAGGCTGGTTATTGCGAGCCGGATTTTTGGGCATTCTGTTCTTTGGCATCCTGATCAGCCTGTGGGAGGTGCGCGTCACTCTGGTGCGGGATGATTACCGGCATGAGATCAAATACTGGCAGGAACTCGGTGATAAAATCGGTCGCGACAAAAATGTCATCGCGCTTTCCGGCGATTATGGCCTGCGGCTGGCTTATTTCGGCTGGATCAACGGCAGCCAGTGGCTGAACACAGCCGACATATACTTGCGCGCACTGGCCGGGCAGACCCCACCCGATTTTGCGACCACGTTCCGCGAACAAACCGCCGGCAAGGACATTTTTTTGGTCACCTCGCCTCCCGAATGGGAAAAACAGGCCGAATTGCGCGCCTACCTCACCACTCATTACATGTTGATCGAACAGGGCGATGACGGTTACTGGATCTTCGACCTGCACCAGCCTCTTTCTCCGTGAATCCGATGAACCCACCCAAGTTTCCCCTTGTTTCCATCGTCACCCCCTCGTTCAATCAGGCCCGCTTTTTAGAGGCCACCATCCGCTCGGTGCTGGAGCAGGATTACCCACGTATCGAATACATCCTCGTGGACGGCGGCTCCACTGACGGCAGCGTGGACATTATCCACCGCTACTCGGAGCGATTGGCCTGGTGGGTTTCGGAACGTGACAAGGGCCAGACCGACGCGATCAACAAAGGCTTTGCGCGCGCCAATGGCGAAATCCTGGCCTGGCTCAACTCGGACGACACGTACCAGCCCGGCGCGGTGGCCGAGGCGGTGGCATTTTTGCGCGGCCGGCCCGAGGTCGGGCTGGTATACGGCGATGCCAATTTCATTGACGAAAACGGCGAACTCATCGGTCGTTTCCCCGCCGCGCAGACCGATTACCGTCGCCTGCGGCGCGGCTACGTCCACATCCCCCAGCAGGCCTCCTTCTGGCGCGCCGACTTGTGGAAAAAGGTCGCCCCACTCGATCCCTCGTTCTACTTCGCCATGGACTATGACCTGTGGGTGCGCATAGCCGCGCTGGCCCCAGTTCGATACACGCCGCGCACGTGGGCCAATTTCCGCCTGCACACGCAGGGTAAGACCATCGCCGCCGATGACCGCTGCTGGCCGGAGATGCTGCGGGTGCATTACCGGGACGGGGGTTCGTGGTTTGGGATTTTGCCGGTCAAGTACCTGGTTAGAAAAATTATCTCGCCGTTTTGGCGTCTCCGTTTACAACGGAAAATGAGAAGTGGACAGACATGAAAAAACGGTTACTTAGACGCCCATCCCCACAGCACATTGCCGGCTTATTGCAGGCCTGGCGTTTCTGGTTTCTCAGTGCAATATTGGGCGCGTTACTCGGCGGGTTAGCTTACTTTGTTTTTCCGCCCTCTTTCCGCGCCCAAGCCACGCTGCTCGTGGATCAAAACGTGGAGCAGGTTATCCCGCAAGAGCGCTCCGATTTGTTGATTTATACTTATCTCCAGCGCGAGACAGACAAACTGGTTGAATTGGCCTGGTCGGATCAAACGCTTGCAGATGTCTCCAGCCAGACCGGGATCCCGGTTGCCGATCTACGGGATGGACGCTTGCACCTGAGTCAGCCCAGCGACGGTGGTTGGCACTTTCTCGCCGACGCCCCGGACCCGGCGACTGCTTCTGCGATTGCCTCGGTCTGGGCGCAGGTTTTTGTGGATCAGGTCCAATCCAAACCAGCCGGGATCAGCACCTTGTTGGAAATTAATCTCACCCAGGGACAGGATTTGCCGGTGAAACGGGCCGTCTCAATGGGTGTGTACGTATTTAGCGGGGCATTGCTGGGGACTGTCCTCCTGGCGTTCGGGATGCTGTTCTTCGACCGTAAGGAAGCCTAGCATGAAACTGCTCGCGCCTGAAAACCTGAATCGGATTGAGCGCTTCTTGTGGGCGCTTACGCTGGTAACCATACCGGTGACCAGCTTCCGGTTCATGCCTTTCATGGGGTCCGATTCACAAGTCCGTCCGCTTTCACTCATTCCGGCTGTATTGCTCTTGTTTGTGCTGGTCATACGTTGTTTACAGCAGCGCCGCTTACTTTTCTGGAGTAGCAGTCTCCTCCCTTTGATGGCGTTTGCACTCGCTGCGCTCCTGTCCAGTGCGGTCGGGTTCTTTCTGGCCCCCGTGGATTTGTATCATTATAATTACGCGAGTCGCCTGTTGCGGGCGTGGATCACTTTTGGAGTGGGGTTGATATTCTTTTTCGTCCCTATGAGCATGAATCATGATGAACAAGATTTGAAATTTACCCTCAAATGGTTGTTTGTAGGTTTAATAGCGCAGGTGACATGGGCAGGAATCCAGTTATTCAGTTTTTATATTCCTGAAGTGTATTTGGGATACGCTCTTGATAAGATCCAGAAAACAGTCATGATGGCAGGCCTTGCGCCTAATCGGCGTATTTCTGGTCTGACTTTGGAACCTTCCTGGCTTGCCGCACAGGTGATGACGGTCTATTTGCCATGGGCTTTTGCTTCTTTGCTAAAAGCCTATCACTGGGACAAGCGTCGCTGGCTGGCGCCTGTCAGCTTGGCGGCATGTGGCGCGCTTATTCTCTTCACCTATTCCCGCAGCGGCATTTTGACGGCTGCCGCGGCATCGCTCTTGACTTTCTTGTTCATCGGTTGGGGCTGGATGAGACAAACCTGGGAATGGTTTTTGCGGCCTTTCCGCCGCATGAATCCGGTTTTGGCGCGGCGGATGTTGGAGGTGAGCGTGAGAATCGCAATGATTGCCGTCATCCTGGCGGGACTGGCGGGCGGGTCTTATATTCTTACGCGCAATACATATTTTGCCCAGATTTGGCAGTCTGACAAGAAAAATCTGGTGGATTATTTTGTGGATATCTACGCCGGGCCGCGCCTTGCCTACGCCTGGGCTGGGTGGACTATTTTCGAACAGCATCCTTGGAGCGGAGTCGGCCTTGGTGCAACCGGGCTATATTTTTATCAGGCTGTGCCAGATTGGTCACGCTTCAACATTACCGAGATTGCCCAACTCTTGTCGCCGGATAACCTCACTTACCCGAATACTAAAAACTTGTATATCCGCTTGCTAGCTGAGACGGGAATTGCAGGATTCTGGTTGTTTATTTCTTTTTACTTGCTCGTGCTGGGAAAAGTGCTTACCCTTATGCGTTCACGGCGCAAAGAACTTGTCTTTGTAGGAGTGGCCAGCCTGCTGGCTTGGTTTGCAATTGTCGCGCTCGGTTTTACCCAGGATTCGCTGGCCATGCCAAATATGTGGATTAATATCGGCATCCTATTGGGAATGGCTGCCAGCATCCCGGAATCCGAAGCCAATATCCAAGCATAATTCTTGTTTTTGCATTATCATATACTCGTGCGTAACTCCGCCTCCTCCCCCACTGGCTGGTTCGTGGTCTCCGTGCGCTGGCTGACCATCCTGGGATTGACGGTATCATTGTCCCTGCATGGCAGCCTGGGGAGCGCGCCGATTTTGCTGCTGCTCGGTCTGGCCGCTTGGAATATTGCCATGACCCTGATGGCGGGGGCGAATCGCTGCCGGCCGCCTCACCGCAGGATGAGCGTCGTCCTGGATCTGGCCGTCGCCCTGGCTCTTTTCTGGCAGCAGGGCGGCTTTAGCAGCCCGGCATATTGGGCCGGCTTGCTGCCAATCTTCACGGCGGTTGTCTCCTTCCAGATCGGCAGCGCTTTGATCGTCGCCATCCTGGTCTCCCTGGCCAAAGTGGGGCTGGCCTGGCTACTTATGCCCTCATTGTTGGAGCTACCGGTGGCGGGGATGGCGGCGATTGTCCTGTTGATTATTGCCCTTTTGCTTGGTTTTCTGGGGCGAGGGTTGGCGAAAGACCGGACTCCCGTGCAACCTGAAACGTCGGAGAAAGTTGAAAAAGGCGTGGAGGGTGAACGCCTGCGCGCCATCTCCACCCTGATCTCCACACTGACTGCGACGTTGAACTATCAGCGCGTGATCGATTCGGCTCTCGACCTCAGCCTGAGCGCGCTGAATTCCGATCCGAACGCCCAACCGGACGACCGCTTGATCGGCGCGGTGTTGCTGTTTTCAAAAGAGGAAACGCTCAAGATCGCCTCCGCCCGGCGCTTTACGCCCGCGGATCTAAGCATCATCTTGCCGGGCGCAGAAGGCGCGTTTGCCAAGACCATTGAAGATGGCCATCCGCTCCTCGTTACCAACGTGGCTGAAGATCCGGAACTGAATCGCATTGTCGCCTTGCGGGTGTGCAGCCAGGTATATTGTTTCCCCTTGCGCAGCGGATTCAGCGTCTACGGCTTATTGGTCTTCGGTCATCCGGATGCCAATTATTTCACACCCGACCGGATGGAGGTCTTGGATATCCTCGGTCAGCAGACGGTGATCGCCATACAGAACGCCCGCCTGTACCAAGACCTGGCTAACGAGCGTGACCGCATTATCGAGGCGCAGGAGGAGGCCAGGAAGAAACTGGCGCGTGACCTGCACGACGGCCCAACCCAATCGGTCTCCGCCATTGCGATGCGCGTCAATTTGGCTCAACGAACGATGGTCAAAGACCCGAAAGCGGCCTATGAGGAATTGAGCCGCATCGAGGACCTGGCCCGCCGCACGACCAAAGAGATCCGTCACATGCTCTTCACGCTGCGCCCGCTGACGCTCGAAACCCAGGGTTTGGTCGCCGCCCTGCAGGCGATGGCCGGAAAAATGAAAGAAACTTATTCGCAGAACGTGCTCATCAACATTGATGAGGGCTTGCTCGACCAGTTGGAATTAAGCAAGCAAGGCGTCATCTTTTACATCGTCGAAGAGGCGGTCAACAACGCCCGCAAACATGCCAAGGCGGCCCACATCGGGGTACGCCTGCGCTCACTCGAAGAGGGACTGGCCCTGCTCGAAATCCTGGACGACGGCGTCGGCTTCGACATGGAAGCTGTCAACCGCACCTATGATAACCGCGGCAGCCTGGGCATGGTCAACCTGCGCGAGCGCACCGAACTGGTGAACGGTCTGCTGCATATCCAATCGGCCCCCGGGAAGGGCACTCGAGTCCAGGTTTTCATTCCCCTGACCGAAGAGGCTGCCGACCGGCTGCATCACGCGGCGGGTATCGGCTAGATTCCACCTATCAAAACCTGAGGTGCTATGCCATTCGCCGCCGGGATGCATTATTTCATCCATGACTCCCAAACATCGGGGGCAGGAGGGGGCGACGTTTTCAGGCCGCCTGTGATCCTGATCCACGGAGCGGGAGGCAATTATCTCTATTGGCCGCCCGAAATTCGGCGGCTGAGTGGTTTTCGCGTCTTGGCGCTCGACCTGCCCGGGCACGGCAAATCCAGCGGCATGGGATTGCAGTCTGTGTGTGACTATGCCCGCAGCGTAGTGGATTTCATGGATACCGTCGGACTCTGGCGGGCGGTCGTCCTCGGGCATTCGATGGGCGGCGCTATCGCGCTGACCCTGGCGCTCGACCACGCGGAACGCGTCGCCGGACTTGGCCTGCTCGGGACGGGAGCGCGTTTGCGCGTCGCCCAGATTATGCTCACCAACACCGCCAATGCGGCCACCTTTTCGCTGGCCGTCCAGATGATCAACGAATGGGCCTTTGGGCCGCAAGCCGACCCTCACCTAAAAGCGCTGGCCGCCAAACGCATGGCGGAAACACGTCCGGCTGTATTGCACGGCGATTTACTGGCTTGCGATTCCTTTGATGTCATGGATCGCCTGAGCGAGATGCGTGTTCCTACCCTGATCATTTGCGGTACGGAAGATAAACTGACCCCCCTTACCTATTCCAAAACCCTGGCCTCCCGAATCCCAGGCGCCGCGCTCCAGACTGTAGACGGCGCCGGTCACATGGTCATGCTCGAGGAACCTCGCCGCGTGGCTGGAGCCTTGACGGTTTTCTTGAAGACGGTACCATATCAACCTGGAATGTAGTTTATTCCCCCGCAGGCCTAATATTACAGCGCAATGTTGCTTTTCCTCATGTCAGCATGTCATTCTGAGCACCCTGGTGCTTTTCCAGGGTACGAAGAATCTCACATTTGCCAGGCGGAGACCCTTCGGGCGTAAAGAACACGCCCTCAGGGTGACAGGCCAGAGGAACATTGCGCTGTAATGCTAAGCAACTATCTCAAAAGAGGCCGGCCGGGCTCCCATGCCCGGCAATTCAACCGCCGCCGTACCGAGACCCGACGAAGCAACCCCCTGCAACCTGCAAACAATCCAAGGGAGGTGCCATGAAACTGCTTCGTCGCGGGTAACTATTCAGCCAGCGCTGAGTACACCGATTTGTCACTCTGAGCGGAGCGAAGAGTCCCCTCCAGCGTGGGGGATGCTTCGTCGCACACCGTCCTGGCGGTCGGTGCCAGGGAAAAACGCTCCTCAGCATGACAGGCCTGAATAGTTACCGTCGCGGAGCTTATACTGAGCATAGCGAAGTGCTCCTCGCAGCGACATGATTTGTTAAACTCCAAGCCACTCTTTTAAAATTTGGCTCGCGTTCTGGATTGCCCGCGCCCGGTGGCTCAGGCGGTTTTTTTCGTGCATAGCCAGTTCGGCCATCGTTCGCCCCAGGGATGGGATGAGAAAGATAGGATCGTAGCCGAAACCACCCGTCCCACGCTCGTCGGGGATGATTTGACCCTCACATTCGCCCAGCGCATAACGCACATCGCCCCCCGGCGTGGCGACAGCAACTGTTGCCCGGAAGCGCGCCGTCCAGGGACGCGGCTTGCCTTGCAATTGCTGCAACAGGTAAGCTCGCCGGTCGGCGTCAGTGGCATCTGGCCAGGGGGCGAAACGATGGGAATGCAGGCCCGGTTTGCCATCCAGCACATCCACTTCCAGGCCGGAGTCATCGCCCAGGGCGATCATCCCGCTGGCACGCGCGAAAGCCAGCGCCTTGCGCGCCGCATTCTCGGCATAGGTCTGGCCGTCTTCGGTGACGTGGAGGTGCAGGCCGAGGTCGGCCGGGAGATACAGTTGCACGCCCAGGTCGTCCAGCAGGGCCTGCATCTCGCGGACTTTGCCGGGGTTGTTGGTGGCTAATAGTAACTTCGGCATAATCTCCTGGTCACGGGTCAGAGCGGATACTGGTTTTGTAACTGCTCAGCCGCGCAGTGGAACGTGTCAACGAATATCCAACGAACACCTGCCCCACCGCAGGTGTTCGTTGGATATTCGTTGACAGCAGTGGTTGAGCAATTACCTGGTTTTTATGTGTTCGATCGCCCAGGCAGCAGAGGCGCGCACCAGCGGTTCAGGGTCAAGCAAAGCTTCTCGAAGCGCCGGAATGGCCGCCGGTTCACGCGCGTTGCCGAGTGCGATAGCCACATTGCGCAAGTAGCCGCGCCGCTTGGCGCGTTTGATCGGACTGTCTTTGAACTTTTCATTGAACACCTGTGACGTCAGTTGCATTTCCTGGATCAGGTCTGGAGAGGCAACACCCGGACGGGGCGCAAAGGCCGGATCGCCAACGGCCTCCGCGACATCGTACCCGAAGGGTAAGCGGTTCCACGGGCAGACCATCTGGCAGACATCACAGCCAAAAACCCATACGCCCATGCGGGCGCGCAATTCAGGTGGGATTTCTTCTTTCAACTCAATGGTCAGGTACGAGATGCAGCGGCGGGCATCCAGAGTGCGGTCGGGCAGGATGCAGGCGGTCGGGCAGGCGTCAATGCAGCGCGTACAGGTTCCGCAACGATCGGCCTCGAAGGGAGGATCGGGTTCAAGTTCAATGCCGAGCAATATCTCGGCCAGCAAAAAATATGAACCCAGATGGGGATTGATGAGGCAGGTGTTCTTCCCGATCCAGCCCAAGCCGGCGCGCTGGGCCAGGTCGCGTTCCAGGATAGGGCCGCTATCGGTGTAGCCGCGGTTGGGGACATGAAGCCCAATGTGGTTCTCGATGAACGCCGCCAAAGCGCGCAGTCGCTCAGGCAGGAAGAGGTGGTAATCCATGCCCCAGGCATAGGCCGCGATGCGCCCGTGAGGCGATTTTCCCACCCCCACCCTGCCCTCCCCCATTCTGGCCCCCCTCTGTCCCCCCATTTCTGAACTTCGAAATGGGGGGAGGTAAGGGGGGCGGGGAGGGTTGGGGAGGGGGTCAGGGGTGAGGGTCGGATTTGGGTAGCGCACGCCGAGCACGAGGATGGAACGACATTCGGGCAGGATGCGGCGCGGGTCGCGACGGCGCGCCCGGGCGCGTTCGTCCGCCAGATAAGCCATATGACCATGCCGCCCCAAGGCCAGCCAATTCTCATAGGCGGACCAGTGGGGCGGTGGATCGGGCGTGGTGATACCGGCGAGATCGAACCCCAGCCGGCGGGCTTCATCCTTGATGGATTGGGCTAACGATTCAGCCACTGTCAGGGTGCCGGCGTACCGCTTACTTTGATAATGAGGGTCAGATAAGTGCCGAAGTAGTAACCTTTATCGTTCTGCATTCTGAAGTGGGCGCCAAACTGGCCGCTGTTGACCGGCGCGGTGAGCGTCACAGAAACGTCAATTTCCTCGCCGGGGTTGACCGCCCGAGTCAGATAAGCCGGCGGGGTGGTTTTCCAATTGGTTCCTTCGCCTCCAAAGCCAAAAGCCAGCCGGTAGTTGCTGTTCCAGATGCAGGCGCCATTGTTCTTTATCCTCCAAGTCTTGACGAACTGGGCGCCAGGAGCGATTTCGCTATAATCAGGAATGGTTTTGTCGTCTATATATGCAGAGTTGTCGCAGGATTGCTGATCGGTAGGCAGAGGTGTATCAATGCTGAACGGCGTGGCAGTTATTCCCCCAGGGGGCGTATCCGTGATCAAAGGCGTTTTGGTGGCTCCCAAGGTGGATATCGCTTCGGGGATGAGCGTGGCCGTCGGCGTTTTGGTCATGGCTGCGGCGGTTTGGGAAATGATGGCGAAGGCCGTTTCCACCGCGGCGGTGTAGACTGCATCCGGGCTAATGGTGGGGGTGGCTTTCCCGCCACAAGCGCTCAGCATGAGCAAGATCAGCATTGGGAAAATCCAGAAAGGTTTCGTGAGGCGCATCATATCCTCCATTTCGACAAATAGGTCGGCGATACCAGCATAAGGATACTTTCATTATAACTTAATCGGACTGGCGCAAAAGAGTTTCACTCAATTTAAGTAACTGCTCAACCAACGCAGTCAACGAATGACGAAACGAATAAACGAATTGACCGCGATCGCCACGCCATTCGTTTATTCGTTGGATATTCGTTGACAGAACTGCGTTGGCTGGGCAGTTACCGATTAAACATCAATCGAGCGGACAAGTTGCACTGGTGTCCGCCCGACTGAGTGAGGATGAGAGGCCTCAAGAGGCTTCATCCATAGGTGGTGTCATTCACACTCAATTAACTATATGGCTCTTGGTGTCCAAACTACCTGTATAGTTTGCATCACCGCTGTACGTAGCCGTGAGGGTGAAGGTGCCAATGGCACTGAAGACCACATTACAACTACCGCTTCCACCTATGAGCGTGATGGTGCAGGGGGCATCCGCGCCGGTGATGGTTACTGTGCCAGTCGGAGTAGCACCCGCCCCGCTCACAGTAACGCTCACTGTAACCGTTCCGCCTGCTGCAGAAGGATCGGGTAAGTCAGCCGTGATGGTTGTCGTACTTGGACCCTGGCTCACGGTATGGCTCTCGGTGTCCGAACTACCCGCATAGTTCATATCACCGCTATAGGCAGCCGTGAGGGTCTTTGCGCCCACTGTATTGAATACCACATTACAACTGCCACTTCCACTAACGAGCGTGATGGTGCAATTGGTATCCGCGCCGGTGATGATAACCGTGCCAGTTGGTGTAATGCCTGCCCCACTCACGGTAACGCTCACCGCAACCGATTGGCCGGGTGTGGATGGATCAGGTGCATCCGCCGTGATGGTCGTTGTGCTGGGACCCTGGATCACGGTATGGCTCTCAGTGTCTGAACTAGCCATATAGTTCACATCGCCGCTGTACGCAGCCGTAAGGGTCTTGGCGCCAGTGGTGTTGAAGACCACATTACAACTGCCACTTCCGCCTGCGAGCGTAATGGTGCAATTGGTATCCGCGCCAGTGATGGTCACCGTGCCGGTCGGGGTAGCACCAGTTCCGCTCACGGTAACGCCCACCACGACCGATTGACCAGGTGTGGATGAATCTGGCACATCGCCAGTGATGGTCGTAGTACTGGTGTTTTTCACCGTATGGCTTGCAGTGCCCGAACTGCCTGTATAGTTGGCATCACCGCCATATGTGGCCGTGAGGGTCTTTGCGCCAATGGTATTGAAGACCGCATTACAACTGCCGATTCCGCTCGATAGTGTAATCGAGCAATTTGTATCCGCACCGGTGATGGCCACGGTTCCGGTGGGAGTGATGCCAAGTCCAAGCACCGAGACGCTAACGGCGACCGCTTGACCGGGTACAGACGGATCGGGTGTATCCGCAGTGATGGACGTCAAGGCGACACCTTTATCCACTGTATGGCTCGCAGTACCCGAACTGCTTGCAAAGTTCACATCACTGCTGTATGTAGCCGTGAGGGTTTTGGAGCCGGCTGTATTGAAGACTACATTACAACTGCCGCTGCCGCTGGCAAGCGTGATGGTGCAATTGGTATCCGCACCGGTGATGGCTACCGTTCCGGTTGGTGTGCCGCCTGTACCACTCACCGTGACACTTACCGCTACCGTCTGGCCAGGCGTGGATGGATCAGGCGTATCCGCAGTGATGGTTGTCGTGGTCACCTTTGGGCCAGCCACGTTTATATCCACCCAGAAAGCTTTATTAGCGAGGGAACCATAACCAAACTTCACGCCACTGGGATTTTGAAGCATCCAATAACCACGATAGCGACCGGGCGCGGCGGGGGCTGTCAGATTGACCGAAATGTCCACCATTTGACCGGGGGCGACGTTGCCCAGCAAATTGACCGCCGCCGGGCCGCCCATTTGCTGGCCAGAAGAATAGACCAGCGCGTATGAGCTTGTCCAGGTGCAGGTACCGATGTTCTTCAAACGCCAGGTCTTGGTAAAGGCCGTGGAGGGGGCGAAAACGCTGCCGTCTGGTACGCTGACATCGCCGACGAATCCGACCCAATCACAACGGGTCACTGGGACAGGTGTGTGCGGGACAGGTGTGGGCAGGGATGGTCGTGTGGGTGTCGGAAGAGAAGGGAGTAAAGCCGGTGTTGGCGCTGTTGTGGGAGGCACAATTGGGGTTAACGCCACCTGAGTAGTAAGTGCCTGCAAGGTCTGCGCGGCGGCAGTATACATCGGGGCCAGGGTGGCGGCGGTGTCCGGCGTGCCGCGTCCTCCGCAAGCCGAAAACAGGACGAGAATCATCATACTGAGGGTTACAACGAGGCTGTTCTTTCGCATCAACATGGCATTCCTCCTATAAGAAAAAGGTAACTATTCAGCCAGCGCTGAGTACACCGATTTGTCACTCTGAGCGGAGCGAAGAGTCCCCTCCAGCGTGGGGGATGCTTCGTCGCACACCGTCCTGGCGGTCGGTGCCAGGGAAAAACGCTCCTCAGCATGACAGGCCTGAATAGATACGAAAAAGGCCACTTTATTGACGTTCCCCATGCCGAGAGAGTTCCCGACCGGTGATTTGTCTTGCCTTGTTTGATGAGCGCAAACGCATGGCTGTATTATAACGCAACAGGGGCGACCGTGCAGCCGCCCCGGTGAGAAATTTATGTATGTGGGTGTGATAACCCCTCCGGGTGCGCCCCGGCCATCCACAGGCCGAGTTGTTCGCGAGTGACTTTCCCGGCTTCCGCAATGGTGACAATCTGGCCGCGATACATGACCGCGATGCGATCGGAAAGGGCCATGATCTCGTCCAATTCGGCAGAAACCAGCAGGACGCCGAGGCCGCGGTCGCGCATGGCAACGATTTCCTTGTGGATGTACTCAATCGAGCCGACATCCAGGCCGCGTGTCGGTTGGTTGGCGATGAGCAGTTTTACTTCGCGGCTGAGTTCACGCGCCACGATCACCTTTTGCTGGTTGCCTCCTGAAAGTTTGGAGGTTGGCACATACGGTGAGGGCGTGCGCACGTCGAATTCCTGCACCAATTTGCGGGCGTTGGCGTCAATCGCCTTGGGCTGCAATATACCACCCACACCGAAGGGCGGCAGGTAATAGGTGTTCAGCACCATGTTATCGGCTACCGCGTAAGAAAGCACCAGGCCATGCCGTAGGCGGTCTTCGGGGATGTGCGCCATGCCGGTCTCGGTGATGGTGCGCGGCATGCGGTTGGTCACATCGCTGCCGGCAAACCAAACCTGGCCACCGGGCGAGTGGGTCAGGCCGGTTAGCGCTTCGACCAGTTCGGTCTGGCCGTTACCCTGCACACCGGCGATGCCTAGCACCTCGCCAGCGCGCACACTGAACGAGACACCGCTCACGCTCTCCAGGCCGCGCTTGTCGTGAACTTTTAATCCATCCACTTTCAGCACTTCCGCACCGGGTTTGGCCCTGCCTTTCTCGACTTTGAGGATGACCTCGCGGCCGACCATCAATGCGGCCAGTTTCTTCTCGCTGGTCTCTTTTGGCTTGACTGTGCCGACCACTTTCCCAGCGCGCATCACGGTGATGCGGTCAGCCACGGCCAGCACTTCCTTTAGTTTGTGGGTGATGAAGATAATGGAGACGCCTTTTTCTGTCAGTTCGCGCATGATGCGGAACAGGTCTTCCGCTTCCTGCGGCGTCAACACGGCGGTTGGCTCATCAAGGATGAGGATTTTGGCATCCCGGTAGAGGGTCTTGATGATCTCGACGCGCTGCTGCAAACCGACCGGCAGTTGGCCGACCAGCGCATGCGGGTCCACATCCAGGCCGTATTGATGAGAAAGCTCACGCACACGCTGTGCGACGGTTTTACGGTCGAGCGCGCCATAGCGCGTGGTCTCATCGCCCAGCATGATGTTCTCGGCCACGCTGAAGACCGGGATGAGCATGAAGTGCTGATGCACCATGCCGATGCCATGCTGGATGGAATCCTTCGGCGAGTGGATGACAATTGGCTGGCCATCCACGCTGACCTGGCCTGCATCCGGGCGGTAGAGGCCGTAGATGATGTTCATCAGCGTGGTCTTGCCGGCGCCGTTTTCACCCAGCATGGCGTGGATCTCACCCTGGCGCAGGTCAAAGTCCACATTGTCGTTGGCCAGGACGCCGGGGAATTGCTTAGTGATGTTTTTTGCTTCGAGTACGATGGTCATGGCATGCTCTTACTTCTCATAAGGTTGCCCATCCGCAGCCGGGGGGATGTTCTTGCCGATGATACCGGTCAGGATGAGCATGGTGAGAATGTATGGGGTCAGGCCGACCACATAAGAAATTTGCAGGATAGCCAATTGAGGCGGGATCGCCTCACGGAAGAATTGCATGTTGATCTGCAGCGCCTGGGCTGCGCCGAAGACCAGCGCGGCGGCCCACGCCCCAAAGGGCGTCCAGTTGCCGAAGATCATCGCTGCCAGTGCAATGAAGCCGCGCCCGTTGGTCATCAGCGGTTCAAAGGAAGGCACCGATTCGAGTGTGAAGTATGCGCCGCCCAGCCCGGCCATCATACCGCCGATGATGACGTTGGCGTAGCGCATGTAGAACACATTGATACCAACCGTATCTGCAGCGCGGGGATGTTCGCCGACTGCCCGCGTGCGCAATCCCCAGCGCGTGTAGAACAGGACAATATGGGTCACAAACACCAGCAGAATGGCCGCCCAGGTGATCGGCTGCTGGTCGAAGATGCGCCCGATGACAGGAATATCGGCCAGGATGGGAATGTCAATGCGCGGTAAAACGCCCGGCGCATGCGGCACATTGCCGCCGAAGATGCTGCCCTTCTCGAAAAACAATTGGCGATTCAGGAAGCCGGTGATGCCAACAGCCAGGATGTTGATGACCGTACCGCCGATGATCTGATCCACTTTGAAAGTGACCGAGAGCGCAGCGTGCAGCAGGGCGAACAGGCCGCCGGTCAGAATGGCGGCGATCACGCCGACGATCAGACTGGGCATCGGCGCAAAAAGAAAAATCGTGTTCATGTAAATGGCGGCCAGCCAGCCGAAGAAAGCCGCCGCCAGCATCATGCCTTCGATGCCGATGTTGACCACGCCAGCGCGCTCACAATAGAGGCCAGAAAGTGCGCCGAGTGTCAGAGGCGTGGCAACGGCAATCGTGGTTGCCATCATGCTGGTGATGATAATCAGCGGCGAAATCTGCGCCTTGCCGATCAGTACCACCACGCTGAATAGAATTGCAATGATGAGAGCGATGAAGCCAAAACGTCGCCAGTCCATGCTGTCCTCCTAGCCGCCCCAGCCGCGCGTCAACACCACGCGTTCTTCGCGGGCGCGGATGCGGTAAATATAGCGAATAATGGCATCGGCGGCCACGAAGAGCAGGATGAGCGCCTGGATGACCGAGATGACATCCACCGGGATCTGGGTCAGGAACTGCATCCGCGTCGCGCCGTTGCGCATGGCGGCAAACAGAATCGCGGCCAGCACCACCCCCGCCGGATGGGTCTTGCCTAACAGGGCAATGGCAATGGCGTCAAAACCATAGCCGATTGAAAACCCCAACTCATGGCGATAATTCAGACCCGTGACTTCGATCGCGCCGGCCAGGCCTGCCAGCAGGCCAGAAAGGGCCATCGTCAAGACAATGGTGCGTTTGACGTTGATGCCGGCGTACTTGGCTGCATCCGGGTTGGCGCCCACGGTGCGAATCTCATATCCCATGGTTGTCTTCCACAGCAGCAACCAGATCAGGAACGCCACCCCCAGCGCCAGCAAAAATCCCCAGTGGAGGCGGAAGCCCTCGAAAATTATCGGCATGCGGGCGCTTTCTGCGATGAGGGGCGTGCGCGCAATGACGTTGTCTGGATTCGGGTCCTTCATGGGGGCATTGAGCAGAAAACTGGTCAGGTTCAGGGCTATGTAGTTCATCATAATGGTGTTGATGACCTCGTGGCCGCCCGTATAGGCCTTCAGAAAACCTGGGATGGCCGCCCACAATGCGCCTGTCAGGGCGCCCAGGCCAACAGCCAAAGGAATATGGATAATTGCAGGCAGGTCAATACCGAGCACGCCTGGCAGGGCATAACCGATCCAGGCGGCCATGACCGCGCCGAAGGCTAATTGTCCCTCCGCGCCGATGTTGAACAGGCCGCCTTTGAAGGCCAGCGCTACAGCCAGGCCGGCGAAGATATAGGGCGTCGCCCAGACGGCTGTTTCACTCAGGGCTTTCGGGGAACCGAAAGCGCCCTGAAAGAGGCCGACATAGGCATAGAATGGATCGCCTTTCGCCAGGGCAATGACGATGCCGCCGATAATCATTGCGGTCAGGACCGCCAGCAGCGGCACCAGCAGCGCATTCGCCGCCGCGCGCAGCAATCCCAGGATGGGGTTGGAAAACCGCTCTTCAGAACTTTGCATAGTTTTTGTCATTATTCATTACGATTCGAGGCCTGGAGTGCCACCTCTGGGTAAGTGAAGGGGAAAGAGAGACCATCCTCTTTCCCCTTCACGTTTACGTATTTACGTACTTGAAAGAAATCTTACGGCTTGACAGGCGAAACGCCGGTTTGGAGCGAGCCATCCAACAGGGCCGTGTTGATCTCTTCCATCTTGGCCTTGACTTCGGCAGGAACTTCCTTCTCCAGGTCGTGATACGGCGCGTAGCCGCCCTTGCCCAAGTAGTTGCCGCTGGGGAAGGCGCCATCCTTGGCCAGTTTGATCAGGTCGAAGGTGCCGGGGGTGAGCAGTTTCAATGCGCTCGAGAGCAGGCGGGGAGCCGCCTCAGGCAGGGTGTAGTACTGGTCGGTATCCACGCCGATGGCATAGACGCCGCGCTGCGCTGCGGCGATGACCGCGCCGTTGCCGGTCTTGCCGCCGCCGCCGAAGATCACATCCGCGCCCTTATCAATCATCGAGTTGGCCGTCGCCGCGCCCCATTCGGGATCGGTGAAAGTTTTGTCGAAGCCGACGTCACTGTGATAGACAATGAACATCTCGATGTTGGGATCGATGTAGAGCGCGCCGGCGCGGTAGCCTTCGCCAAAGCGCCAAACGGGCGGGACGACATCCGTACCAAACACGCCGCCTAGCTTGCCGGTCTTGGTCATCTGGGCCGCCAGGGCACCGACCAGGAAGCCAGCCTGATCCTCAGGAAAGACGAGACCAGCCACGTTGGCGCGATCATTGGTGGCGTCATCGTCATACTGCCAGGCCTGGAACTGGTCCACGCCAACAAAATAGACTTTCGGATACGTCGCGGCAGCGGCATAGGTCGCCTCGCCCAGGGCGAAGCCAACGGTGACGATGACATCGTAACCGGCATCTGCGAAGGTGGCAATGTTCTTGGCATAGTCCTTCGCGTCGGTGGTTTCAATGTACTGGACGTGAGCGCCCAGTTCGGACTCAGCCAGCTTCACGCCTTCCCAGGTGGACTGGTTGAAAGATTTGTCGTCAATTTTGCCGACATCCGTCACCATGCCAACGCAAAAGACATCCGCCTTGGTGCAATCGGGGGCCTTGGGGGCGCAGGCTGGAATGAGCATCGCTGCCACGAGCAAGGCAACAATTACTCCATATAGCTTTTTCATGGTTCTTCTCCTCTTATGCTGTAATACTATTTAGGAATCGAGTGAAAGGGACAACGTGCTTGAAGTAGGATCAACTTATCGCAGACATCCACCTCCTCATAAGTAAAACGAATATTCGCAAAACCCTTGTGAAATTTCACAACAAGTATACAGCGACTCTAATCTTATGGCAAGCCCATTCCGTCTTGCCGTCTTGCCGCCAGCGCGTCTGACCTCGCGCTGGCGTGCCCGGACCGTAACTAACTCTACGCTTTCTGCGCTTCGCCGCGCCGGACGCCGAGCATCAGCCACCAGGCTACAGCCATAAAGACCGGTGCGATGAGCATGATCATATTATAGTTATTGCCGCTCAACTGGATGACCAGGCCGTTGACGTTCGGTCCAACAATGGCCGAGAGCGTGGAGAACAGGTAATACAGACCGGTGTAAGTTCCCAGGCGGGCATGGGTGGTCATATCCACCACCATCGGCAGGGAGTTGATATTGATGAACGCCCAGGCGATGCCGGCCACCATCAGGAACAGGCTGATGACCGGTATCGTGCCCAGCACTGGCAGTTTTGTGATCACAGTTGTCAGCATCGCAGGCGGCAGGAAAAAGATTGTCAGGATGATCGCGCCGAGGAGCGTGATGCCGGCCATGATGGTCACGCGGCGTCCGACCTTCCCACCCACAAAACCGGAGACCAGGGCGAACAGGACGAAGAACAGCGAGAGGTGACCAAGCAGGCGCGCGCCATCGGCCTCGCCTATCCCCAGATGATTCTTGGCATACAAGGTAAAAAAGGCTTCTATGGCTGTAAAACCCAGGAACCAGAAGAAGATCGCCAGGAACAAGCGGATGGCGCTCTTTTCTTTATCGGCCAGCACCTGGCGCAGGCTCTCGATCATGCCGGGAAGTTTTCCGGTTTCTTCGTACACTTTTGGCTCACGAATGAACGCCAATACCAACAGGCCTGCCAGCACGACCAGCCCTGAACCCATCCAGAACGGAAAAGCCGGGTTCAGTTTATACAGCGCGCCGCCGCCGATGAACGAGATAATCGCGCCCACGCCGCCCATGAAGTTGATGATGCCGTTGGCCTGCGAGCGATATTGCGAGGGGGTAATATCCGGCATCAAGGCCACCACCGGCGTGCGCCAGAAGGCCATGCTCAAAATCAGCGTGCTGGTGCAGGCCACAAAGAGTGGCAGGATGGCAGCCATGGGAATCAAGCCGAAGGCCAGCGCGCCGATGGGCGCGCCAATCAGCACGAACGGCAGGCGGCGGCCAATGGGTGTGCGCAGCCGGTCCGACCAGGCGCCCACAGGCGGCTGGATGAAAAGCGCTGCGATATTATCCAGCGTCATGAAGAAGCCGACCAGGGCCGGCGCAAGGCCGAACTTCTCAGAGAGATAGATCGGCACGAAGGCGTTATACACGCCCCAGATGACGCTCACGCCGAAGAAGCCGAGTCCGAGCAGGAAGATCTTGAAGATATTGAATTTCATTGAGAGTCTCCTTTGTCTTTTTCGATTTGGTTGAGAATTGTCAAGTCAGCCTCGCTGAGCAGTGCGTTTTTCAACAAATCTGGCCTGCGTTTCAACGTTCGTAAAAGTGATTGCTCACGCCGCCATTTGGCTATTTTGGCATGGTCGCCGGAGAGCAAAATATCTGGCACGCGCCAGCCGCGGAATTCGGGCGGGCGGGTGTAGTGTGGGTATTCGAGCAGCCCCGCCGCGTGGGAGTCATCGGCCGCACCGTCCGGGTCGCCCAGCACGCCGGGGAGCAGGCGCGCAATGGCGTCAATTAAAACCAGCGCGGGCAGCTCGCCGCCGGTCAGGACGTAATCGCCAATGGAAATCTCGTCAGTGACGAGATATTCACGGATGCGTTCGTCCATGCCCTCGTAACGGCCACAGATGAGCGCCAGGTGGGGATGGGCGGCCAGTTGCAGGGCGATCTTCTGGTTGAAGACGCGTCCCTGGGGAGTCAGCAAAATGACCGGGCAGCCTGCCCCGCCTGCCCTGGCGGTCAGGCCAGGGAGCGAAGACGAGGGGACAGGTTCAGGCATCGTGCCGAGGCGTTTATCGAGGGAGGCGCGCAGGCTTTCGACCGCTGCGAAGACAGGTTCTGGTTTCATGACCATGCCGCCGCCGCCGCCGTAGGGTTCGTCGTCGGTAACGTGATGGCGGTCGGTCGCCCAGTCGCGGATATTGTGGATGCGCACGTCAATCAGCCCGCGCTGGCGGGCACGCTGGAGGATGCTGCTTTCCAAGTAAGGGGGGAATACGTCGGGTAAGAGCGTGAATACATCAAACCGCATGCCTACATTCTAGCATAAGAAAAAATAATCGCAATACCCCTAGACAAAGTAATCTTGACGCGCCTTAACAGGCAATGGTAAGATGAACCCATGTATCTACGAGGTTCGAAATGGAGCATGAAGCGCCGGCGGCAGCCAATTAACATTTTTCGTATCCTCCTGTTGCTGCTGTTGGTTGTGATTGCCATTTATATCAACCGAGTCGTGATACCGACTGTGCCGCCGCCTTTCGTCCCAACTGCCACCGCCACCCGCCAGTCTGAATCGTACATTATCGAGGCAGAGGAACTTTTCAACCAGGGCAAACTGCTGCAAGCCATCGAGTTATATCAGGAAGCTATCCGCATCAAACCGGATGAACCGGCGACATTCGTCGCCCTGGCGCGTGTCCAGGTTTTTGCCGGGCAGTATAAGGAAGCCCAAACCAACACCGAGAATGCGCTGCTGCTAAATCCCAACAATTCGATGGCTCACGCAGTGCGCGGCTGGGCGCTGACGCAGGACAAAGATTATCTTGCCGCCGAGGCGGCCATCAAACGCGCCTTGGAACTCGATCCCAACAACGGCATCGCCCACGCCTATTACGCTGAATTGTTGGGGGACATGTTTCTCGATAACAGCGGGCCGTTCGACGCCATCGTCTTGGCTGGCGAAGAATCGCGCGTCGCAACGACGCTGGCACCCAATTCACTGGAAGCGCACCGCGCCCGCGCGTTTATCCTGGAAATCACCGACAATCGCGAACAGGCCGTGCAGGAATATAAAAATGCGATCGCCATCAATGGCAACATCGCAGACCTGCATCTAGCGCTCGGACGCACCTATCGGGCCATGGGAGTGATAGATAAGGCCATCCAGGAGTTCACCCTGGCCAATACCCTCAACCCGTCTGATCCAACCTCGGCACTGTATACCTCGCGCACTTACGCCTCCGTCCGCGAGGATGCCAAGGCCGCGCAGTATGCCGAACAGGCCGTCAAAGTCGCGCCCACCGATCCTTACTTGCGCGGCAATTGGGGTGTGATGCTTTACCGCAACCTTCAATGGCCGAAGGCGGTCGTGCAGTTATCCCTGGCCATCAACGGCGGCCTGGCCGAAGAAGGGCAGGCCATTCAACCGCTAACCTTGACCGGGGGTGATGCGCGCCTGGTTGAATACTTCACCACCTATGCCCTCCTGCTGGCGCGCATGAACCGCTGCAGTGAGGTCTTGCCGGTAACGCAGTTGATTCTGGACAAAGTCCATGCAGACGAGATCGCGGTTTATAACGCCAATGAAAGCCTGCGCATCTGCCAAAATAACCTGCTCACGCCCTCCCCAATTCCGCCGGCCTCGCCGACCCCAGGAATAACCCCTACGCCATGAATGTGATGTCACGCCGCCCGCTCTTCCACCAAAAGCGGCGCTCCAACCTCTACCGGGTGTTCGTTTTAGTCCTCTTTATCCTGGTTGGCGCCTGGTTTACCAATCAAGTCAACAAGGGGGCGATCACACATCCTTTCTTGCCGACCCCCACGCCCACGCGCACGGTACGTTCCTTCGCCCTGGAAGGGGAGGCCTCCTTCGCGGTCGGCAAACTCGAAGATGCCATCACCGCCTACCAGGAAGCGGTCAGGGTTGATGCGACCAACCCCGAGGCCTGGGCGAAATTGGCTCGCATCCAGACCTATTCCTCCAACCTGTTGACCACCGATGCCCAGCGCCAGAAACGCCTACAGGAAGCGTTGGATTCGATCAATCAAGCCATCGCCCTCGCCCCGGATGACAGCACGGTTCACGCCATACGCGCCTTCGTGCTGGATTGGAACGCCAGCGCGGTGACCACTGAAGATGAAAAACAATCTTTGCTCATCCAGGCCGAGCAAGCGGCCGTGCGCGCTCTCACGTTGGATCCCCATAATGTCCTGGCGCAGGCTTTCTACGCCGAAATCCTGGTGGACCAGCAGAAATGGTCGCAGGCCGAGCAGGTCATCCTGCAGGCCGTCCAGCGCGACCCAAGCCTGATGGACGTGCATCGCGTCCATGCCTACGTGCTTGAATCCACCGGAAGTTACCTGCAGGCTATCGAGGCATATAAGCAGGCCATCCGCATCAACCCCAACCTGACTTTCCTGTACATCTCCGTAGGTGTTAATTACCGCCGTCTCGCATTCGAAAGCACGGTCAAGAGTGAGCGGGATGACCTTTATGAAACCGCCATGGAATATTTCGCCCAGGCCGCCAAATTGAATAAACAATTGGAAATCAAGGATCCGATCCCATACATCGCCATCGCCAAAACCTACTCCCAACAAGGCGATTTCTTTGCCGCCGCGCTGAACATCAAGAAAGCGCTCGAGTTTGACCCCGCCAACGCGGATATCCACGGCCAATTGGGCATCATTTATTTTAAATCCCGCAACTATGAAGGCTCCATCCCGGCCCTGAAATGCGCCGTGCGCGGCTGCACGGCCAATGAATCCTGCCAGGCGCGCTTCGGCAGTGATTGCGGCGCAAATCAAATCGGTGTGGATGTGCAAGCCCAGGCGCTCTCGCCGCGTACGGTCGTCTACTACTATACCTACGGCTCGGTGCTGGCAGCCCTCAGCCGCCCGCAGCAGAACTATTGCCCAGAAGCGGTAGTTGTCCTCGGCCAGGTGCGCGCCGACTTCGGTGGCGACCCGACCATTGCCAGCATCGTTGACGCCGGCGAGCAGATTTGCTTTTCAGTGGCGCAAGCCCTGGCCCAAACGCCGACGCCCTACTTTACCCCAACGCCGCTCCCGACGCCGCGTCCGTAAGGTAAAACTCAGTAAATCACAGGTTCAATATTCGCATGATATGTATATCAGAGTTTTGTTAAAATTCGTTTTTCTCCCTTGACGTCTATCTTGAAGACAAGTATGATAGCGTTTAGCACTCTGTAAGCACGAGTGCTAAATTGCTGAAACCCTTTATTCTACGAAGTATGCTGCGCACAGGAGGCGAATGATTATGGCACTATCTCTTAAACCACTCGGCAACCGCGTCGTGGTTGAACCCCTCGAGCAGGAAGAAATCACTGCGGGAGGCATCGTAATACCCGAAACGGCCAAGGAAAAGCCCCAACAGGGCCTCGTCCTGTCCGTCGGTCCCGGCGACCGCGACGAAGACGGCAAGCGCATCCCTATGGATGTGGCCGCCGGCGACAAAGTTCTCTTCGCCAAGTACTCTGGCACCGAGTTCAAAATTGACGGCAAGAAGCTGCTCATCCTACGTGAGAGCGACCTGCTGGCTATTATCGAGGGCAAGTAACCCCCAAATGGCAGCCAGCAGGCTACCAAAAATGTAACTGGAGGAATTGAATTATGGCAGCAAAACAACTTGTTTTTTCCGAAGACGCCCGCCGGCGGCTCAAGAATGGTATTGACATCCTGGCGAGCGCTGTCGCCACCACCCTCGGCCCCAAAGGCCGCAATGTAGCGGTGGATCGCAAGTTCGGCTCCCCCACCATCACCCATGATGGTGTGACTGTCGCCAAGGAAATCGAACTCGCGGACCAATTCGAGAATATGGGTGCGCAACTGCTCAAGGAAGCCGCCACCAAGACCAATGACATCGCCGGCGACGGCACCACCACCTCGACCATCCTGGCGCACGCCATCGTGACCGAAGGCCTGAAGAACCTGGCCGCCGGCTCCAACCCGATGCGCCTCAAGCTGGGCATCGAGCAGGGCACGGATGCGGTCGTCGAGGTGCTGCGCAAGATGTCGCAGAAGATCGAGACCAAGGAAGAGATCGCTTCAGTGGCGACCAACTCGGCCGCCGACACCGAAATCGGCAACCTGATTGCCGATGTGATGGACAAAGTCGGCAAAGACGGCGTCATCACGGTTGAAGAATCCAAGTCCCTGCAATTCGAGACCGAATACGTTGAGGGTATGCAGTTCGACCGCGGCTACATCTCGCCCTATTTCATCACCGATCCCGAACACATGGAAACATCCATCGCGGAACCTTATGTCCTGGTCTACGACAAGAAAATTTCCGCCGCCCAGGATATCGTCCCGCTGCTCGAGAAGCTCGTCCAGATCGGCAAGCGCGAACTGGTCATCATCGCCGAGGACGTGGACGGCGAAGCCCTGGCGACGCTCGTCCTTAACAAACTGCGCGGCATGTTGAACGTGCTGGCCATCAAAGCCCCCGGCTTTGGCGACCGCCGCAAGGCCATGATGCAGGACATTGCCGTCCTGACCGGCGGACAGGTCATCTCCGAAGAGACCGGCCGCAAGCTGGAGACCGCCACCGTCCAGGACCTGGGCCGCGCCGAGAAGGTTGTCGCTGATAAGGATAACACCACCATCATCGGCGGCAAGGGCGATCCGACCGCCATCAAAGGCCGCATTGACCAGATCCGCGTCGAGATTGACAAGTCCACCAGCGACTACGACAAGGAGAAACTCCAGGAGCGCCTGGCCAAACTCTCCGGCGGCGTAGCCATCATCCGCGTCGGCGCGGCGACCGAGACCGAGCTGAAAGAGAAGAAGCATCGCGTCGAAGACGCCCTCTCCGCCACGCGTGCCGCCATCGAGGAAGGTATCGTCCCCGGCGGCGAGATTGTCTTCATCAACGCTGTCTCCGCTCTGGATAAAGTGAAGATGACCGGCGAAGACGAATCCATCGGGGTCGCCATCGTCCGCAAGGCGCTCGAAGCCCCCATCCGCAAACTGGCTGAAAACGCCGGCCAGGATGGCGCGGTCATCATCGAGAACGTCCGCAGCAGGGCCAAAGAAAAAGACAACAAGAACATCGGCTACAACGTCATCAGCGGCGAATACGTGGACATGATCAAGGACGGCATCATTGACCCGCTCAAGGTCGTGCGCGGCGCGCTCGAAAATGCCGCCTCGATCGCAGCCATGATCCTGACCACCGAGTGCTTGATCACCGACGTGCCTGAAAAAGAAAAGATGCCCGCCATGCCACCCGGCGGCGGTATGGATTACTAAAAGCAGATAGTCAGAAACCCGATTTCTTCAAGAAATCGGGTTTCTTCTTTTGCGCAGCACTCTTCGAGCAGGTATAATCATCACCAATGTCCGCCTCAACGTCGAAACTCTACCCAACATTCCTGATGCTCGTTGTCGCCCTGAGCCTATCCGCCTGTGCGCAGCATACTTCGTCCAGCCCGGCAACGCCAACTGCCATGCCCTCCCCAACGCTGCTTCCGCCGACGCCGATCTCATTGGCGGCTACCGTCAACGGCGAGGGCATCACCGCCGCCGAATTCGAGGCCGGTTTGGCTCGTTTCCAGTCCGCGCAGATCGCACTGGGCAACAATATCTCGCTCGAAGAGGCCGCCCAACGTGTGATGGACGACCTGATTGATCAAATACTCCTGGCGCAAGGCGCCCAGGCTGAAGGTTTTAGCGTGGATGAGGCCATGCTCCAGAATCGCATCGCTCGTTTATCCGAGCAAGTCGGCGGTGTGGAAAAGCTGGCCGCCTGGCAGTCCGCGCATGGCTACTCCGCTGAGACCTTCCGCCAGGAATTGCGCCGCCAGATGGCTGCCGCCTGGATGCGGGATAAGGTCATCGCCGCCGTGCCCAATACCGCCGAGCAGGTACATGTCCGGCAGATTTTGCTCTATAATGCGGACACAGCGCAGAAAGTACTGGCTCAACTAAAATCCGGCGCCGATTTCAATACGCTGGCTGCGCAATACGACCCTGCCACGCAAGGCGAACTGGGCTGGTTCCCGCGCGGGTACCTGCTCCAGCCGCAAATTGAAAAAGCCGCTTTCGCCCTCCAGCCTGGCCAGACCAGCGACGTCATCCAGAGTTCGGTGGGCTACCACATCCTGATGCTGCTCGAACGCGACTCCAGCCGCCTGCTGTCCCCCGATGCCCGCTTGACGCTCCAGAACCAGGCGCTGGAGAATTGGCTCCAGGAACAGCGCGCCAAAAGTATGATCAGGCTGGCACCGTGACGAAGACCCTAAAGATTTTATCTGCGCAATCAGTGAGCCAACATCGCCCTTTTCGGCAAGAAACCTGCCCAGACAAGGCAAAAAACCTTTAGGGTCTGGGTTTTCAGATAGTTTCTTGCGTCCTGGACCAAACAGGAGAATCCGCAATGAAGAATTATGACCTGCAGACCGAAAAACGTTCCGCCAATCCAATTTTTTGGAATGTCGCCACCCTGCTCGTCTTGATCGGGACCCTTGTCATGGGACTCCTTTTCCTGGACATTTTCCTCAACCCGACCTCCAGCCTGAATCCCTTTCCGCCCCCGCCCACGCCCACCTTGCTCCAATTTCCGACCGCAACGATCACCCCTCTCTCCCTGCCAGCCACCTGGACCCCCAGCCCGACCGTCCAGCCCAGCAATACCCCTACCCCACGGCCTACTTATACATTGGAGCCAACATTCACGCCTTTTATCATTCCGCTGAAGACCACTCCCACCGAACAGGCATACCCACCGCTACGCCCGATGCCACTCGTACACCAACCCCCACTTCCACGAAACTGGTGACACCCACTAATACCCCTTCCCCGACGGGTATGCCTTTCGCCGCGACGGTTGATTATATGGCCAGCACCAGCTACCATCCCGAGGCGGGTTGCAATTGGATGGGCGTGGCCGGCCAGGCCGTGGCTAAGAACAACAGCCCCATCTTGTACCTGACCATCCACCTGGGTGGGAAGGTAGGCGATCAGTTGGTTGACTATCTCACTCTTAGCGGCACCGCGCCCACTTATGGCCAGAGCGGCTTCGAATTCGTCCTCGGCAACAAGCCGGTCGCTTCCACCCAAACGCTATGGATCCAATTGCTCGACCAGCAGAACCTGCCCTTCAGCGATAAGATCTACCTGGATACCTTCGATGACTGCGCTAAGAATTTGATCATGGTGCGCTTCAAGAAAGTACAATAAGCAAAATTGCTCAACCTCCCGCAGGTTCACAACCTGCGGGAGGTTTGTTATTTCTTACACTGCCACATTCCAATGTGCATACTTGGGATTGTCCCCGCGCACCACCTCATTGAAAAGCTTGCGCAACCCCTCAGCGACTGGCCCCATCACCCCTTTGCCGACCGGCTGGTGATCCACCTGGGTCACTGCCGTCACCTGGGCGGCCGTACCGGTCAGGATCAGCTCGTCACAGATGTAGATCTCGGTGCGGTCGATCGGACGTTCGACCACAGTGAGGTTTAACTCATCACGCGCCAGTTCGATGACCGTCCGCCGGGTGATGCCCTCCAGGATGTTCTCGGTCACCGATGGAGTGATCAGCAGGCCGTCTCGCACGATCAACACATTCATGGCGCTGCCTTCCGAGAGATGCCCATCCTGGGTCAGGACGAGCGCCTCGTCGTAACCGTTCAGCGCCGCCTCGGTCTTTGCCAGCGCCGAGTTGACATATGCCCCGCTGATCTTGCCGCGCGCCGGGATCATGTTGTCGTCAATCCGCCGCCAGGAAGAAACCATCACAGTAGCATTGGTATCGTTCTTGATATATTGGCCGAATGGCAGGGCAAACATGGTCAGTTCGTCGGTCAAGTCGTGCAGGCGCACGCCGATTTGCTCGTCCGCTTTATAAGCCAGTGGGCGGATGTAGATATTCTGCTGATAGCCCTCTGCGCGTAAGAGTTCCAGCATGATTTCTGTTAGGCTTTCGGGCGTGTAATCGAACTGCATCAACAGCAGGCGGCACGAGTGCAAGAAGCGCCGGAAATGGTCATGGGGACGAAAAACGAAGAGCTGCTTCTTCTCTTCGTTCCAGTAGCCGCGCAGGCCGCCGAAGACGGCTGTGCCGTAGTTTAAGGCATGGGTCGCAACCCCCACTTTTGCTTCCGAATAGGAGACGATTTTCCCCTGAAAAAAAGCATGCTTGGGAAGCGGACTTTCCACTGATACACCTCCGTATGGGATTGGATGCAGCCCCCTTCTGCGAATTTATTATACTCGAAACACGCCGCCACGTTCCGGACGCTGTGCCTGCCGGCCCATCCTGACAGAAACCCGTTTTCTCCGAAATCGCAAACGTGCTATACTTTTCTCGATAGGAGAACAAATGGAAACTCTTACCACGTCCAAAGGACAGATTTGTCATCCCCTCCGCCATCCGGCGCAGACTGGGCATCCAACCGGGCACGCGCATCCAGGTGGAACTGGATGAAGAGGCCGGGCGAATCATATTGACGCCCGTCACACGCGAATACATCCATAGCCTGCGGGGCAAATATAAAGGCAGGAAATTACTGGAGGCGCTGGCAGAAGAAAAACAGCGCGAGAAGGGGTTCTGATGACAACCCCCAATTTGATCGTGCTGGAACTGGAACGAATCGGCATCCGCTTTGTAGAGGCGGACTGACGCCGCGCCCCTTCATCGTTTTTCCTCTCTGGGACTTTACCACATTACCTGGTTCTGGATTTCCCACATCTGCCGGTACAGCCCCTCGGCCTTGACCAATTCCGCGTGCCGGCCGCGCTGGAGGATACGGCCTTGATCCATGACCAAAATCTCATCCATCCTCTCCAGCCCAACCAGACGGTGAGTGATCCACAACACGGTCCGGCCTTCCATCAGACAGTGCAATGTTGCGATGATCTGCCGTTCAGTGAGGGTATCCAGGTTGGCGGTGGGTTCGTCGCAGAGGAAGATGGGGGCATCTTTCAGCAAGGCGCGGGCGATGGCGACTCTCTGGCGTTCGCCGCCGCTGATTTGCAGGCCTCGCTCGCCGACGAAGGTCGCCAGTCCCTGCGGCAGGGAGGCGATGAATGTGCTTAGCTGCGCCTGCTCAACGGCGCGGGCCAGTTCGCCGCCGGTTGCATCAGATTTTGCCAGACGCAGGTTGACGGCCAGGGTGTCGTTGAAGAGAAAGGTGTTCTGCGAGACCACGCTGAAACAGCCGCGGACAGCCTCCTGCTCATATTGGCGGATGTCGTTGCCCCCGAGGGTGATCTCGCCGGCGCTGAAATCCCAGAAGCGCAGCAGCAGGTTGACCAGGGTGGATTTCCCCGCTCCGTTCGGACCGAGGATGGCGAGGTGTTTGCCGGTTGGGAGGTCGAAGGTAATATTTTGAAGAACACTGCCCTCACCCCTCACCCCTCTCCCCTTGGGAGAGGGGTGAGGGGTGAGGGCAGGATAAGAAAAGCACAGGCCGCGCACCGAGATGGCAATATCGCGCGGCAGGGGAAGCGGCGCGGGATGGTCGACTACGGCAGGCGCGGCATCCATAATCTCAAAGAGACGCCGGGCGGCTTGCAGGTTGGATTCGAGAAATTGTGAAGCCTGTGGCAGTCCTTGCACGGCCTCGAAGCTGGCCATGGCTGCCAGGATGATGACCGCCAGGTACATGCCGTCAATCTTCCCGGCGCTGACCAGCGTGACCGCCAGCGCCAGCGC
Organism: Chloroflexus sp.; assembly: GCA_020723995.1. Lineage (GTDB taxonomy): Bacteria > Chloroflexota > Anaerolineae > Anaerolineales > Villigracilaceae > CG2-30-58-95. Next base: position 58,220 of record DYHT01000008.1, read on the forward strand.
CAGCCAGACGCCCAGGTTGGTCAGCAAACTGTTCAAGGCGCTTTGTAAAGCGCTGATATGCGCCATCTTACGTTGGGCGCGGTGCAGGTCCATTTCGGCGGATTGCACGCGGCGCAAGTGGGCTTCGACCCCGCCGTAGGCCAGCAGGTCGGGCAGGCCCTGCAGGCCGTCCACCAGGTCGGCGCGTAAACGGGCGCGGCTTTCGACCAGAGTCCGCCCGGGAGAGCGCCCCAGGCCCAGGGTCAGGAGGGTGAGTCCGAGGCCGATCAGGAGCAGGAAGGCCAATAGAACAGCGGCCAGCGCCGGGTCGAAGGCGCGCATAAAGAGCGCCATTCCCACGATGACAACCACAGCCACCAGCGGTGGGGCCAGGACGCGCACGTAGAAGTTCTCCAACGTCTCGATATCGGCGATGGCGCGCGCGAGCAGGTCGCCGCTGCGCCCGCCGATCAGCCGCGCCGGAGCGAGCGGCTCGATGGCGCGGTAGAACCAGACGCGCATGCGCCCCAGCAGGCGGAAGGTGGTGCTGTGGGAGGTCAGGCGTTCGAGGTAGCGGGAGACGCCGCGTGACAGCCCGAAGAAGCGCACGCCGACGATGGCGACTTGCAGCGCGGCGATGGACGGGTGCAGCGCGGCGGCGGAGATGAGATATGCGGAGGTGGCCAGCAGGCCGACGCTCGCGCCGACCGTCAGCGCGCCGAGGGCGGTGGCGGCCAACACCCAGCCCCAGAAGGGGAGGACAAAAGCGAGGAGGCGGCGAAATGCAGTCATCAGTGTCCAGTAATCAGTGAGCAGTGTTCGGTGAGAGGTGATCAGTGGCTGTGACCAGTTTGGTGTAGGGGCCGTTGCGTTGCAGCAGGTCAGCGTGTTTACCGGTTTCGACGAGGCGACCTGCATCCAGCACCACGATCTGGTCGGCCTGGAAGACGGTGCTCAAGCGGTGGGCGATGACCAGCGTCGTGCGCCCACGCATCAACTCATGGACGGCCTGGTAAAGACGCGACTCCTGGGCCGGGTCGAGGCTGGAGGTGGGTTCGTCCAGGACGAGCAAGGGCGCGTCCCGCAGGAAGGCGCGTGCCAGGGCCAGACGTTGGACCTGTCCGCCGCTGAGACGCGCCCCGCGCTCCCCGATGCGTGTCCCGTACCCCTCCGGCAGGGACAAGATGAAATCGTGCAAGTCGGCGCGCTGGCAGGCTTGGATCAGATCATTGTCACTTGCATCGGGTTTTGCCAGGCGCAGGTTGGCGGACAGGGTGTCATTGAAAAGATAGGGCATTTGCGGCACCCAGCCGATCTGAGCGCGCCATCCCTCGGGCAGGATGGCGTTCAGGGACCGGCCATCCACGCTGATTTCGCCCGCGCTCGGCGCGACGAAGCGCAGCAGCAGGCTGGCGAGGGTGCTCTTGCCCGCGCCGGTTGCGCCGACCAGGGCGGTCAGTTGGCCGTCACGAATGTGGAAGGAAATGTCGGAGAGGGCAGGGAGGTGGCGGGAAGGGTAGGAGAAGGAGACGTTTTCAAAATAAATATCAAATTGTGTGCTGATTACAGAGGATTGCTTGCCACAGGCACGCTGCGCGGTCGTCGCTACGCTGCTCGCAATGACGCTTGAGAGTGGCATATCCAAAATCTCAAAGATACGGCGGGCGGCGGTCACACCCGACATGCCGGCGTGGAAGCGCTGTCCCAGCAGGCGCAGGGGCAGGTAGAAATCGGGCGCCAGGACGAGGATGAAAAGCGCCTGCTGGAAGCTCATTTTGGCGTAAAGCAGGCGCAAACCGATTTCAACGGCAACGACGGCGGTGCTGAGAGTGGCAAGCAGTTCCAGCGCCAGGGCCAAGAGGAAGGTGACGCGCATCACGTTCAAGGTCACGTCGCGAAAGCGGTTGCTGGCCTTTTGGATATCCATGGCCTGGTTGCGGCTCTGGCCAAGCAGCTTCAAGGTGGTCAACCCCTGCAGCACGTCCAGGAAGTAGGCGGAAAGGCGGCTGAGGGTCTCCCACTGGCGCCTGGTCAGCGTCTCGCCAGTCTTGCCGATCAGGTACATGAAAAGCGGGATGAGCGGCGCGGTCAACAGGAAGACTACGCCGGTCAGCGGGTCGAGGTGAAAGACAAGCAGCAGGATCGAGAGTGGAATGAAGGCCGCCAGTGCCACCTGCGGCAGGTATTGGCTGAAGTAGGCATCCAGCGCTTCCACGCCTTCGATGGCCGAGGCCGCCAATTCGCCAGTCTTTTCCCCCTGGGTGAAGGCCGGGCCGAGGGCGGCCAGGTGCTGCATCAACCGGGCGCGCAGGTCCGATTTGACGCGCAGGGCAACCGCATTGGCGGAAAGCTCCGCCCCCCAGGTGCTGGCGGCGCGCAGCATGAGGATGATCAACAGGATTTCGAGAATGGGGAAAACGGCCTCCAACGTTTGCTGGCCGAGGAAGACGCCATTAACGACCCGGCTGAGGAACCAGGCCTGCAAAATGATCAGCAGCCCGCCCGCCCAGCCGAGCAGGATGGTCAAGGCGAGAGCCAGACGGCGCGAGCGCGCCAGGTTGAGCAGGCGGCGAAACATGCAGTAATTATAAGGCTTCAGGATGTTCCTCGCGCCAATTGCCGCGCTTTGTTACTCGATTTTTAATGTTTTCGGAGTATCATATAGTAAAGAGAAAATCCTTATGGAGGAGGAACCATGCGAGACTTGACCAATGAAATCCTCGAACTCATTCGCCTCACATCGTCGCACCTGCCGGCGGATGTGGAAAAACGCCTGCGCGCGGCGGTGGAAAAAGAAGCTGCCGGTTCAGCGGCGCAGGGTGCACTGGAGACCATCCTGAAGAACGTGGAACTCTCGCGCCAGAATTCCACGCCCATCTGCCAGGATACCGGCACGCCAATCTTTTATGTCAAATATCCGCTGGGCTGGAGCACCATCCAATTGCGCCAGATGATCCGCACGGCGCTGGCCGAGGCTACCAAACGCTCCTACATGCGCCCCAACGCCGTGGACGCCATCTACGACAGGAACAGTGGCAATAATCTCGGTGGCGACGACTTCCCCTACATCCATTTTGAGGAAGTCGAAGGCGACGAGTTGACCATCGAACTGATGCTCAAGGGTGGCGGCTGCGAGAACGTCGGGGCGCAGTATTCGCTGCCGGATAATCGCCTCGGCGCGGGCCGTGACCTGGCCGGGGTGCGCAAAGCCGTGCTGGATGCCGTACACAAGGCGCAAGGTCAGGGCTGTGCCCCAAGCATCCTCGGCGTGGCCATCGGCGGCGACCGCGGCTCCGGTTACCTCAAATCGAAGGAAATCCTGTACCAGAAAATTGGCGAACCCAACGCGGACCCGAAACTGGCTGCCCTGGAAACCCAACTGACCGAGGAAGCCAATAGCATGGGCATCGGCCCGATGGGCTTCGGCGGCCAGACGACGGTTATTGACACCAAGATCACCGGCCTCTCGCGCTTGCCAGCCAGCTACTTCGTCTCGGTCTCGTACATGTGCTGGGCGTATCGCAGGCGTAAGATGACGGTGAGGGGTGACGAGGTCATGTATGAGTAGACGATGGACGATAGACGATGGTCTGTCGTCCATCGTCTGACAGGAGGAACCCATGCGTGAAATTACAATTCCCATTGGCGATGATGTCATTCGCAGCCTGAAGGTCGGCGACCCGGTAGCGCTCTCGGGCGTGATGGTCACCGGCCGCGATACGGTGCATAAGTGGCTGATAGAGACCTTTATCAAGCAGACCCGCCCCGCGCAGGGTGATGACTTGCAAGTCTACGAAGCCCTCAAACCTCTGCTCAAAGGCGGCGTCATCTATCATTGCGGTCCGGTCGTCTCGGGGCTGGATACCAAACAGTATAAATTCGTGGCCGCCGGCCCGACGACCAGTATCCGCGAGGAGCCGTACCAGTCGGATGTGATGAAGCACTTCGATATCAAAGGCGTGATCGGCAAGGGCGGCATGGGCGCCAAGACGCTGAAAGGCTGCCAGGAAGTGCCGGGAGTCTATTTCCACGCCATCGGCGGCGCGGCGACCTTCATCGCCCAGTCCGTGACCAAGGTGCTGGGCGTGTACAAGCTGGACTTCGGCGTGCCGGAGTCGCTGTGGGTCATCGAGGTCAAGGATTTCCCGGCTGTGGTGACGATGGACGCCCATGGGCAGTCGCTGCATGAGGTGGTGGAGGAGCAATCCGGGAAGGTGTTGGCGGAGTTGCTGGCAAAGTAGACTCGCGCGCTGGGCGGCAGTCCAACTGCCGCCCAGAGTTTTGAGACCCTCAGCCGTTTCTCGGCAGTGGTGGAGACCCTCGCCGAGCATGAAAGCAGGAGTTATGGCAAGTTGAGACCCTCGGTCGCCTTCTCGGCGGCCTGAGCCATCCTCAACCACCCTGCCGCCACCCATGGTAACATGGCAAAGATGCCAATCAATCCAAGTTCGCCTGCCCCTCCGACCAGCAAGGCGAGGATCAGCCCCATTGCAGTGATGAGATAACTCAGCACGGCTAACCGGTCAAACCCAGCTTCGGTGGATCTCTGCGCTTTGCCCGATAAAAGCATGTATATGGCATATGTGGTGAAAACCGTTAACCACCAGCCTGAGTAATTTTGCAGGGGGATACCGTGATAGACGCCATTCACTTCCCATATCCAGTGGCTGTTATAGACCATGATGGGGTCCATAATCAAGTCCCAGGCGGTCATGACCATGCCGCCCACAGCGGCTACGGTCAGCAGTCGCTGCCAGCGCTTCCAATTTGTCGGCACCAACCAATCGGCAATCACAAACGAGGGGTAACTCATCATGAACCATGCCACCGGAATGAGATAGGGTACGAGGCCGAGAAATAGCGGACCAAGTTTGTCGGTGTAGTGATACGGGCCGTAGATCAACCCTGTTGCCACACCAACCGACTCGAACAGCAGGCTGATACCGAAAACCAGCGCCAGCAGGCGCAGGGCGCGCTCCCAGCCCAGGCGTTGACCGGCGTGCAGCAGGGCAAAGGCGAAGCCAACCAGGGTGGTGATGGGTGTCAGAATTCCCATCGGCGTCATGCCAAAAGCAAGGCTGATGATCGGATAAACGGTCAATAGCGCATAAAAGATGAGCAGGACAATAATGGTGCGACGAATAGCCATACGAGAGTCCTCCTTCATGTTGATTGTACCTCATGCAAATCCTTTCGTCTCCTGCAGGGTTAGAACTAGCGGGAGGTTGTTATTTTGCAGTCCATTTTCAGAAATTCCGGAAGGGTGTATACTCGCGTTATATAATCTCGCGAAGGAGAAACCTATGAAACGAGCAGTCAGCATCAGTCTTGGTTCATCCAAGCGCAACAAGGCCGTTGAGGTCACGCTTTTAGGCGAAAAGGTCAGCATCGAGCGCATCGGCACGGATGGTGACATGGAAGCCGCCGCCCGCAAATACCAGGAAATGGATGGCAAAGTGGATGCCTTTGGCGTCGGCGGCGCGGACTTGGGCCTGCTGGTGGACAAGAAATGGTATCCGCTCTACTCGGTCCAGCCGATGGTGCGCTTCGTTAAGCAGACGCCCGTGGTGGACGGCACCGGCCTGAAGAATACGCTGGAAAACAAAGCCGCGCCTTTCGTCGAGGCCAAACTGGGCGACTATATCCAGAAAGGGGGCGGCAAGAAAGCCTTTATCATGACCGGCGCCGACCGCTGGGGGCTGGCGCATTCCTTCGTCGAAGCTGGTTACGAGTGTGTCTTCGGCGACCTGATGTTCTCACTCGGCATTCCGATTGCCCTGCACACCGAAAAACAACTCAAGACCCTGGCCGCCATTCTGATGCCGATTGCCGGACGCCTGCCTTTCGACTGGGTCTATCCGACCGGCGAGAAGCAGGAGGAGCGCAAACCGAAGTATCCGAAATATTTCCAGTGGGCCACGCTGGTGGCGGGCGACTGTCACTACATCAAACGCTACATGCCGGACGATATGAATGGCAAGGTGGTTGTGACCAACACCACCACGCCGGAGGACGTGGAACTGTTCCGCAAGTGCGGCGTCAGGTATCTGGTCACGACCACGCCGGTGCTGGAAGGCCGCTCATTCGGCACAAATATGATGGAAGCCGCGCTCATCGCCATTTCGGGCAAGGGACGCGCCCTGACCCGTGAAGAGTATAACGAACTGCTGGATAAACTCGATTTCGAGCCGCAGTTGCAGGAGTTAAATTAACCGCAGAGAACGCAACCCCCAACCCGCAGGGTGCTTCGCGAAAAGCGAGGGCAAGCGAGCGCGGGGTTTTCTCTATGAAGAGAAATGAACTCTGCGGGCTGTGTGCGCTGCACGGTAAATCGAAGGAGAAATTATGGACGCAATCGTGACTGCGGGCGGAATTCCGCTCCCCGAGGATCCGCTTTATCCGTGTACCCAGGGTCATGCCAAGGCCATGCTGGATCTGGCCGGCAAGCCAATGATCCAGTGGATGCTGGATGCCTTGAGCGAATCCACAACCATCGAGAACGTGGTCATCACCGGTCTGACCAAAAAAAGCGGCGTTACCTGTAAGAAACCGCTCTACTTTATTCCCAACCAGGGCAAGATGCTGGACAACATCCGCGCCGGCGTCAAAAAAGTGATGGAAATCAATGAACAGACGGAGCATGTGCTGATCGTCTCCTCCGACATCCCGACCATCAATGGTGAAATGGTGGACTGGGTCGTAAATTCCGCCATGCAGACGGACGAGGATGTCTATTACAATGTCATTCAACGCGAGGTGATGGAAAAGCGTTTCCCCGGTTCGAAGCGTACATATACCCATCTGGAGGGTATGGACGTTTGCGGCGGGGACATGAACGTGGCGCGTGCCAGTCTGGTCATCGAAGAGACCGAGATGTGGGAGAAGATCATCAACAGCCGTAAAAGCCCGCTCAAACAGGCCTCATTAATCGGTTTCGATACGCTCTTCCTGCTGCTCATCCGCAAATTAAGCCTGGAGAAAGCCGTCGAGAAGGTCACCCGGCGGCTGAAGATCAGTGGGCGCGGAATCGTCTGCCCGTACGCCGAGGTCGGCATGGACATTGACAAGCCGCACCAGCTTGAGTTGGTGCGCGCCGACCTGGCCAAAGCCAAGCGGCGCAAGAATAAAACGGCAACAAAGTTGACATCCGTAAAAGAACCGGCCGCGAAGAAACCCCAAAAGAAAACCGCCACCAAGGCGGTTGAAATGAAACCCAAGAAGACCGTCAAGTGAACCCAAGTCGTCTACTTGAATTGGACGCTCGTCTGTCCGCACAACTACGGGTGGCCGAGCGTCCGGGCGTATTACGCGCCCTGGCCGCCATATTGGCTCATTCCGGGGATTCCTGGTTCTGGTGGGGTGGGCTGGCGCTTCTCTGGTGGCGTGGGGATGCCTTTTGGAAACCCTGGGCGCTGACCGTGCTGGTCAGCATTATCACACTGGCTTTGATCGTGTTGCCGGTCAAATTTTTAATCCGCCGCCGCCGGCCGGAGGGTAAATGGGGCGCGTTGTACCGCAACACGGACCCGCATTCCTTCCCCTCTGGACACGCCGCCAGGGTGATCTTGATCGCCATCCTGGCGATCGGCCTGGGTCCTGGCTGGCTGGCAGCCCTGCTGTGGATCTGGGCGCCGCTCGTGGCCCTGGCGCGCGTGGCGATGGGAGTGCATTATATTTCGGACATCGTCGCGGGAGGCGCGCTGGGGATACTGGCCGGTGTGATCGTGCTGCAAGTGCGCTAGACAGAAACCTCCCGCAGGCTTTTAGACTACGGGAGGTTTATCCTACTTCGCCGCCTTCATGGCGGCCTTGAACTTTTCCAGGGCTTCGGCGGGGGTCGGGTCTATGCCGTAAGCCATCGCCAGATAATAGGCCATGTAATCGCCAAAATGCAATGCCGTCCAGATGTGCGCCAGGGGGTAATCGCCCTGGGCGTCATAGACATCGGTGTTCAGCCCTTCGAGCATGAAAGACTGGCGCGTCAGATCGAGGCGCAGACGGTTGCGGGAATTGTCAGAAGG
>DYHT01000009.1:0-5498 GCA_020723995.1 Chloroflexus sp.
GATGAAAAGCTAATGGACTTAATGTTCCAGGCGGGATTCACTACGGTCTTTATCGGCGTCGAAACGCCGGACGACGAAAGCCTGGCCGAGTGCAACAAAAAACAGAACCTGAACCGCGACCTGGTTGCGGATGTGAAACGCATCCAGCGCGCCGGTCTTCAGGTTCAGGGTGGCTTCATCATCGGATTCGACAGTGACACCCCCTCCATTTTTCAACGGCAAATTGATTTCATCCAAGAAAGCGGTATTGTGACGGCCATGGTCGGTCTGCTGCAGGCGCCCATCGGTACCCGGCTGTACGAGCGCATGAAGCGTGAGAAGCGCCTGGTCGGGAGGTTCTCAGGTGATAACGTGGACGGCGCGACGAACATTATTCCTATGATGACCCTCGACAAATTGCAGAATGGTTACCGGAAAGTCGTGAATTATCTCTATGCCCCGAAAAATTACTATGCGCGCGTCAAAACCTTCCTGCGGGAATACAAACCGCCAAAGATCACCATTCCCTTTGACTTCCAATACGTTGGGGCTTTCTTTCGCTCCATTGTCCAACTGGGAATCGTCGGCAAGGAACGCCTCCATTACTGGAAACTTTTCCTGTGGACGCTCTTCCGCCGCCCACGCCTGTTCCCGTTGGCGATTACCTTTGCAATCTACGGTTATCACTTTCGCCGGGTGTGTGACTTGCACATTCGCTGATTCTTACGAGAAGCACCCATTGGAACGAGTGCGACAGGGTTGAGGGTATAATTCCCTTAACCCCGTTTCTTTTTAGGAGAACCCATTTTATGGAAACGTATGATGTCATCGTCATCGGCGCTGGCCCTGCGGGTTATGTCACCGCCATTCGCGCCGCGCAACTGGGACAGAAGACCGCCATCGTGGATAAGCAATGGCTGGGCGGTGTGTGCCTAAACGTGGGTTGCATCCCGTCCAAGGCGCTGCTGCGTAATGCGGAAATCGCCCACATTTTGCGCGCGCGTGGCAAGGACTTTGGCTTTTCATTCGAGAACCTGGCGCTGGATTACGGCGCAGCGGTCAAGCGCTCGCGGCAGGTGTCGGATAGATTGGTCAAAGGTATTGGCTTTTTGATGAAGAAAAATAACATCGCCGTTCATATGGGAACAGCCAGCCTCACCGCTAAAGATGCAGTGGCTGTCACCGATAAAGACGGTAAAGTCGCCGAACTCAAGGCCAGGAATATCATCGTTGCGACGGGAGCCAGCGCGCTGGTCCCCACGGAATGGAAAGTGGACGGGGAGAAAGTTATCACCTATCTGGAAGCCATCACGCAGGAGAAACTGCCCAAGTCGGCCATTATCATCGGCGCGGGCGCGATTGGCGTGGAGTTCGCCACCATCTGGAATGCCTACGGCGCGGAGGTGACGCTGGTGGAAATGCTGCCGCGCATTGTCCCGCTGGAAGACGAGGAAGTATCCACTGAATTGGAAAAGGCTTTCAAGAAGCGCGGCATCCAGGCGCTTGTAGGGCATAAAGTCGAATCGGTCGAGGCGACCGGGACGACGAATGGGGGCGTGCAGGTGACAGTATCCGCTAACGGGGAGACAAAAGTCCTCGAAGCGGAGCAGGCCCTGGTCGCGATTGGCTTCCGGCCTAATTCCAAAGGCCTGGGGTTGGAAGAAGTCGGCGTTAAAATCTCGGAGCGCGGCTTTATCGAAATTGACGAAAAAATGGCGACCAATGTGCCGGGCATCTGGACCATCGGCGACGTGACCGGCAAACTGATGCTGGCGCACGTCGGCTCGGCGATGGGGATTGTGTGCGCCGAGAATATCGCCGGGCAAGAAACGGTCACGCTGGATTACGAGATGATGCCGCGTGCCACCTACTGCCAGCCGCAGATTGCCTCCTTCGGGTTGAGCGAGACGCAGGCGAAAGAGCGCGGCTACACGGTCAAGGTGGGGCGTTTCCCATTCCAGGCCAACGGCAAGGCGCTCGGACTGGGCGATTACAGCGGCTGGGTCAAGATAGTGGTAGATGAGAAATACGGTGAGATTTTAGGCGCTGCGATGATTGGCCCCGAAGTGACCGAACTGCTGCCCGAACTGACCCTGGCGCGCATGCTGGAGCTGACCCCGGCCGAGATTGCCCGCAACGTCCACGCCCACCCGACGCTTTCCGAGGTGCTGATGGAAGCGGCGCACGCGGCGGAGGGGAAGGCAATACATTTCTAACTTTATGATGAGATGCGACAAAGTAATGATGAACCGAGAACAAATCTTCCAAGCTCTGCGCAAGAATCCCAAAATCTCCGTGCTTATTATCGGCGGCGGTATCAACGGTGTGGGCGTGTTTCGCGACCTGGCGCTCAACGGCGTGGATGTGCTGCTGATTGACCACGCTGACTTCTGCTCGGGCGCCAGCGCGGCTTCCTCGCACATGGCGCACGGCGGCATCCGCTACCTGGAAAACGGTGAATTCCGCCTGGTGCGCGAGGCCGTGCAGGAGCGTAACCGGATGATAGAGAATGCGCCTCACCTAGTCCGCCCGCTGCCCACCACCATCCCCATCTTCAAGGTCTTTTCGGGCAGCCTGAATGCTCCCCTGAAATTTCTTGGCTGGCTGGAAAAACCGTCCGAACGCGGCGCGCTGGTCATCAAGATGGGACTGATGCTCTACGATGCTTTCACGCGCGGCCAGGGCACTGTCCCGCCGCACGTTTTCGACAACCGCAGGAACGCCCTTGAAAAATTCCGCCACCTCAACCCAGACATCAAATATGCTGCTACCTATTACGACGGCTCGATTTTCAGCCCGGAACGCCTGACCCTCGAACTCCTGCTGGATGCCGAAGCAGAAGGCGACCACGCGTGGGCGTTGAATTACGTCAGCCTCGCTGGCCTGAACGAAAACGCCGAACCAGCGAACCAGCGCGCCACCGTAACCCTGAAAGATGAAATTACGGGTGAAGTCTTCACCGTGTCCCCGCGTCTCATCATCAATGCGGCCGGCCCCTGGATTGACACCGCCAACCGGACCCTCGGCCTGCCGACGCGTTACATCGGCGGTACCAAAGGCTCGCACCTGATTCTCGACCATCCTGACCTGCGCGCCGCCATCGGTAAAAATGAATTTTTCTTCGAAAACAAGGATGGCCGCATCGTGCTGATTTTCCCCCTGGGAGATAAAGTGTTGATCGGCACCTCCGACATCCCGATTGAAAATCCCGATGAAGCCCGCTGCACGGATGACGAAGTGGAATATTTCCTCGGCATGACCGCCCGCGTCTTTCCGGATATCAAAATCGGGCGCGAGCAGATCGTTTTTCGCTTTTCAGGCGTGCGTCCATTGGCTTATTCGAAGGCCAAGATGGCCGGACAGATTACTCGTGACCACCACATTCAGGAAGATAAACTGGGTGAAACTTGGGTTTATTCGCTGGTCGGCGGCAAGTGGACGAGTTATCGCGCCTTCTCCGAGCAGGTGACTGATAAGGCGCTAGCTTTCCTGGGCCGCGAACGCAATCGGGACACGAAGCAGCTTCCTATCGGCGGCGGCAAAGATTATCCCTGGACAGGCTACGCCCAAGTGCAGTTCATGAAAGGCATTAGCCTGCCGGCGCCGTGGCCTAAAATCCTCTTCGACCGCTACGGAACGCGGGCGAAGGATGTCGCTGCGTTCATGGCAGCCGGCAAGGATGCCCCGCTGAAACACAAGCCGGATATGACCCGTCGTGAGCTGATTTTTCTGGCTCAACACGAGAAGATTGTTCATTTGGATGACTTGCTGCTTCGGCGCACGATGCTGGCATATTCGGGGCACTTGACCCATCCGCTGCTCGAGGAACTGGCCGATAACCTCGGCAATGCGCTGGGCTGGTCAAAAGCGCAGGAAAAGGCCGAGGCGGCGCGTGCGCTCGAGATTCTACGTGACAGGCATGGGGTTGAAGTATGATTGTCTTCCTCCGCCACGGCGAATCCGTCGGCAATGCCGAAGACCGCTTCCAGGGCCAGTATGACTTCCCTTTTCTGGATGGAGATCAATAACGGTTTGATAGCTGGCCTAAAGGATGATGAAGCGGCTGAAAGGTGCCCACGGCCACCCATCATGACCCCCTATACCCATTTTGGCGAGACCGGCGAGAGTCGTTGGGAATTATTCCTGCGCGCCGGGCAGGGTATCCAGCGCCTGCTTGATAGGCCAGCGGGGCGCTATCTTATTGTCGCCCACGGCGGGATTCTCAGGAGAGAAAAGAACTAACAGTCGTCTGCTTCAATGGAGGGTTGTGTAAACATCTGTTGATTCTTCATGATCGTCCCTGTTTTGATCTGCTCAAACAGGGCGATGGTTTCTGGCTCTGGCTCGATCCCCAACTCATTGGCTAAATTTTGGCGGCAAATTTGATATTGCTCGATCGCTGTGCTGCGCCATCCAGACATTGCAAGCAAATACATAATCTGCCGGTGGGCGGATTCTTTCAGCGGGTCCATCTTTAACTGACGGGAGGCATAATGATAAGCCAGGTCATACTGATTCAAGTTTTGGTAATAACTTGTTACGTGTTGTAAAGCCATCAATTGTTGTCGGAAATAGTAGCGGCGATGTAATTGCAGCCAATCTTGAAATTCTGCACCCTGGTTGAAACTCAGGCCCTCCAGGAAATCGCCTCGATAAAGTTCTGTGGCATTCTCAAGTTCACCAATACAAGTGGGGCAGGTGACTAAGTTTTCATGAATGTGTGCTCTTATTGTTCGGAAATGCCTTTCAAAGATATCAATATCCAATAGAAAATCACTTGCAAGGTTAACTTGAACCTTGCTGACCGTGATCTCTAATAATGGTGAGGGGGCTTCATGATCTTGAATGGCTTGCCGAATATCAGATAGTGCTTTACGCAAATTGGTGCGCGCAACCCCAGTAGATCGATCAGGCCAAAACAACTCAGCCAGGGTCTCACGCAAGTGAGGCCGTTTTGACTCTACTACCACATAAGACAGCAATGCGCTCGCTTTACCGTAAGAGAAATTAGCGACCCGCGTGTCTTTCAGGTGTAATTCAAAATGACCCAGTAGACATAAACCCACCCGACTCATGAAATTATTATATAAAGAATTGCTATTCGACACTATTCTTTCACACCACCTTACAAAACTGTAAGGATGTGCAGAGATTCCGGTAGAAAGGGGGAGATGTAAGGGAAGGTGGGCTTATGCTCACCCACCCCCATCAATTTTTCGCGCTTGGTTCACGCATCAATAACGTTTCATTCACACTTGAATAACGCTTGAGGATTATTATTTTGATTAGCATCTTTAATCACAAATATTACTTCTCCCATCCACCAAGAGGGACGCCGATGGATAATTCATCCGGATATTACAAACATCATTCTCGAGCAAGAGCCATCTTCGTTTTTATGCTGACTATGACATTGGTCATGGTGCTGACCGGCCCCGTTACGGCGCAAGGGACCGCCAGCATAGTTCCCACCACAAACAATTCGCTTTTCTGTACCGGTGAAAACACCACCATCTCGA
>DYHT01000009.1:5598-64799 GCA_020723995.1 Chloroflexus sp.
ACATCCTCGACCTTGTCCTGCCGGGCAGCAACTACGGGCTGACCACACCGCGAGCATGGTAGTCTTACCCATCCAAAAAGACAGATCATCCTGGCAACCCTACTTAAGAAACTATCCGAAAATTCAAACTTCTGTTTTCAACCTGTCATTCTGAGGAGCGAAGCGACGAAGAATCTCCCGTTCTCGGCGTAACTTCAATCAAAAGCGAGATTCTTCAATCCCGGAGCCTGTACTGAGCGAAGCGAAGTGGTCGCTCAGAATGACACTCTGGAATAATTTTAGGATGGGTTCTAAACAGTATTGGTGCTAAAAGGGGTTCAGCGCCACCTGCCCGATTCAAAGAATAATCTGTGACCCAACACACCCGTTCCCCAGCTTTGATAATCATCCTCATAATGACGTGCGTGCTTCCATCCCAGGCAGCCTTAGCCCAGGATGGAGGGGCGCTGGTACGTACCAATCCTCCTGTCCTGGAAATTGGGGAAGGGCAGATCGAGACACTGCAAATCCTGCTTGTGAATGCCAACAATGTCTACGGGATGGACTTGCAGGCCCGGTTCGACCCGGCCGTGGTGGAGGTCGTGGATGCGGACCCAAAACAAGATGGCGTGCAAATGACACCCGGTGATTTTCTCAAAGCGGATTTTGTTGTCCGCAATAATGCCGATAATAAAGTTGGCACGTTGCATTATGTGGTCACCCAGCTCAACCCCACGCCGCCAGCTAATGGCGAAGGTGTGATCCTGACGATCCAGTTTCTGGGTAAGGTGTCAGGCGTAAAAGCAGAATTGACCTTTGTCTCCATACAGATTGCGGATCGGCGCGGGGTCAAGCCGCCCGTCACGGCTCAGGATGCAGATCTGCTCGCCGTTCCCCCAAAGCCGCCCACGCCCACGCCTGTTCCAACCGCGACCATTATCATATCGCCGCCAACTACTTTCCCACCCACCGTAACCCTGTCGAGGCCGCCGTCTGCGACGCGGCCGACCGAATCCGTTGATCGGAATATTCCAACCAACGATGCCGAAGAGAATTCAGTGTTCTTTGACCGGATACTCATCTATGTGACGATGGGTGGTTTTTCCGGCTCGATCCTGCTGATCGGTATATCATTCTGGATGCTTGCCTCGAAACGCCGCAAAGAAAGAAGTGGGAAATAGGTAGATGAAGAGATTTTTCGTTATCATTATCTCTCTTTCATTAGCAATCCTGATGATCCGTGCGCTGCCAAAAGCTGCTGCAATGGCGCAAGGCGGCGGCGTGATCATCCGGCCTGAACCGTTATTATCAGGTTTGAGGCCTGATGCTCAAGGTATGGTTGCTATTGTGCTCGAAAATGTACAAGGCTTGTATGCGCTCGAGTTCCAGCTTGCTTTTGACCCACATATCGTAGAAGTCATGGATGCCGACCCGGCCAAAGAGGGAATCCAGATCGAGCCGGCCGGCTGGTGGAAAGAGGGTTTTGTGGCGGTCAACCAGGCGGATAACACCGGGGGGCGAATTGACTTTGCAGCCACATTGCTTAATCCCGCTCTGCCGGTGAGCGGAAGCCGGAGCGTGGCTGTGATCACCTTCCGAACCAGGAAAACCGGCCTCAGCGTATTGAACATTAATTCGGCGATCTTATCCACGCGCGAGGCTGAAGAGATCCCTTATACGCAGCAAAAGGGAGGCATTGGAGTCAACCCTGGCGGCCAGGCGCCGGATGTCAGCGCCATAAGCGAGCCAACACAACCTTCCATCAGCAAACTGAAACCTGGCCGGCTTGTACTGGCTGGGCTGGCTGTTTTTGCGTTCTTAATTGCCCTGGGTGTATTCATCAACATCCTGAGACGCAGAAGATAAGCCGTAGCGCGACATGAATGTCGCTCCACGACGTTGCGGTATGAATGCTGCGTTACGGTGTAGGATAGCATTTAATCGTGGGGGTCTTCATTGCCAGTATAATCGTGGCTGTGATCTCCATTCGCCGTCTTTTTCAACATCCCGCAATTCCGCGCCAGTACCAGGCCAACTTCACCCATCTCTACCTTGACATAGCCTGGTTCGGCGTCCTGGGCGGCAGCGCCATCAATTTCCTGAACGTCTACGCCGCCCGGCTCGGGGCAACCGGCCTGCAAATCGGGCTGCTGGGCGCCATGGCGGCTGTCGTCACGCTCATCTTTGCCATCCCATCCGCCCACTGGCTTGAAAAACGCCCGGTTGCTAAAGCCGTCTTCTGGACATCGGTCTATTATCGCCTTGGCTTCCTGTTATGGATACCCCTTCCCTGGCTCTTCAATAACCAGGGGCAAATTTGGGCGCTGATCGTCATTGCCCTGTTTATGGGCATTCCCCTCACCGCCCTCTCGGTCGGCTTCAATGCCTTGTTCGCCGAGGCCGTCCCAACCGAATGGCGCGCATACGTGGCGGGCATCCGCAATGTCCTGCTTTCAATCACCTTTATTCTCGCCTCGCTTGGCAGCGGCTATCTCCTCAATCATTTACCCTTCCCAGTCGGGTATCAAATTGTCTTTGGGATTGGTTTTTTTGGCGCGGCGATGAGCAGCTTCCATCTCTATTTTGTCAAGCCGCTGCCTCAGGCCGGATGCCAGGCAGAAGCACCCGACCCTTCGACAGCGCGACGGCTCAGCGCTTCGGCTCAACGCGACGGCTCAAGACAATACCCCCAGCCCTCTTTGCAAGCCGACCGACCGAGCCTACGCCGGAGCTGGCGCACCGCCATGCGCGCCGACATTTGGCGGACACCTTTCCGTAGCCCGCTGATGGTCATGTTCGGTTTTCACCTGATGCAATTCCTGGCCATCCCCCTCTTCCCGCTTTATTTCGTTCATGTACTGAATCTTACCGATGAGCAGATCGGCATTGGCATGTCGCTCTTTTATTTGACTGTCCTGCTCGGTTCCACACAGCTCAACCGCATTGCGCGCCGGATTGGGCACCAAAAGCTGACCGGATTTGGTGCAATCGGGTTGAGCCTCTACCCCGGCCTGCTGGCGCTTTCACAGCATGTTGCGGCATATTACCTCGTCTCAGCCATTGGAGGTCTCTCTTGGTCAATGGTCGGCGGCGCTTACGCCAACTACCTGCTCGAAAAAATCCCTGCCAACGACCGCCCGGCCCATCTGGCCTGGTATACTCTTATTCTCAACGCGGCTGTGCTGATCGGCTCACTGGCCGGCCCGTCCGTCGTTCATTACATCAGCCTAAGCACAGCATTGATCATCTTTGCTGGGTTGCGCTTGCTTTCAGGATTAGCCATCCTAAAATGGGGGTAGAATAAGCCTATGACATTCGCTACTTTGCTCATCCTCGCAATCTCTTACCTGATCGGCGCGTTCCCCACCGCGCATCTGGTTGGATGGCGCTACGACGTCAACCTTCGCCAGAGCGGAGACGGCAACCTGGGGGGATTGAACGCCTACCGCGTCTTAGGCTGGAAGCCTGCCTTGGTTGTTGGCCTGGTTGATATCAGCAAAGGAGCGCTCGCCGCCTGGCTGGCCGATAGTCTCTCGTCAAACCCCATCGTCCCGTATCTGGCTGCCCTGGCTGCCGCGCTGGGCCACGACTTCTCCATCTACGTCCGCTTTGCAGGCGGACAGGGCATGGCCGCCATCTTGGGTAGCCTGTTTTACCTGCAACCCTGGGAAACGCTGCTCGGCATCGGGCTTTTCTTGCTTTTCTACCTCATCTTCCGTAATTGGGACCTGGCTTGGGGGGTTGGGATGGTAGCAATGATCGCCTCAGCCTGGGTTTGGCAAAAACCTTTCTGGCAAATCGCGCTGCTAGTCGTGCTGATCAGCACCATCGGCATCAAAAAGTGGATTGACATGCCGTTGGCGCGCCGTATCCGGGAGAGCCACCAGTAGATGAATATCAAAGTCGTTGCAACCAACCGCAAGGCCCGCTTCGAATACTTCTTGCTGGAGCATTACGAGGCCGGGCTGGCCTTGCAGGGCAGTGAGATCAAATCTATCCGCGCCGGGCAGGTCAGCCTGGCTGAGGCCTACGTCCGTGTGGAAGGGCGCCAGGCCTGGCTGATGGAGGCGCATATCGCCCCTTATATACAGGCCAACCGCTATAATCATGACCCGAAACGGCCACGTCGCCTCCTCCTCCACCAGAAAGAGATCCGTGAACTGTGGGACGCGGTCCGCCAAAAGGGCGTCACCATCGTACCAACACGCGTTTATTTGAAAGAAGGCCGCGCCAAATTGGAAATAGCGATTGCTAAAGGCAAGAAGTTACACGACAAGCGTGAGATCATTGCCAAGCGCGAGGCCGAGCGTGAGATGCAACGCCAGATGCAAAAGCGGGAGTGAAAATGTCAGCCTCAACTATTGGCGGTGTTAATATTCTTCCCGAAGTTGAAAAAAGGGAAATCTATACCCGTTTGGTACCGCCTGAACTGTTGGAACGGTTTCGGATCCCGCCTTCATTCACCAATAGCCAAGGCAACTCACTGGTCGCCCTGAAGTGCGCCCCCGGCAGCACGGATGTCGAGATGAAACTCTTCCATAAGTTCGGTTTTCCAGACCCGATCCTGTACGGCCATCTCACCGACACCCTCAACGACCAGATCCACGTGCTGCTGTACATCCTGAACGACCCCGACGCGCCGCGCTTCGACGTTGACCGGATGCCGGATGGCTCGCCGACCAGGTTCGGCACTCTGCGCCGCAATCTGGAGGCGGAAAAGGCCGCGCTGGAGGCGGGACTGGCCCCAGGTCAGGTACGGCGCGGGCTGCGCCTGCTCCCCTCGGCGATAACGGCCTTCGAGTCGTTCGTCCAAAGCCTGGGCCATGACATCTATTTCGTCGAGCCGCTCTACTATCACAATGCCGTCATTTTCGAGAATTACGGTTTCGGCTACCAGGTCGGGAAAAAGCTGATGGGGCGCATCGAGGCCGGATTCGCAGAGGGCGGCGATTTGCATGCACAATTGGATGATTCACCCTTCCGCCGCCACGATGCTGAACACAGCATCCGCCTGCGCTCGTGGGCCATTCACGACGGTTTGCTAGGTGAACCTTTTACCAACGTGACCATGTACAAGCGCATCGGCCAATCGACCAACATCAACACCCGCCCGAGCTGCGCCTGGTAATAAAAGGTGTGTCGTTGCGAGGAGGGCGTTCTTTGCCTGACGAAGCAACCCCCAAGCAAGACGGGAGATTGCTTCGCCGCCACAATACGGCGGCTCGCAATGACACCCATCTTGGTTGCGCTTGGTAACCCCCTACTCTTTGTAAGTTTTGAGAAACACATCCGCCATTTCAGGGTCGAAGTAGACGCCGGAATTCTTGCGTGTTTCCACCAACGCATCCGCCACACTCAAACCTTTGCGATAAGGCCGGTCGCTCGTCATGGCGTCGAAAGCATCCACAATGGCTAATAAGCGCCCCTCGGGGGGAATATCGGTGCCTTTTAGCCCAAAAGGATAGCCCCCGCCATTCCACCACTCGTGATGATAGAGCACGTACGGGATGGCCGGACGCAGGTGATCCACCCCCTCCAACATCTGCGCGCCAACCTGCGGATGCTGACGTATCACTTCCCACTCTTCGTCATTCAACGGCTCAGCTTTCGTGAGCACGGAACGGGGCACTATGATCTTGCCAATATCGTGCAGGATAGCGCCAAATTCCAGGATGGCAATCTCCTCAGTATTCCAGTCGAGGGCAAAGCCGAGGGAGAGCGCCAGCCGCCGCACACGGTCAACGTGACCGGCCGTGTACGGGTCGCGCGTTTCGATCACGTTCGTCAACATCACTATGGTTTGGAGGTGAGCGGTGCGCGTGTCGAAAAGCTCCACAGACTTGCGGCGGTTGAGGCGCGTCCGCACCGCCTCGATCAGCTCCCAGGCATTGAACGGCTTGAACAGGTAGTCGTCCACGCCCAGGGCGCGTGCCTTCTTGACATCGGTACGTTCTGTGCGCGCCGTCAGGAAAAGGAAAGGCATGGTCACGCCCTGCGGCAGGGAACGCACCTCTTCGAGCAGCTCGAACCCATCCATCTCCGGCATCATGATATCCGAGACGATCAGGTCAGGCTTGACGCTCACGAACAGATCCAACGCCTGTCGTCCGTTCACCGTGGAATGAACTTCGTACCCCTCAAGCACAAGAATATTGTAGATAACGTCTCGCAAGAGAGCATCATCTTCCGCAACGAGTATTTTCATCATCACCTTATCCGTTCACAACTTTAGAGCTTCAACCTTAGACCTGACAATGGCCACAGCCGCCTGCCCCAGAGCCAGCCCGCCATCATTGGTTGGCACCTGCCGATGAATGTATACCTGGAAGCCTTCTGCTTGCAGACGCGCCGTTGTCCGCTGGAGCAATAGCTGATTCTGCCACACTCCACCACTCAGTGCAATTACATTTATGTTAGATTCTGAACGAATCCGGCAGCAAACCTCGCGCACCATTTCTGCCAGACCGTTGTGGAAGCGGGCCGAGACGACCGGCAGCGGTACGCCAGCCAAAACGTCCGCGCGCAGCGCCTCGAAAGCGGGGTGCGGCTGGACCTCTGGCCTGTTCACCGCGAACGGATATTTTCCCATCTCGAGCGGATCCGCCAGCGCCTCGAACTCGATCGCGGCTTGCGCCTCGTAGTTGACCTTTTGGCGCACACCCGCCAGGGCAGACGCGGCGTCGAACAGGCGGCCCATGCTGGAGGTCAGGGGCGCATTCAAGCCATGTTCCAATTGGACGCGCAAGGCCATGCGTTCTTCATAGCCCAGGTCCTCTACCGGAGCCAGGCGCTCGTCCCAATCCAGGCTCAGTTGCCAGAGCAGAGCCAGTGCTGTTCGCGCCGGCCGGCGGATGGCCGCATCCCCGCCCGGCAGCGGGAAATAATCCAGGTGATACGCTCGCTGGTACGCCAGGTAATCAGTTACCAGGAATTCCCCACCCCAGATGGCCCCATCTGCGCCGTAACCGGTGCCATCGAAAGCCACACCGATAACCTGAGACTCGCCGGTCAGCCCATGCTCGGCCATACAGGCCGCGATGTGGGCGTGATGATGTTGGATGTTGAAAGTTGGCAGGTTGTCACGTTCTGAACGTTGCAGCGCATAGCGCGTGGACAGGTAGTTGGGATGCAGGTCACAGGCAATGGCTTGCGGCTGGATGCGGAATAGTTTCTCGAAGTGCGCGATACCATCCTCGAAGGATCGTAACGTTTCGTAGTTCTCCATATCGCCAATGTGATGGCTGAGAAAGGCATAGCGTTCGCGGGTCAGGCAAAAGGTGTTTTTAAGTTCCCCACCGGTCGCCAATAAGGGCGGCGCTTCGAAGGGCAATTGAATGGGATCGGGGGCGTAGCCGCGTGAACGACGGATGAAATAAACGTTGGAAGGTTGGAATGTTCGAACGTTTGAACGTTCCAACGTTCGAACGACGGAATCATCACACCGCGTGCGAATATCCCGGTCGTGCATCAAGAAGGCATCGGCAAGCGAGGCCAGCCGCTGGCGGGCTTCGTCGTTATCGGTCGCGATCGGTTCCTCACTCAAGTTACCACTGGTCATTACTAAAGGCGGAAGGATAAAGGATGAAGGATGAAGGATGAAAGATGAAGGATGAATCTCATTAGCAGGAGCAAACAGGAGGTAGTGCAACGGTGTATACGGAAGCATGACGCCGAGCGTATCCTGCCTGGGCGCGACTTCGGCGGCGATATTGGATTCTGGCCGCCGGTCGAGCAGAACGATCGGGCGGGCGCGGGATAAAAGCAATTCGCACTCGGCTGCATCTATGAAACAGTGCTGCTCAACCGTTGCAAGATCCGGCATCATCAGCGCGAAGGGCTTGTCCACGCGCAGCTTGCGATTGCGAAGCTCGGTCACAGCCTTTAGATTGGTGGCATCACACGCCAGATGGAATCCGCCCAGACCTTTGATGGCGACGATTTTACCAGCGGCAAGCAGGCATCGGGCTTCGCAGATGGCTTCATGATCGAAAACGTTTGAACGTTTAAACGTTGGAACGTTCGAACCTTCCAACCAAACGTGAGGCCCACACACCGGACACGCCACCGGCTGCGCATGGAATCTCCGGTCAAGCGGATCTTCGTATTCCGCAGCGCAATCCGGGCACATGGCAAAGGGCGCCATGGTCGTATTGGGGCGGTCATAGGGGATGTCGGTAATGATCGTGAAACGCGGCCCGCAATTTGTGCAGTTGATAAACGGATAACGATAGCGCCGATCGTGCGGGTCGAAGAGTTCGCGCAGGCAATCCGGGCAGAGGCTGACATCCGGGGAAATCGGCTGGAATGCGCCGGCTACAGCCTCAGAATGGAGGATATCGAATGTCGTGAAACCGTTCGCGTCGCGCCAGGTCACTTGCAGGTCGTCCATGCGCGCCAGCGGTGGGAGTTCATTCTTCAAGGCATGGAGAAAGTCATTCAACACAGATTGCTTACCATCCACCTCGATATCCACCCCGGCGGAGGTGTTGCGCACCCAGCCGTTCAGCGCGTAGCGCATCGCCAGGCCATAGACGAATGGCCGGAAACCAACTCCCTGCACGATACCGGTAATGTGGATCTTCGCACTGCTCAAATCAGGCATGGGGCAATTATACCGTGCCATGCGCTTTCATTCCCCAATCACCTTCACCTCCAGCGTCTGAGCCTTCCGGCAATTTTACGGAAAGTTCTCGTTCGCGAGAAAGCGCATGGCACTTTATACGGGGACGGAGGTCATCGGATAGACTTTTTCAGTCTGCAAAACTTCACTGGCATAGTTCAAACATGCGCGGATATCTTCCGGCTGAAGGCCTGGGTAATTCCGCAGGACCTCGGCCTCGCTCCAACCCTGCGCCAGCAGTTCCACGACAAAATCCACTGCCAGTCGCGTCCCTTTGATCACCGGTTTCCCAACCAGGATTTTCGGATCAACGATTATCCTTTTATGCCAGTCCATAAGGTACCTCCGGCGTGATTATACACCTTTGCTTGCCAATGTTCTCAACGCTGCCTCGTCAATCACCTTCACCCCCAACGCCTTCGCTTTCTCCAATTTCGACCCCAGTGCTTCACCCAGCACCAGGTAACTGGTGTTCTTGCTGACGCTATCCGTCACCTTGCCGCCGCGCGATTCGATATATTCTTTGATTTCATTCCGCGAAAATCCCGCCAGCGTGCCGGTGACGACGAAGGTCAGGCCGGAGAGCGGGCCCGCTTCGACAGGCTCAACGTGACCGATTTTGCCGGTCGGCCATCGCGGGCAAGTAGTTTGCCGGGTTGAGTGAGTTCGGTTTGCATGAGGCCTCCAGCAATGAACAACGTGTGTAACTATTCAGCCAGCGCTGAGTACACCGATTTGTCACTCTGAGCGGAGCGAAGAGTCCCCTCCAGCGTGGGAGATGCTTCGTCGCAAAAAACGCCCCTCAGCATGACAGGCCTGAATAGTTACGGTGGATTTACAGACAGGCGACGTGCTGAGTATCCGTACGCCAGGAGGAGGCGGGTTTGGAGAGAGGAAAGAATAGCAGAAAATCCCCTCAAGTGACATCCTAACGCGAATACCGCGAATGGGCGAATGACGCGTATTTATATAAATACACATTCGCGAAATTTGCTAATTCGCGCCATTCGCGTTGCCGAGTAGGTGCTGCGCAAAAAATCCCCGGTAGTGGGTGAGCGAAAAGAAAACGAGCCCTTGCGGACTCGTTTTGCAGAGGCGTCGACGGGATTTGAACCCGTGATCAGGGTTTTGCAGACCCTTGCCTTCCCACTTGGCCACGACGCCGTTTTAGCTGATAGCAGATGGCTGATAGCTAATGGCAGATAGCAAATGGCCTGTGCCATCAGCCATGCGCTATCTGCCATCCGCCATCGGCTATTTGTAACCTGAGCGGGCGATGGGATTCGAACCCACGACCTTCTCCTTGGCAAGGAGACGTTCTACCACTGAACCACGCCCGCAGGAGGTCTTGCTTCCCAGTCGACCGAGTAGGTGCTGCGTAAAGTGCCGAGAGACAGAATCGAACTGACGACACCGCGATTTTCAGTCGCGTGCTCTACCAACTGAGCTATCTCGGCTTGGTTATTCTGTTGTTCGAGCGGCTGTGATTTTACACGTAGAGAGGGAGATTGTCAAGCAAAGGTGAGAAAAATTTCTACCATTTTTGCAGTAAAATCAAACCAAACTCTCTCAGCGAGGTAAACAATGTCCCCTTTCACAGGTAAGAAAGTCATCAGCAGCGAAAAGGCGCCGCGCGCCATCGGACCCTATTCGATTGCCATTCAAGCCGAAAACCTGGTTTTTACCGCCGGCCAGATCGGCCTGGATCCGACTATAGGCGAACTGGTTCCGGGCGGCATCCAGGCGGAAACGCGCCAGGTGCTCACCAACTTGACGCACGTGCTCGAGGCCGCCGGTTCCAATCTGGATGCTGTCGTCAAAACCACCGTCTTCCTCAAAGACATGGCCGATTTCACCCAAATGAACGCCATCTACGCCGAATTCTTCACCCAGAACCCACCCGCTCGTTCGACCGTCGCGGTGGCTGGGTTGCCCAAAGGCGCGTGTGTGGAGATCGAAGCGGTTGCGCACTTAGATTCTAAAGGTCTATAAGACCTAATGCCCTCTTTCGTCTCGATTATCATCCCCTGTTATAACGAGCAAGCCACGATCCGCAACCTGCTCGAGGCCATTTACGCGCAAACCTATCCGCGCCGCGATATGGAAGTGGTCATCGCCGACGGCATGTCCACCGATAACACGCGCAGCGGGATCGCGGCCTTCATCGAAGGACACCCCGATTTGCGAATCACCGTGGTAGACAACCCGCTGCGCATCATCCCGGCCGCCCTAAACCACGCCCTCAAAGAAGCGCGGGGAGAGATCATCGTCCGCCTGGACGCCCATTCGATACCCTACCCGGATTATGTCGAGCGTTGTGTGGCCGCACTGGAAGCGGGCCTGGGAGAGAACGTCGGCGGTATCTGGGAGATCCGCCCCGGCGCGGACGGGTGGATCGCCCAGGCCATCGCCGTGGCCGCCGCGCACCCGCTCGGCGTCGGGGATGCCCTTTATCGTCACGCTGAAAAAGCCGCCTACGTGGATACCGTCCCGTTTGGCGCCTTCAAGCGCGAACAACTCGCTTTGATCGGTTTCTTCGATGAATCCCTGCTGACCAACGAAGATTACGAATTCAATACCCGCATCCGCAAATCCGGCGGCCGCATCTGGCTCGACCCGGCCATTCGTTCCGTTTACTATGCCCGGCCCACGCTGGGATCGCTGGCGCGGCAATTCTGGCGCTATGGCTACTGGAAACGCAAGATGCTGCAACGCTATCCTGAGACGCTGCGCTGGCGGCAAGGTCTCCCACCGCTGTTTGTACTCAGTTTGCTCGGCGGTGCAGTCTTTGCGATCCTGTTCCCGCTTTTCCGGTTGTTACTAGCCATCGAGGTTTTACTTTATGTTATTATCTTGTTCATCACCGCTTGCCAGACTGCAATCCGCCAGAAAAAAATGTCCCTGATCTTCGGCCTGCCAGCAGCCATCGCCATTATGCACATTGCCTGGGGCGCGGGCTTTTTATGGAGTATGATCAAGTAACAGATGAATACGAACGACCCTGGAATTGCTCCCAAACCCTCCGGCTGGCGCGTCCGCCCCAGCGAGCAACGGACGATATTACTACTGGGTGATCTGGCCATGGCTGCTCTGGCCTTATTCGTGGCTCTCTATGTCTGGGGCCAGCGCGATATGTGGTTTAATCTTTCGCTTGGTTTCTTGCAGGAACGGGTGGAGATCTGGTTCTATCTCCTGCCGCTCGGTTGGCTGGTGATGCTGGTTGACCTTTATGATGTTCACCGTGCCAACAACTGGCGGACAACCGTGCGCGGTATTGCAATCGCGGCACTGATCGGCCTGGCAATTTATGCCTTTATATACGTGCTGGTGAAAGGCTCCTTGAACCGCATCGGCATTGGAGTCTTTTTGGTTGCTGCCTCTGCCCTGACGTTACTCTGGAGACTGATATACATTCGCATCTTCACCGCGCCGGCCTTTATGCGGCGCGTGCTGGTCATTGGCGCTGGTAAAGCCGGACAGAGGCTGGCTGAAGTCTACAAGAATCTCTGGCCGCCTCCTTTCTTCTTGGTTGGTTTTATAGACGATGACCCCCAAAAGACAGGTTGCCAGGTTGAGGAATACCCGATCCTTGGTGAAAGCAATCTCCTGCTGGAATTCGTAGAAAATAAGCACGTTTCTGACATAGTTGTTGCCATCACCGGCGAGATGCATGGCGACACCTTTCAGGCCATACTGGACGCGCAAGAAAACGGCATCGAGATCACGCCCATGCCTACACTCTATGAGGAAATGATGGGGCGCGTACCGGTTCACCATCTGGAATCGAACTGGCTGCTGCGTTCGTTCGTGGACGAGGCGCGCGTCAGCGGGTTCTACGAGGCCGGTAAACGCTGCCTCGATATCTTTGGCGGATTGGTCGGCCTGGGCATTTTTGCGCTGCTTTATCCTCTGGTTGCCTTCCTCATCCTGCTCGACAGCGGCTTTCCCGTCCTGTACAAGCAAATCCGTTCCGGCCGGGGCGGCAAGCCTTATGACGTTTACAAGTTTCGCACGATGCGCCAGGATGCCGAAAAAGACGGCAAAGTTCAACTGACCCAGGAAAAGGACAGCCGGATCACAAATGTGGGCAATTTCCTGCGCAGGACACACATAGACGAATTGCCGCAGTTCATCAACGTCCTGCGGGGTGAGATGAGCCTGGTCGGGCCGCGCGCCGAACGCCCGGAATGGATCGCCGAATTTCAGAAACAAATCCCCTTCTACCGGGCGCGACTGCTGGTCAAGCCGGGCGTCACTGGTTGGGCGCAGGTCAATTATAGTTACTATGCTACAGTCGAGGAAATGGCCATCAAACTCGAATACGATCTTTATTACATCAAGCATCGCAACCTGCTAATGGATAGCCTCATCCTGCTGCGCACCGTAGGGCAAGTTTTCGGATTGCGGGGAAGATAAGATGAAAAATTATCTTGTAACTGGCGGGGCCGGGTTCATCGGCTCGCACATCGTCCAGGCATTGCTCGAGGGTGGCAACGCGGTGCGCGTGCTGGACAACTTCTCGACCGGGCGGCGCGAGAACTTGCTGGGAATGGACGGTACGCCCTTCGGCTCCGCTCCCTGGCCTGACCGGCAGGGCAGGCAGGGCAGGCTTGAAGTCCTCGAAGGCGACCTGCGCGACCCGGCGCGGGTGCGCGCCGCCGTCCGGGATGTGGAGGTCATCTTCCATGAAGCCGCCTTTATCTCCGTCCCCGAATCGATGAAAGACCCGCAAACCTGTTTCGAGGTCAACGTGCAAGGGACGGCCAGGCTGCTCGAAGCGGCGCGCCGGGTTGGGGTCCGCAAGGTGGTGCTGGCTTCCAGCACGGCTGTCTACGGTGATTGCGATAGCCTGCCCATCGCTGAAGAGGCAGCCTTGAGTCCACTCTCTCCTTACGCAGTCTCCAAACAGGTCAATGAACTATATGCCGGTCTGTACACCCGCGTCTTCGGTTTGCCGGTGGTTGCCCTGCGTTATTTCAATGTGTATGGCCCTCGCCAGGCGCCGGATTCGCCCTACGCGGCTGCCATCCCCATCTTTCTCCGCCAACTGCTCGCTGGCCAGCCGCTGACGATATTCGGGGATGGAAAACAGACGCGTGACTTTATCTTCATCAAGGATGTGGTTCACGCCAACCTGTTGGCCGCCGAGGCGGACGAAGCCGCCGGCCAGGCTTTGAATATCTGCACCGGCCGCGAGACAAGCCTGCTTGACCTGTTGGAATATATAAGTGAAATTGCTCCGCAGGGCTTGCAGGTCAACTTTACGTTCCCGCGCCCGGGCGACACCCACCGCTCCTTGGGGGACCCGGCGCGGGCGGCCACCACCCTGGGCTTCCGCGCCCAGACCCGCCTGGCAGACGGTCTGCGCCAGACAATGGAATGGATGCAACAATGAAGAACAAACAACGCCTTTATCTCCGCAGCCGCGTCGTCTTGCTGGTAGACCTGTTTTTAACTGTTGCCGCGGTAATCAGCGCATACGCGCTGCGCCTGGAAGGCACTTATTTCTATTTTTATTTACCCTCGGCTTACTGGCTGATTGGCATCGGCCTGGTCGTAAAACCGGTTGTCTATCATCTATTTGGCCTGTACCGCCGCCAGTGGATGTACGCCAGTACGAACGAGCTGAAATTGATCAGTATGGCGGTCACGGTCGCCTCGGCGGCTGTCTCGATTGCCATGTTCGTAATTTACTCTCAGGAACTCTTTGTGGGCTTCCCGCGTTCTGTCCTGGCAATTGATTGGGTCCTCTCGCTGATCGGCATCGGCGGATTCCGCCTATCCTTGAGATTGATCGCCGAAAGCCAGGCTTCAACCCAAAAACGACCGGCCGGGAAAGCCCATCATGTGCTGATCATCGGAGCCGGGGATGTAGGCGCGCTGGTGGTGCGCGAGATGCAAAAGAATCCGCAGTTGAATCTGACCCCAATCGGCTACCTCGACGACGATCAAACCAAACAAAAACTTCAAATATATGGCGTTCCAGTGGTCGGGAAGTTGGCCGATTTGGACCGCGTGCTTAATAACCGCCGCGTGGACGAGGTCATCATTGCCATCCCCAGTGCCGGCGGCCGCACCATCCGCATGGTGACCGACATTTGCCGGTTGAATGGCGTTGCATCTAGAAACATGCCTGGGATGTATGAGTTGCTGGGCGGCAAGGTCAGCGTCAGCCGCCTGCGCGAGGTGGACATCACCGACCTGCTGCGGCGTGAACCGGCCCAGATCCAAAATGAGCTGATCGGGGGGGTTTTAAGTGCAAGGCGCGTGCTCGTCACCGGCGCAGGCGGGTCTATCGGCCGGGAAATTTGTCTCCAAATCGCCCGCTGGGCTCCGAGTGAATTGGTTCTGCTCGGCCACGGCGAAAACAGCATTTTTGAAAGCCTGTTGGAACTGCAGGATAATTTCCCCTCCCTGCCAATCAAGCCGGTCATCGCGGACATTCGCGACCTGCCGCGCATGATGGTCATCCTGAAGAACCACCGTCCAGAAGTTATCTTCCATGCCGCCGCGCACAAGCACGTACCTCTTATGGAAGCCAATGTGGAAGAGGCTGTGACCAACAACATCCTCGGGACGCGCAACGTGGTCGAGGCGGCGGTCGCCTGCAGCGTAGAGCGGCTTGTGCTGATCTCTTCCGACAAGGCCATCCGGCCGGTCAGCGTGATGGGGGCGACCAAACGCGTGGCCGAGATGATCGTGCTGGAGGCTGCTTTTCGTACCGGGCGGGCTTTTTCGATCGTCCGTTTCGGGAATGTGTTAGGCAGCCGGGGCAGCGTGGTGCCGCTCTTCAAACGCCAGATCGCCCACGGCGGCCCGGTCACAATCACGCATCCGGACATGAAGCGCTACTTCATGACCATCCCTGAGGCCGTGCATCTCGTCTTGCAGGCCGCGGCCATGGGCCAGGGCGGCGAAATGTTCTTATTGAATATGGGACAGCAGGTGCGCATCCTCGACCTGGCCGAGGATTTGATCCGTCTCTCCGGCCTCGAACCGGGCAAGGATATCGAAATAGATTTCACCGGTATCCGTCCCGGCGAAAAACTGAGCGAAGATTTGTGGGATGAGGGCATGCGTTATCGGCCGACGACCCATCCCAATATCGTCCGCGTCGAAGAAGAGGAGACTCCCCCCGCCAGTTCGCTCCAGCAGACTGTGGATGAGTTGCTGCGCCTGGCGCGGGATGGAGAGCAAGCTGCCATCCTGGATCTGCTGGACGCAACCATCCCGAGCGCAACCATGCGCTCCACCCCGCCTCCCGATCTGACTTCTATTGTTTGAACGTTTGAGTCCACCGAAAAAAACCCGTTTTGTCATGCTGAGCACGTTCGCTACGCTCAGTGTAAACTCCGCGAAGCATCAACGCAAAACCATGTCCGAACTCTCCCTGAACGTCTGGAATACATTTCTCGCCAACTCCCCCCACGCTCACCTTCTGCAAACCGGTGAGTGGGGCGAGTTGAAATCCGCTTTTGGCTGGAAGCCAGCGCGGATCATTGTGGGTGAGGTTGGCGCGCAAATACTCTTCCGCCGCTTGCTGCTGGGATTCACGCTGGCGTATATGCCGAAGGGACCTGTCTTCAGTAATCAGTCAGCAGTGATCAGTGACCAGTTTTGGGAGGAAGTGGACGCGGTTTGCCGCGCCCACCGTGCCATTTTCCTGAAAATCGAACCGGATGAATTGGAGTGCGACGACTCCCGTGGTCGCATTGCGAAGTCGGGAGACTTCGCACTCCGCGCCAGTCCGCATAATATCCAGCCGCCGCGTACCATCGTGGTGAACCTGCGCGACAGCGAAGAAGAAATCCTGGCGCGCATGAAACAGAAGACGCGCTACAACATCCGCCTGGCTGAGAAAAAAGGCGTCACAGTGCGCGCCTGGAATGATATTGCTGGTTTCCATGCAATGCTGCTGGCCACCGGCGAGCGGGATGTCTTCGGCGTCCACTCGCTGGTATATTATTGCCGCGCTTACGACCTTTTCCATAAGGCCGGCATGTGCGAACTGCTCGTCGCAGAACATGAGGGCAGGCCATTGGCTGCATTGATGGTCTTCGCACGTGGGAAGCGCGCCTGGTACGTCTACGGTGCATCCACCGATGAAGAGCGCAACCGTATGCCGACTTACCGGCTGCAATGGGAAGCCATGCGCTGGGCAAAGGCGCGCGGCGCGGAAGAATACGATTTATGGGGCGTCCCCGACGAAGACGAAGAAACGCTGGAAGGCCAATTTGAGTCACGCCGCGACGGGTTGTGGGGCGTCTATCGTTTCAAACGCGGCTTTGGCGGCGAGATACGACGAGCAGTGTCGGCGTTAGATAAGGTTTACAACCCGTTGCTCTATCGCGCCTATCTCTGGCGAGTGAGCCGGGGGGCGGGGGAGCAGAGCTGATGCAGGCATTCAGCGGCCAGCCTTCAGCGTGGAATGAATTGATCGCCAGCCTGCCCAATCCACACTTATTGCAAACATGGGAATGGGCGCAGGTGAAGACAAAATACGGCTGGAAGCCAATGCCGTTCGTGTGGACTGACAAGCCTTGCAAAGGTTTAGAACCTTCGCAAGGCTCAATCGTCGCGGCGGCGATGATTTTGAAACGGACGATACTGGCCAGTGGCTTTGCGGCAAAGATGTGTGTGCTTTATGTCCCGAAAGGCCCGCTGATGGATTGGAATGAGGCTGTGCTACGGCAACGCGTTTTAGATGATTTGCAGGTTTTTGCACAACGCCAGGGAGCCATCTTCGTCAAAATTGACCCCGACGTGCTGCTGGGGACGGGAATCCCTGCCAGCGAGGAGGCAGTCGAAGATAACGGCGGACAGGCCGTGAGGTCCGATTTGACCCGCCGAAGGTGGCTGTTTTCGTCCGACCAAATCCAGTTCCGCAATACTGTTTTGATTGATTTATCCCCATCCGAAGAAGAGCTGCTGGTGCGTATGAAACAAAAGACGCGCTACAACGTGCGCCTGGCCGGGAAGAAAGGCGTGACGGTGCGCGCCGGAACGCCGGCTGATTTGTCGATGCTTTATAAGATGTATGCAGAAACATCCGTGCGAGATGGCTTCGTTATTCGGGATGAAACATATTATCAAACCGTGTGGCAAACCTTCATGAGCAATCCACCTTCATCCTTCCGCCTTCATCCTTCCGTAGAGCCGCTGATTGCCGAAGTGGACGGCCAACCCAGCGCGGCTATTTTTATTTTCTATTTTGCAGGTAAGGCATATTATCTTTACGGCATGTCGCGTGAAGCCCAACGTGAGAAGATGCCGAATTACCTTTTGCAATGGGAGGCCATGCGGCGGGCGAAGGCGGCGGGCTGTACGGTTTATGACCTATGGGGCGCGCCGGACGAATTCAACGCGAGCGACACGCTGTGGGGCGTGTTCCGTTTCAAAGAAGGCCTGGGCGGGAAGGTCGTCCGCACACTGGGCGCGTGGGATTATCCTGCCAGCCCGATGTTTTACAAGTTGTATACGCAGACGTTGCCGAAGATATTGGATGTGATGCGCTCGCGCGGCAAAGCGCGAATCCACGAAGAAACACGAAGTTACACGAACAAGTAAAGAACACAAAGGAGTTTCCAATGGCCGAATTGATCTTCAAGGATGAAGTTTATGCCACCATTGGCGCGGCGATAGAAGTCCATCATGTGCTCGGCCCAGGCTTCCTTGAGCCAGTGTATCAGGAGGCAATGGAGATTGAATCAAAGGCGCGCGGGGTTCCATTCGAAGCGCAAAAAGTGCTTGAAGTCCGTTACAAAGAACATATTCTGAGAAAAGAATACATCGCCGACATGGTCTGCTACAATAAAATCATCGTCGAATTCAAAGCCCTTGACCAGTCGACCGGCAGAGAAGAAGCCCAAATCCTCAACTATCTGAAAGCCACCGGCATGAAGGTTGGCTTGTTGATCAATTTTGGAAGTCATGGGCGACTCGAGTGGAAGCGCTTCGTCAATTAAAACTTTGGATCCCTGCGTGGCCTTCGTGGATCCTCTTTTCGTGCTTCTTAAAACCCTTCGTGTTTCTTCGCGGCCTTCGTGGATAAAGGATTATCATGATTCCTCGTTTGAAATTTGCCCACCTCCCCACCCCCATCGAATCCCTGCCGCGCCTCAGCCAGGCACTCGGCGGGCCGCGGCTGCTGGTCAAACGTGACGACCAGACCGGCCTGGCTTTCGGCGGCAACAAGACCCGCAAACTGGAATTCCTGGTTGCCGATGCACAGTCGCAGGGCGCGCAAACGCTGATCACCGCCGGTGCAGCCCAATCCAACCACTGCCGGCAGACGGCCGCAGCCGCGGCGCGTTTCGGTTTCAAATGCATCCTGGTATTGACCGGAGATGCCCCTGCGCAAGTTTCCGGCAATCTCCTGCTCGATCATCTCTGCGGCGCGGAGATCATCTGGACAGAAAAATCCCAACGCGAGGCAATGCTCCAGCAAACATTTGACCAGGCTGAGGGGCAGGGATACAAGCCATATCTCGTTCCCTACGGCGGCTCCAGTCCGACCGGCGCGATGGGGTATGTTTTTGCGATGGAAGAATTGCTTCAACAAAATCCTTGCAAAGGTTCAGACCCTTCGGCTCTGCCTCAAGGCAGGCCTTCGCAAGGATTCCCAGATTGGATCATCTTTGCTTCTTCTTCCGGCGGGACGCAAGCCGGGCTGGCGCTGGGGGCACGCATTTTCGGCTACAAGGGCAAAGTCCTTGGCATCAGCATTGACGAGCCGCAGCGCGCCTTGCAGGAACACGTGGCGAAACTGGCCTCCGAGACAAGCGAGCGACTCGGGGAGCGGATGGATTTCCCGGCGGATGAAATCCTGGTCAACGCGGATTACAATGCTGCCGGTTATGGTGTATTGACCGACGCCGAGCGGGAGGCCATCCGGTTGTTTGCCCGCACCGAAGGCCTGCTGCTCGACCCGGTCTACACCGGCCGCGCCGCGGCTGGGATGATTGATTTGATCCGCAAGGGGTTTTTCAAGAAGGATGAGACGATACTCTTCTTGCACACCGGCGGGGGACCGGCTTTGTTCGCGGAGAAGTATAACCGGTTCATTGGGAATCGCCGTGACTAAGACCTTTTGGACACGGATTACACCCTGGCCTAGCCCGCCAGGGCAGGCGGACGGACACGGAAAAACACGGATTTTTAATGCTTTTTTCCGTGTGAATCCGTGAAATCCGTGGCATCCGTGTACCCCCGCAGTTCGGGGGTGTACAGAATCACGGCAACTCCCAAAGAGCCGTAAATCATTCTGCAAACGAAATTTTGTCCACGAGAAATTTATACGCCATCTCCAAATCCAGCATGTATTTCGGTGGGCGAGGGGTACCATCGCTATTGCGCCCCTGATGATAAAAATCCAAGAATTTGACATTTTTGGATGTGATAACGAGGAACAAGATTTCTATCAAAACAGCTTGCGTTTTCCGATAACGTGAGACGCTAGTGCGCTGTTCGCGCTCGATTTCGTATCTAGATTTGCCACCTTTCAATTCTTCTTGCCATCTCTGGAAAGTGCGATCATCGTCGTTGTATTCCACATCACATAAAGCCACAATCAACCCGTGTGCGTCATATTGGGCAATGCTCATATCTATAGCCGCCTGATCGTTCAAGATAGCGCGGTGGTCATCGGACTTTATGGCTTTAGCTTTGAAATCCCAATTGATATTACGCCTGGCATCAAATTTGACAACTGTCTTTCTACCGCTTGGTCTCACTAATCTGATTTATCGCCAGGAATTTCAAACTGTTCTGTCAGACAATCGCGGCAAAGCATCTCAAATAAGAAAGCCCACCATTCCATCTGTTTCCAGTTGTAATTGGCGGCTTTCAGCGCAAGAACACTTGCTTTCCCTTCCCAAGTAACGGGTAGATTGGAGAGGGCGGTTTTGGCGATTCCAACATCGGACTTGTATTTGGCCATGCGAGCTCCTAGAACAAACGTGGGGTGGCAACACCTTCGATGGCGATCCGTTTGCGGGCAATTTCGCAATATTCTTCGGCGATGTCTATGCCAATATATGTGCGTTGATTTCGGGCTGCCATTACACAAGTTGTACCACTTCCACACATCGGGTCAAGAACAGTGTCGTCAGGTTTTGAGAAAGTTAGGATTAAATCCTCTGCAAGCTTATCGGGGAAGGTTGCGGGATGATAGAGCTTGAGCTTATTGCCTTCGGTGTTGCTTGTAGCATACTGCCAAACCGTCCCGCGGCACTTCATAGGATTGACAGCTTTTGGTTCGATTTTCTTGAAACCACCGTTGGTCAACCTATCTGTGCCTGTGTAAATCTTGCCAGCGTGCTTGCTGGGAACCATCAGGTGTTCTTTTTGGAAGATTGCGGGGTGTTCACCTTTGAAAAACATCATGATGTATTCATGGTCAACGCGGAATCGTTGATTCCACCATGCACCAGGGTTGCCATCCCGCCTGTACACGCAGGTTTCAAACATTTTCCAACCGAGTTGATCGCACCAGTTGACGGCTAAGCGGAATGTCGTGAGCGACTTGGCGAAGTTTTTCGTCCCATCGCCTATAACTACAACAGCCACACCGCCATCTTTTGTCACTCTGTAAAGTTGCTGACCTAAGGCAATAAAATCAAATGACCAATTGTTCTTGTAATCCCGAATGGAGTCGTATGGCGGAGAAAAAACAGTTAAATCAATCGAATTGTCTGCAAAATGAGGCAATTCTTGCAAGCAATCTGCATGGATGATTTGATTGAGTCGAGCTAAGGTCGGGCTTTTCACGTTTATCATATCTATTTGTATTTTACCCTAATGTCCACCGCTACCGCGCCCTTCGACAACACGTGCAGCGGGTTGATCTCGATTTCGCTGATTTCAGGAAAATCGTGCGCCAACTGCGAGAGGCGCAGCAACACGTCTTTCACGGCCTCGGCATCGGCAGGGGCGATAGAGCGGAAACCGGCCAGTTTAAGCCCAGCCCAGGTGCGGCGCAGTAGATCATCGGCCTCGGCGAGGGTCAGTGGGGCCAGGGCGAAGGCCACATCTTTCAGCCCTTCCACCTCCACGCCGCCGGAGCCGAACATCATCAGCGCGCCGAACTGTGCATCCCGCGCCGCGCCGAGGATGACTTCCTGTCCATCGGGTAATTGGCGTTGGATATGCACGCCTTCGATTTTCGCATTCGGTTTGGCGGTAAGGGCGCGCGCCGTCACGGTGCGGAAGGCTTCAGCGGCGGCTTCGGGCGTCTGAATATCCAGCAGCACGCCGCCCACGTCGGATTTGTGGGGAATATCCGGCGAGGCGATTTTGACGGCCACCGGAAATCCCAATTCAGAAGCAATTGCTGTGGCTTCGTCCGCCGTGCGGGCCAGTTTGACGGGCGCAGTCGGGATGCCGTAGGCGGCCATTAAACGGTCAGCCGGCTCGGGGTCCAGAAAGCGTCCGGCTTTTGCTTCGACAAGAACATTGCGGGCATCCGCCTTCGAGACCCTAAAAGTCTGCGCGACCTTTAGGGTCTGTTTATCCAAAAACTCCGCCCGTTCGGCCAGCACCGCCAGGGCCGAGGCAGCCCGTTCCGGGAAACGATATTCTGGCACGCGCGCCGCCCGCAAACGCCCGGCAGCCTTCTGGATGAGCTGCTCACCCATCAGCGCCACCACCACCGGTTTGGAAGAAGAACGGATCAACGGAATCAGCGAGTCTGCGACCGATTCAGCGGCATACATGGGCGGAGGGGGCAGGATAACCAGCACGCCGTCCACGCCAGGATCGGCCAGCAGCAGGCGCAGGCAAGCCGCATAGATATCGGGTGAAGCGGATGCCAGCATGTCCACCGGGTTGTTGAGACCCGCGGCTGAAGGTAGGAGATCTGCCAGGCAGGAATGCGTTTCAGGACTGAGCACAGCCAGCGACAGGCCGTGGATTTCGAGCGCATCTGCGGCAATCACACCCGGCCCGCCGGCGTTGGTCAGCACCGCCATACGCCTGCCTTGCGGCAGCGGACAACAGGCCAGTGCCATGGCCCAATCGAACATCTCCTCGCTGGTAGAGGCGCGTAGGATTCCAGCCCGATGGAAGGCGGCATCGTAGGCCGCCTCCTGACCGGCGAGGGCGCCGGTGTGCGAAGCCGCGGCGCGTTGACCGGCGGCAAAACGCCCCACCTTGAGCGCCACGACCGGCTTGCGGCGGGCGACTTTGCTGGCTTCTTCGATAAATCTGCGGCCATCGCTGACGCTTTCAACATAGAGCGTCAGGACACGCGTGTTTTCGTCTTCGACCACGGCGGCGAGCATATCCGTCTCGTTGACATCCGCCTGGTTGCCCAGGCTGATCAGGCGCGATAAGCCGAAACCTTGGCCGCGCGCCCAGTCAATGATCGCGGCGCAAATCGCCCCGGATTGTGAGATGAAAGCCACGTCGCCAGCGGTCGGCATGGGCGGCGGAAGGAAGGTGGTATCCAGCGGGAGATGGGTATCCAGCAGGCCGATGCAGTTCGGCCCAATGAGGCGGATATTACCCATTTCGGCTACACGCAGAATTTCAGCTTCCAGAGCCGCCCCCTGAGCGCCAGCCTCGCGAAAGCCAGACGAGACAATAATCACCGCATGAACTCCGCGCTCCCCACAGGCGCGCAAGGCACCTGCCACACCCGGCGCAGGGACAATCAGCACAGCCAAATCCACCGGGTCGGGAATATCTGCCAGCGAGTTATAAACCGGGCGGCCAAACAGGTTGCCGGTCTTCTGGCTGACGAAATGGATGGCGCCGTCGTATCCGCTATTGACCAGGTTGCGCGCCACGCCATAGCCCAATTTGGTCGGGCTGCTGGAGGCGCCGACCACGACCACGCCGCGCGGGCGAAAGAAGGGAGTGAGGGAGTTATCAGTCATCGGTAATGGTGAGCAGAATACAGATTGCAGATGGCAGAAAATGTAGGCAAGTGTAATTTACGTTTTTCGTCTTACACGCTACGCCAACAACTGCTGATTATAACAACGATGCGGGCAGGCGGAACTCGTTTCTCATTTCTCGTTACTGTTATAATTCACTCATCATGGATAAAGTGCCATCGTTTCGCCCGTATCTGGTTTCGACCATCATCATGCTCGTCCTCGGCTGGGGTGGGCTGACGCTGCTAGTCAACTTCACCCTGCCGACCGTCTGGCCGCGCTGGTGGTTTTTCGTGCTGTGGACGCTGGCCCTGACCGGCACGGCCCTGCCCGTGGCATGGTTTCTCAACCTGCGTTTTCCCTCTGACCCACCGGCGGGAGAAAACGTCATCCTGCGGCAGGCCATCTGGTTTGGCGTTTATGGCAGCACACTGGCCTGGCTGCAACTCGGTCGCCTGCTCAACTTGGAGTATATTTTTGGGCTGGCGGCGGGGTTGGCTGCCATCGAGTATCTCATTCGCATGAGGGAGCGATCTCGCTGGCAACCACCGGTTATCAGCGAGCAGCCTGCCCTGAGCGAAGGCGAAGGGTCACCAGTCGCCAGTCACCAGTCGCCAGTTGACGAAGATAAAAACGAATTTCGATTCTCAAATCACTAATCTCTCCTCCAATGCCCAACTTACGTTCCCTCCCTTCCGTTGAACAACTGTTACAAACGCAACTGGCAGCGGAACTGATCGCCGCTTTTGGGCGTCCGCTCACCCTGGGAGCCATCCGCAGCGTTCTGGACGAGGTGCGTGCGTCCGTTTCGAAGGGCGCTGACCTGACCCTGCCTGACCGCGAAAGCCTCCTCGAGCACGCCTCGGCTTGTCTGGACAATTGGACGACATCCACACTTCTGCCGGTCATCAATGCCAGCGGGGTCATCTTGCATACCAATTTAGGCCGCGCCCCGTTGAGCACAGCCACACTCCAAGCCATGCAGTCC
Source organism: Chloroflexus sp. (assembly GCA_020723995.1). Lineage (GTDB taxonomy): Bacteria > Chloroflexota > Anaerolineae > Anaerolineales > Villigracilaceae > CG2-30-58-95. The sequence goes on from DYHT01000009.1 coordinate 30,062, forward strand.
ATCGCCCGCGGCTACTCGAACCTCGAATTTGACCTGGGCACGGGCAAGCGCGGCTCGCGGCTGAACCATGCTGAGGCGATCCTCAAGCGGCTGACCGGCGCGGAAGCAGCCGTGGTGGTCAATAACAATGCCGCGGCGGTGCTGCTGGCGCTTTCAGCCCTGGCGAACCGCAGGCGGGTCATCATCGCCCGTTCGCAACTGATCGAGATCGGCGGCGGATTCCGCGTGCCAGACGTGATGAAACAATCTGGTGCCAAGCTGGTTGAAGTCGGGACGACCAACCGCATTCACCTCACCGATTACGAGCAAGCTCTGGCAGAACCGATCGCAATGGTCATGCACGCCCATCGTTCCAATTTCAAGATCATCGGTTTCACTGAAGAACCGGGATTGAAAGAAATCGTGCACCTTTCCCACCTGGCTGGTGTCACATTCTTAGACGACCTCGGCTCCGGCGCTCTGCTGGAGACTGAACGCTTCGGGCTGGGCCACGAGCCAACTGTGCAGGAATCTCTGGCCGCCGACGTGGACCTGGTCTGCTTTTCGGGCGATAAGCTGCTCGGTGGCCCACAGGCCGGGATCATCCTCGGCCGCGCTAATCTGATCGCCAAAATCAAAAAGCACCCGCTGGCACGCGCCGTACGGGCCGATAAAGTATGTCTGGCGGGTATTACCGCCACGCTGCTGCATTATCTCAAAGACGAAGCCGAGCGCGAGATTCCCGTCTGGCGTATGATTGCCACCACGCCGGAGCAAGTCAAGGCACGCGCCGCAGGCTGGGCGGCGGAACTGGGCCAGGGTCAGGTGGTGATAGGTGAATCCACCGTCGGCGGGGGAAGTTTGCCGGGCGAGAGCTTGCCCACGTTTTTGCTCTCATTGGCTGTCAAAAGTCCGGACAAGTTTTTGGAAAATCTTCGCCAGCAACAGCCGCCCATTATTGCCCGGACAGAAAATGAGCGTGTCCTGCTCGACCCGCGCACGGTCTTGCCGGAGCAGGAAGGGGCATTGCTGGTTGGGTTGAAGAATGTGTTGGGCAGGAAAAACTAAACGCGAATGACGCGAATACTCTTCGAGTACGATGTGGGCAAATGGCGCGAATGTTTTTTGGATTTGTCTTATGGCGGTGAGGACTTTGGGAGGATGAGATGACTGATGAAATTATCGAGAAAGAGTTATCGTTCCAGATCATGAAAGCAGCATTCGAGGTGCACAACCATTTGGGGCCAGGCTTTTTGGAATCGATTTACGAAGAAGCGATGACCCTGCAACTGCGTGCCGACGGTCATCAAGTAGAAACACAAGTCAGAGTGCCAATCTTTTATAAAGGCCAGAAAATCGGTGAGCATGTATTGGACCAGATTGTGGACGGTAGAGTCGTCCTTGAATTAAAAACCGTTTCCGAAATTGCTCCCATTCACGAACAGCAGGCTCTTTCGTATCTCAAAGCCGCCGGCCTGCCGCTGGCCATCATCATCAATTTCGGCGCGACGCGCGTCCAGCACAGCCGCGTGGTCAACACCAAAGGCAAAGCCACCCGCCCTTCTCGCGCCCCACAACAACCCATGCCGAAAAACATCTAACCCAATTCGGAGTCGCGCCAATAAGCAAGACTCCCAAAATTTTAACCTTTTATTCGCGTTATTCGCTCATTCGCGCAATTCGCGTTAGAAAGTCCTCCCGTGGAGAAACCATGAAATCCGACCTCGATGCCCTCATGCAAGCCAAGAAGTTAGACGCCCTGCTCGTTATCGGCAACGCCGAGCATAACCCTCCAATGTATTACTTGACCGGCGGTGGGCATGTCAACAATGCAACGCTAATCAAGAAACGCGGCGAAGAAGCCGTACTTTTCTGCAACGATATGGAGCGCGACGAAGCCGCCCAATCCGGGTTGAAGATTGTCCCGTACAGCAGCTACAATTACGAGGCATTGCTGAAAGAAGCCTACGGCGACCCGGCCCTGGCCGCTGCCATCCGCTACAAGCGTATGTTCACCGACCAGGGTGTGCATGGCCGCGTCGGCATCTACGGCAACACCGACCTAGGCTCGGCCTTCGCCATCTTCACCCACTTGCAAAAACTCATGCCGGAGTTCCAACTGGTTGGCGAGACGCGCGACGACTCGCTCTTTATAAAAGCAATGGAAACCAAAGACGAGACCGAGGTTGCGCGCATCCGCAAGATGGGCAAAATAACGACCCAGGTCGTGGGACGCGTCGCCGAGTACCTGACGGGGTGTGATGTCCGCGCCGATGAAGTTCTGCTGAAAGAAGACGGCTCCCCGCTAACCGTCTCGGACGTCAAATCCAAAATCAATCTCTGGCTGGCCGAGTTGGGCGCGGAAAATCCCGAAGGCACCATTTTCGCCATCGGGCGGGATGCGGGTGTCCCGCACTCCAGCGGCACGCCGACCGACCTGTTGCGCCTGGGCCAGACCATCATCTTCGACATCTACCCGTGCGAGGCGGGCGGCGGCTACTTCTACGATTTCACTCGCACGTGGTCGTTGGGTTACGCCACGCCCGAGACGCAGAAACTCTACGATGAAGTAAAGTCCGTGTTCGACAAGGCGATGGAGAACTTCGACCTCAATACGCCTTTCAAAAACCTCAACCGCTTCGTTTGCGAGGAATTCGAGGGGATGGGGCATAAGTCACCGCTCAACACGCAGGCGCCGGTGGAGGGATACGTCCACTCGCTGGGACATGGCCTCGGTCTGAACGTCCACGAACGCCCCTGGTCGGAGCTGACCGCGGCCGACGACAACATCCTCAAGCCCGGCGTAGTCATGACGATCGAACCCGGCCTGTACTATCCCGAAAAAGGCATGGGCGTGCGCATCGAGGACTCGCTCTGGGTGCGGCCGGATGGGAAAGTGGAAATCCTGGCCGAGTATCCAGATGATTTTGTGTTGGAGATGAAGAAGTGGAAGAAATAGACAGAAGCCCGAAGGCCATTTGAGGATAAAATAGGGTCATCTTTGCTTGTAATTTCTCCATATCGCCTTTTAAGAAAAGAGTTTGCATGAGAGCCAGACAAGTACCATTATTTGCTGTAGATCAAGAAGAGATCACCGAAACGCAAGAGTGGGGAACTTTCAAAGATAGTCTGCGCGCACCAATTCATAATTGGTTTACTTACCCTGCTGGCTTCTCATATAAGGCTGTCGAGTCAAGCTTTAAGAAGAACGGCATCAAAGAGGGGGATGTCGTTTATGACCCCTTCATGGGTTCGGGAACGACAAATATCACCGCAAAAAAACTCGCCATTAGTTCTTATGGCGTCGAGGCGCATCCCTTCGTTTTTCGAATTGCTAAAACCAAGATGAATTGGGATATCGAAAGGGATGATGCTACTCGTGCTTTGAAAGAAATCGAAAAGAACGTTAGAGGTCACAAAAGGGATTTTAACGGACGTGATAAAAAAGGATATTTGGAAACTGAATTTCCCGAGCTTGTCTTGAAGTGCTACGAGGAAAGCACCTTATTGGACCTGCTGTTTATTCGTAACGCGATAGTAAATGGCAATTTCTCAACAGAAATAAAGGATCTTCTCTTAGTCGGCCTTACCAGTATTTTGCGGCAAGTTTCCACTGCCGCCACCGGCTGGCCTTACATAGCGCCGAAAAAACAAAAAACGACTTCTCTGAATAAGAATGCGCTTTATGAATTCTCTCGCCAGATAGGCAAGATGGTAGATGATATCGAAACTACGGTTTATGAGGCAAATCCAAATTATAAGAACTCTTTTCATAGAATTTTCAAAGCCGATTCGCGGCATACACAAGAATTGATACTGGATGAATCTGTTGACCATGTATTTACATCGCCGCCCTATCTGAACAATTTCGATTACGCAGACCGTACCCGCCTTGAACTCTATTTTTTTGGTGAGGCCAAAAATTGGGGCGAGATATCGGAAAATATCCGCACCAAGTTAATAACGTCTGCGACAACGCAAATTTCCAGAGATGATCCCAGATACAATTTGTCGAAAGTTTTGGAAGAAGCCTGTCCGGAGGTGGCCGATTTTCTGCACAAGTCAGTTTCCGAGTTGGGCAAAATTAGATTGACCCATGGTGGTAAAAAGAGTTATGACCATCTAGTTTCAGGCTATTTCAATGATATGTTCCAAGTCATCGCGGAAGTTTTTAGGATACTCAAGAGCGACACAAAAGCCATTTTTGTTTTAGGAGATTCTGCCCCTTATGGTGTTCATATTCCCACCGATGAACTTATCGGGAAAATTGGGTTAGGGGTAGGTTTCTCAGACTTCAAAATTGATATATTACGAACTCGTGGCGAAAAATGGAAAGCCAATCCGCAAAGACACGGCGTTATGCTACGGGAATCCATTGTCACATTGCTGAAGGCATAACATGGCAACTAAAAACATTTCCATTTATGGCAGTGCTATCGGAGAGGCAATTGGCGCAGAAATGCAGAGTGCGCTGAATGTTTTTCTCACGAAACTTGCTGACAAAGAAGGCTATCACTTTTTGAGTACAAGCCCATTTGAAGGCAAGAAGAAGCTCTTGATGTTTGATAATTTCGGGAATGATTACAACATAGATGCTGTTCTTGTCAACGAGGAAACACAGCCGCTTATTTTATTCGAATGGAAATACATTCGGTACAAAAAACACAACCGTGATAAGGCAAGTTGGGTTTGCAGCGCTCATCCTGCCATACGACGACGATACGCCAGTATCCGAAGTTCAATCGCCGTTCTTGCTGGTAGTTGGAGTTCATCATCCATTGCGATGATGAAAAGCAATCACATAAATGTCTTTCTGATTCCTTTTGAACGAATCTGCGAAATATTGTTGAAATTTGGTATTGATTTCCATTGGGAGGAAAAAGACCGCGAAAAATCAGAAAGGGCGTGGAATAAGTTTTCAAAATTAACCGATAAGCAGAGAGCAAGCATCGGCGTTGACATGATAAATTTCATCAAGGATGACTTGCAAAAATTGGTTTTATCTATCCTTGACGATTCCGCCGAACGTAAAATTGAAATTGTGACACTTGAGTTTCGTTCAAATCTTGGGGAGGTCAAAGAATATCAATTCGACAGCATTGACGAGGCTATTGATTTTCTTAACGTAAACGAGCTCAAAGATATATTTATTACCGGCGATTCGCTAACTCTGTTTGACCCTCGCCCCACATTCGAGGATGACGAGCAGGAATAATTCGGAATGGACCAAAACGAATACCAAATGCTGATCTACTGGAGCGACGAGGATCAGGCCTACGTCGTCGAAGTTCCCGAACTGCCCGGCTGTATGGCGGATGGCATGACGCGCCAGGAAGCCCTCGCCAGCGCCGAGATTATCGTCCAGGAATGGCTCGAAACCGCCCACGACCTGGGCCGCGCTGTCCCCGCGCCGCAGGGAAGATTGCTCACCATCGCCGAGGCCGCCGAACGGCTCGGGTTGAGCGTCACCATGGTGCGGCGCTACTGCGCGGATGGCAAAATCCCCGCCCAGAAAATCGGGCGCGACTGGGCAATCCTATGGCGCGATGTGGAACACTTCGCCGCCACGCCCCGTCACAGCGGACGGCCCTCCGTGCGTTATGTCCAACTCCAAAGCAGCGCACACAACGTGGCAGACAAGCCTTCCGACTGATAACGGCTAATTCACTTCTTTCTCCTTGCTTACTCGTTTCTCGTAACTTATGCCTGAATTACCTCCCGCCCGCATCCTTGCCATCGAAACCTCCTGCGACGAGGATGTTTGATTTGGTGTAGAATGGGTCATGATTATAGGAGATACCGATTATGGAAAATGTAACTTTTCTTCAGATCACAGAATCGCTCCGCAAATTACCCCCTGATAAGCTCTCCCTTATTTATGATTTCATCACCTTCCTTTCCGAGCGCGAAATGTCGAAAACAATGCTTCGGGAAGCAGGAAAATCCTACGCCATTGATACCATGCTGGCATCCGAAGCTGTTCTCCGCCGCGACTGGGACTCGCCCGAGGAGGATGAAGCATGGGCAAATTTGTAAAGGGGGACGTCATTGTTGCTCCGTTCCCTTATTCGAATCTAACCACCAGCAAAAAACGTCCGGCGCTTGTCATCGCTCCGCTTGAGGGCAATGATGTCATTTCGTGCCAAATCACCAGTAAAGCCAAAGGCGACAATTACGCTATCCCTCTGGTCAATGCTGATTTCAAGTCGGGCAGTTTGCATCAAGATAGTTTCATCCGTCCCAACCGTTTGTTTACAGCAGATTCAAGAATTATCCTTTATCGAACGGGGGCAGTGAACCGCCCAAAAATGGAAGAGGTTACTGCTAAAATAATTGAAATCATCGAACGCGAATGAATCCCGCTGAACATCAGATGATCATCTATTGGAGCGACGAAGATCAGGCTTACATCGTCGAAGTCCCCGAACTGCCCGGTTGCATGGCAGACGGTAAAACGCGCTGCGAGGCCATTTACAATGCCGAAAGGGTTATTCAGGAATGGCTCGAAACAGCCAGAATCCTGAACCGCCCTGTTCCGCTAATCGCTGAGAACTAATTGCTGATGGCTGCTCTTCCCCCCGCCCGAATATTAGCAATTGAAACAAGTTGCGACGAGACCGCCGCGGCCGTCATCGAAAACGGACGCGCCCTGCTGGCCTCCACTGTCGCCTCGCAGATGGACATCCATGCCCGTTATGGCGGCGTCTTCCCGGAAGTAGCCTCGCGCCAGCACATCCTGTCCATAGTGCCGGTCGTCGAGCAGACTCTGACCCAGGCGCACCTGGCATTGGGCGATCTGGACGCCATCGCCGTGACGCGCGGCCCCGGCTTGGCCGGTTCACTGGTTGTCGGGTTGAATATGGCCAAGGGCCTGGCGCTTGGCACGGGCCTGCCGCTCATCGGGGTCAATCATCTGGAAGGCCATATGTATTCCGCATGGGTCTACGACAGTCCCCAACAGGGGGACAACGCCGGCGAGAATCCGCCGCCGGAACCGCAGTTCCCACTGATAGCGTTACTGGTTTCTGGGGGGCACACGGAATTGAATTTGATGGAATCCCACCTGAAATACAAGCGGTTGGGCGCCACCCTTGATGACGCGGCCGGCGAGGCCTTCGATAAAGTCGCCCGCCTGCTCGGGCTGGGTTATCCCGGCGGCCCGGCCATCCAAAATGCTGCCGAGGAAGGCGTCCCGAAGGCGTTCAATTTTCCGCGCGCCTGGCTAGAAGGAACGTGGAATTTCTCGTTCAGTGGCCTGAAGACCGCTGTCCTGCGCGAGGTCAAGCGGCTGAACGGTGAAGGCAAGCCATTACCAGTCGTGGATCTGGCTGCTAGTTTCCAGTCGGCGGTGGTGGAAGTGCTGCTGCAAAAAACTTTGATGGCGTCGCGTGAATTTGGCGCAAAGGAAATTCTGGTAGCAGGCGGCGTCTCGGCCAACCGCGCCTTGCGCGAGGCCTTCCGCGCCCAGCAGGAATTTCCGGTCAACATCCCGCGGCTCTCGCTCTGCACCGACAACGCTGCCATGATCGCCGCGGCCGGGTACTTCCGCTACGCTCTGGGTCACCGCGATGGACTGGAGATTGACGTGCTACCGACTTGGACGTTATCGTAGAGAATAGTGCCCTTAAAAACCCAAACCCCGTTTGAGATCGGCCCTGATCTCTACGGGGTTTGTCCTGTTTCATACTTGCACTTCCACCAACCGGTCGTGACCGGACAAATCTTGGTGAAGGTGAATTTTCGCTTCGCTGAAGGCGTCACAGGCCAGCGAGAGTACTTTCGCTCCCTGCGAGGCTTCGATTTCCATGAGCAGGAGACCGCCCGGCGCAAGGTAGTGCGGCGCTTCGGCCAGCAGCCGGCGGATGAGATCCAGCCCATCCGCGCCGCCGTCCAGGGCCAGGGTCGGTTCGCGACCGTAGACGCGCAGCCCGCGCAGGGTCTCGGTGGGAATATAAGGAAGATTTGCTACTATCATGCTAAAAGATTGGAAATTCGGGAGTGGAGGAAACAGGTTGCAGCAAAAAAATTCGATGTGTTTGTCCACACCACGTCGGGCAGCATTGCGGCGGGCCAGCTCAACCGCCGCCGGGGAAATATCCGTCGCAATAACCTGTAACTCCGGCACAATGACCGCCAACGCAATGGCAATACAACCCGATCCTGTGCCAACATCAATAGCGCGCAGTATACCCCAGTCCGCTTTAGCGGACTTTGCATCCCTAGCCTGGCGATTAATCGCCAGGCGTTGCCGCAGCCAGGATATCGCCCGTTCCACTAGCAGTTCCGTTTCGGGACGCGGGACGAGCACATCCGGCGTGACTTCGAATTCCAACCCACAGAATTCCCATTTACCCAGCACGTAGGGCAGCGGCTCGCCGCGCTCCAGACGTGCAACCAGAGTCTTCAGCGCGGTTACCTGGTTACGGGTCAGGGGCGTTTCGGGATGCGCCAGCACCCATGAGCGCGGCTTATCCAACACATGCGCCAGTAATACCTGTACATCCAGATTGGGTGTATCGGTTAATTTCGTCCCGAGTAGGTGCTTCGCAACACTAGCGGCAATTTCTTCCAAGCTTATCATCGCAAACCTTACGACTGAACCATCTCCCGAATCATCCCTGCCCTGCATTGCCGGGTTGCTGCCACTGATTCTTATCCCCCTCGGAACTGTGTCATTCATCGTCATCCAAGCCTGTCGCTGCCAACCTCTCGGCCTCATCCCGCGTGGAAAGTTCCTCGACAAATTCGTCAATGTCGCCCTGCATCACCGCCGGAAGGTTGAATACCGACAGGTTGATGCGATGATCGGTAATACGCGACTGTGGATAATTGTACGTGCGGATCTTTTCCGAGCGTACGCCTGTCCCGACCTGCGAGCGGCGCGCCGCCTCCTGCGTGGAGCGGCGCTTTTCTTCTTCGGCTTCATACAACCGCGCCCGCAATATGGCCATAGCCCGCAACCGGTTCTGTAATTGCGAGCGTTCGTCTTGGCAGGCAACCACCATACCGGTCGGCAAGTGCGTCAAACGAATGGCAGTGGCATTCTTTTGGACGTTCTGCCCGCCTGCGCTGGATGAGCGAAAGACGTCCATTTTAAGATCAGATTCGGGAATCTGAATATCCACTTCCTCGACTTCGGCCAGCACCGCCACCGTAGCCGTGGAGGTGTGAATGCGTCCCTGCGCTTCCGTCACCGGTACGCGCTGAACGCGGTGGACACCAGACTCGTATTTCAATTTCGAATACGCGCCCTTGCCTTTGACGAGGAAAATGATTTCCTTGAACCCGCCAATGCCAATGTCGCTCTGCGACAGGACTTCCACTTTCCAGTTTTGGCGCTCGGCGTAGCGCGAGTACATGCGGTACAGGTCCGCGGCAAAGATGGCAGCCTCGTCCCCGCCTGTCCCGGCACGGACTTCCATGATGACGTTCTTGTCGTCGCGCGGATCTTTCGGCACCAGCAGAGCTTTGATTTCTTTTTCGAGAACGGCGATGCGCGGCTCCAAATCGGCAAATTCTGCTTCGGCCAGGGCGCGTATTTCCTCATCTTCTTCACCTGCGAGCATGTTACGGGCATCCTCCAGCCGCTTCAACAACTGGCGATATTCTTGCGCTTTTGTGTAAATTGGTTCAAGATCAATGCGCTCTTTGTTCAGTTCCGCGGCGCGCTGATAGTTGCTGCCAATCTCCAGCAGGAGGCGATTGATCTCTTCGTAACGACTTTCGATTCCGGCAAGTTTATCGAGCATGGATCATCTTACTTTGCGACCAGTGACAGCACCCATGAGAGAATCAGGATGACCGAAATCACTACAAAGATAATGCGGTAAACGCGCATCCGCCGCGTCTCGCGGCTCAACTTGCCTGTCTTTGAAACCATTTTGCCTTTTACATTTTTACTTGCCATGCTTTACCTCGTTAATAAATTCCTATCCGTACAGTGCGGGTGTTTTTGCTTCTAAGATTTTTCTAAGCGCGCCAAAAATTCTTCGAATGTGATTTCCACATCCGAAGGCACATGATCAGCCGGGTTTTCGGGTGGATGCCAGTGCCACTTGTCGCCAGCATTATCCGCGCCAAAAGTACGTTGATTATCTTCGATCAGGGCAAAAGAAAATTTTCCTGTCCCCTGGTTATAGAAAACATCCAGGAATGATTGAGTTATCAGGAAAACTCGAAGCCTGACAGATGTGGGAGTGGAATCGAATACGATGACACTCTGCACAATAGGTGAATTCGAACAAACAGCGATCACATGTTGTTCAAATTCTTCCAAACTCATGCCAACCATTGCAAAATTTCCTGCAACATTTCCAGATCTGTGACAGCGGCCTCCCATTCGAAATAATCCTGTTCGATTGGGTATGAGTAGGCATCTTCGATTTTCCCCTCTTTCCATGCTTCCTCAAAGTCACGAAAATGCCTGAAATATTTCTTTTCAAAGACAGCAATGCGCGCCTCCGCTGATTCCGTACGCAAACGGACAAGGTCTTTAAGGGCAAGCGAAAGCGCGAGATCTGGTCGCGATTCTCCTGTCAACCGCCGCAACAGGTTATGGGTTGCCTTGGGGATTACTACAGATTCAAGTACCATACCGTGCTCCTTTACTCTAGATGCGCCTTGACACTCTCCGCCAGCGCCGGCGTGATGCCCGGCGCGGCGGTCAATTCTACCACCGAAGCCTCCCTAATCTTATCCACAGAACCGAAATGTTTCAAGAGGGATTTTCGCCGCGCCGGACCGATGCCGGGGATGGAATCCAGCGCCGAGGCCAGGCCCTGTTTGGCGCGTCGCTGGCGATGGGCAATGATGGCAAAGCGGTGCGCCTCGTCACGGATGCGCTGGACGAGATAGAGCGCCTGTGAATGGCGCGGCAGTGACAACGAATAGGGCCTTCCAGGGAAGAAGATTTCCTCATGCTCCTTCGCCAACCCGACGACGGGTACTTTGCCAAACAGGCCAAATTTTTGGAGAACACCCGCAGCGCGCGACAACTGCCCCTTGCCGCCGTCCACGATCAGCAAGTCGGGCAGAAAGGCGAACGCGGCATCCGGTTTGGACCCCGGGCCTGCCTTGCCTGCGCCAGTGCCGCAGGCACAGGTGAGCGCAGACGAAGGGCCGGCTTCCGTTTCCTGGGCCGCTTGCCACCTGCGGAAGCGGCGGGTCAGGACTTCCTCCATGCTGGCGAAATCGTCCGGGCCAGCCACCGATCCAATGTTAAAGCGGCGGTAGAGTTTCTTGTCCGGCACGCCCTGGGTGAAGACCACCATGCTGCCAACGGAGGCCGTCCCCTGCGTATTGGAGATGTCGTAGCACTCGATGCGGTTCGGAGGTCCAGCAAGTTGCAGCGCGGCCTGTAATTCAGCCAGGGCCTGTTCCTGTTTATGCCTATCCGCCTGCCATTGGGCGCGCAAAGCCTGCAATGTTTCCGCTGCATTTTCCGCCGCCATCTGCACCAGTTCGTGCGGCTGGCCGTCTTTTGGCACGATCATTTCCACTTTTTGGCCGCCGCGCCGCGAACGCAGCCATTGCTGGATGATTTGCGCTTCCTCGATTTCCTGCGGCAGCATCACCTGTTGCGGCACGCTGGCCGCCTCAGTATAGAACTGCTTGACAAATTGCGCCATCACTTCGGCGTCGGCGGCGTCTTCCGCGCCTTCGAGGATGAAATATTCGCGGCCAATCAATTTGCCGCCGCGAATGAAGAATATCTGCACGCAGGCCTCGTTATCGGCGCGCGCCAAGGCCACCACGTCCGAATCGAGGTAGTCCGTAGTAAAAACGACTTTCTGCCGTTCGACGATACTTTGCATGGCTTTTAATTGGTCGCGTAGGGCGGCGGCTTTTTCAAACCTCAATTCCACAGAGGCGTTTTCCATTTCCTGCTGAATGCGGGAAATAATGCCTTCGGAATGTCCGTTCAAAAATTCCTGCAAATCGGCGATCATTTGCCGGTATCCGGCCTGGTCTATTGCTCCGATACACGGCGCGGCGCACAGATGGATGTCGTAATAGAGACACGCCCGCTTGTCCGCGCCGCTGATTACCCGGTCACAGGTCAGGTACGGAAAGACACGCCGCAGCACGTCCAGGGTCTGGTAAACGGCCCAGGCGGAGGTATACGGCCCAAAATAACGCGCCCCGTCCTCGGTCATCAGGCGCGTCACGGTGACTTTCGGATAGGCCTCGCCCCAGTGGATTTTGATGTACGGATAACGCTTATCATCCTTGAGCCGGATGTTGTATTTGGGACGGTGTTTCTTGATGAGATTCATCTCGAGGATCAGCGCCTCGAGTTCCGAACCGACCAGGATCCATTCGATGTTCGCAATTTCGCGCCCCAGGCGGCGGGTCTTGTGATCGTGACCGGCCTCCGCGTGGAAATACGAACGGACGCGGCTGCGCAGGCTGACCGCCTTGCCGACATAGATGATCGTCCCAGCGGCGTTTTTCATCAGGTAACAGCCGGGCTTGGCAGGGAGGGTATCGAGGATGCCCCGGATGTGATCGGAAATGTCCATCCCTGGAATTTTATCGCTAATGGCGCAAAAAAGCGAATGACGCGCTGCTCGCGTTTATAATACAAGCATGTCAAACGATATATCCCTGCCCGAAGTTCGCATTGGCATATTGCTCCGCCAGCGCGGCCTGAAATTAGCCGTAGCCGAATCCTGTACCGGCGGGCTGGTCTGCAACCGCATCACCAACGTGCCCGGTTCATCGGACTATTTTCTCGGCGGCATTGTCGCTTATGCCTACGAGACCAAAGTGGCTCTGCTGGGTGTCGCGTGGGATACACTGCGGGCGCACGGCGCGGTCAGCCGCGAGACAGTGCTGGAGATGGCGCGCGGGGCGCGGCAAGCCTTGGACGCAGATATCGCCATCAGCGTGAGCGGCATCGCCGGTCCCGGCGGTGGATTGCCGGAGAAACCGGTCGGTACAACTTGGATTGGTCTGTCAACAACCAACGGGGAATGGGCGAGGAGGCATTGTTTTTCGGGAGACCGCCAGCAGAATAAAATTTCGTCGGCGGAAGCCGTTTTGCAGATGCTACTGGATTATCTTAAAGGGGAAAGAGAATTGGACGCGGACAAACGCGGACGTGTGACCTGAAAAAGTATGAACACGGAGAGAAACCATGAAAACCGTCGTCATCATCTCCGCCAACGCCGAATGGCGCGCCGTCAAACAAACTCTCGCTCCCGCCGAAATTCACATCACACCCTTGGGCGAATGGTTCGAAATACCTTTCAACATTCAACCTGTAACCTTTTACCATGGAGGTTGGGGCAAAATCTCGGCCGCGGCCACGGCGCAATATGTCATTGACCGCTGGTCGCCAGAACTGCTTGTCAACTTGGGCACTTGCGGCGGATTCGCCGGACACATCGCCCCCGGGACCGTCATCCTGGTCGAAAAAACGATCGTCTATGACATCCTCGAGCAGATGTCTGACCCCGACGAGGCAATTGCCCACTATTCGACCGAAATTGACCTTACCTGGCTGAAAGACCATCGTCCATCGTCCGTCGTCCGTGGTCTGTTAGTCTCTGCTGACCGCGACATCGTGGCGGGCGATATTCCCATGTTGGTCGAAAAATATGGGGCGGTTGCCGCGGACTGGGAATCAGGCGCCATTGCCTGGGTGGCGAAACGCAATCGGGTCCGCTGCCTGATCCTGCGCGGGGTGACCGATTTGGTCGGCGCGGGAGGAGGCGAAGCGTATGGGAATGTAGGGTTGTTCAAAGAACGCGCCAGGGTGGTGATGAAGGAGTTGATTGAACAATTACCCGCCTGGGTTGAGAAGGCCGAAGGTAAATAAATGCAGGGTTCAAGTATCCTTCTTGTCCACTTTCAGGCCATGACAGGCAGCCCCGAATAACCCCGCTTCTGGAATGAGGATGATATGCACCGGGATTTTGGCCAGCATTTCGGAGAATCTTCCTTTGGCCGTGAAAGCGTGCATAAAAACGGCCTCTTTCAAGAACGGAAGAATGCGGGATGGGATGCCGCCGCCGAGGTAAACGCCGCCGGTAGCGAGTACTTTTAGCGCCAGGTTACCGGCTTCGCTCCCCAGGATGGAGACAAACAATCGCAAGCTCTCCACACAGATTTCCGCCTTCCCTGCCAGCGCGGCTTGGGCGATGATCGGGGTGAGGTCTTTCGCCTGGGCAAGCTCACTGCGCAGCCACTCCGGTTCGGGGTAACGACCCGTATCCTTGAGAAAGGCGTAAATGTTTGGCAGACCCAGCCCGGAACATACCCATTCGTAACTGACATGGCCTAGACGCGGAAGCAAGTAGGAGAGCAGAGCCAACTCGGTCGGGTTGGTCGCCCCAAAATCGGCGTGACCACCTTCGGAAGCGCAGGGGATGTAACGCTCGCCATTCCAGATCAAGAAGGCCTCACCGAGTCCCGTACCCGGGGCAATGACGGCGATTGCGCCGTTGGGCGCCGGCATACCCGTGTTGAGCGTCACCAAATCCTGCCTTTCGAGGAAAGGGATGCCCTGGGCAATGGCAGTCAGGTCATTCAAGATACGCACCTGCGCGCCCAAAACTGCACTCAATGTACGTTCATCCACAACCCAGGGCAGGTTGGTCACCTGGACACGTCCATCCACAACCGGCCCGGCGATCCCAAAGCTGGCTTTGGAAATTGGCCAGCCTTTTCCTTTCAGGAATTCGGTAACCAGCGCTTCCAGCGAAGCGAAATCCGCGCTCGGGAAGGTGGCCTCGGCCAACGGGCGGCGCGGCCCATCCTTCGGATGGTAGATCGCCAACTTGGTTTTCGTTCCGCCGATATCACCCGCCAGTAAAAATTGTCTGTTCTTTGGCATCGTTATTCCCATTGATAGTGAAGTATCGGGCTGACAAAATTGCCCATAGACGAGACGGCTTCTACTTGGTCAATGACTTCCTGCACTTGCTTGAGTAAGCGTTTATCTTTTATCTTCTTCAGGTCGCGCCCAAAGCTTTTCTCAAACAAAACTTTCATCTTTTACCCCGCTAAAATAGCCTGAATTTCTTCTTTGCTCATAAAATCGTTCTTACGCCCTTCACGAATGGCGTTTGCAAGCCCGATGTCTTCAAGGGCTTCGGCTACAATGGCAGAAAATATATCTCGGCGCTCGTCAAACAGCTCAATCAGGGTTTGTTTGAGCAAAACCTTGAATTGTTTTTCGTCTAAAGATACTGTGGTCATGGGACACCTCTCCCGAAATTATAGCACTTAAATTTTGCACTCTTCTGGTTCGATTCTGCCATTTAATTCAACTATCCCATAGCTTGATTTCATCCTTCATCCTTCCGCCTTCATCCTTATGAGACAACTCCGCGTCTTCCCTTCGACAGGCTCACCTGTGCCTGCGGCACTGGCTCAGGCAGGGCAACGCCTCTGCTACTCCTCCACGGACAGGTAGTAATAAGCGGGTTGGACTTTATAGTGTCCAACCCGCTAAAGTTTCTTACTTCCCCAACCTCGCCCGTTCTTCCTCTGCCACACTCTCCTCCAACTTCTTGAACAGCAGAGCGATTAGGGTTTTTGTTCATCCCACGTGCCGCGCGGGCCATCGAACAGGAACGCGATTGCATTCAAGATATTGCGCCCCAGAATGCCCAATGGTTGGTCAATCAACAAGAACTGCCCTTTGAACTTTCGTCTCAGTAAAACCATTTCCAGACAAACCGCTTCTGCCAATTTGGTGCTGCCGTCAAAACCTTCCAACTCGTAAACCTTCTCCGCAACCGGAGCAATGCCAAGCTGCTCAATATACTCGCGCGGAAGCAGTGTCACATCTGCGCCGGTGTCCATCAGCATGGGCACGTCAGATAACGACGCGCCAGTTGCGGGATTACGCAGGGTCACGTGTGCAACTGGCGCGGGAGGGTCAAACAGTTTAGCGTCGTAGGCTGGCATTGGATGTGTCCTCACTGATTTCCATCTCGAAATCGGAGGCTTGTTCGGGATGGGCCAGGCGCGGGGTCATCATGCGCGCAGTTTTTTC
This sequence comes from Chloroflexus sp., assembly GCA_020723995.1. Lineage (GTDB taxonomy): Bacteria > Chloroflexota > Anaerolineae > Anaerolineales > Villigracilaceae > CG2-30-58-95. The sequence continues at coordinate 46,047 of DYHT01000009.1, forward strand.
TGCCTGCACTTCGGGGACAACGACGTAAACCTTTGTTTTGTCCGGCAAGCGGACACCGGGGCTTAGGCAAACTTTGCCTTTCTCTACAATTCCTTCATAGGTAGCGATATTCATAGTGCACCTCTATTGTGGATTGGCTAGTAAAAGTATAGCACAATTTGTACTTACTTCCCCAACCGCGCCCGTTCTTCCTCCACAATGCTGTTTTCCAACTTCTTAAAAAGCGGACCAGGCTGATTCAATTTCTGCCCAGGCTTCAACTCGCTGGGCTTCCATGCCGCGTACGGGCGAGTCTCAGACTCGCCCCTACCGCGATATCTCAACACCGTATGCTCCCCAAGCGAGTCCCTCACCGTCTTGGTGTATTGCTCGCCGAAGAGCGGACTGTCATAGCCGAGATAGGTGTGCAACTTCTCGCAGGTGAAGGGTAGGAAAGGCGCAAACAGCACCTTGAGCGAGTCGATTGCTTTCAGGGCGGTATAGATCGTCTTGGCGGCTTTGGCCTTGTCCGTTTTGATGGCCGACCACGGCGCCATCTGGTCGAGGTACTGGTTGACGGCAGTCGAAAGTTTCATGGCTTCGCCCAAGGCGGCGCGCAGGTGCACGGTCTCCAATTCGCGGCCCACAGACGCGAATCCGCTTTCGATAACGGCCAGCAGGCTCAAGTCGGAGTCCCGCAGCGTGGTCACGTCCACAGCGGGTGCATGCCCATCCCAATTCTTGTAACAGAACGACAGCACGCGGTTGGCCAGGTTGCCCCAGGTCGCCACCAGTTCGTTGTTGTTGCGCGCCAAAAACTCGGACCAGTCCCAATCGCTGTCCTTGTTCTCGGGCATGTTCACCGTCAGGTAGTAACGCAGGGCGTCGGGGTCGTAACGGGTCAGGGCGTCGCGACCCCACACGGCCCAGTTGCGCGAGCCGCTGATCTTCTGTCCTTCGAGGTTCATGAATTGATTGGCAGGCACATCGTAGGGCAGCGTTAATTTCTCCCCCTCCGCTGACGGCGTTTTTCCATCGGGGGAGGGCTGGGGTGGGGGCGCAAAGATTCTCATGAACTGGGTTCCCGCGCCCATGAGCTGCGCCGGCCACAGGGAAGTGTGGAAAAAGATGTTATCTTTGCCGATAAAATAGATTTGCCTCGCAGCAGGATTGACCCACCAATCTTGCCATGCGTCTTTCTCGCCCGCCACCTGACTCCACTCAATGGCGGCCGAGAGATAACCTATGACCGCCTCGAACCAGACATACAGACGCTTGCCGCCCCAGCCCTCGACCGGGGCCGGGACCGGGATGCCCCAGTCGAGGTCGCGCGTGATGGGACGCGGCTTTAGTCCCTCGGCTTCGATCTTGCCGAGCGATTCACCCAGGACAGTCTCGCGCATGTAAGCAGCCCGCTCGCGCAGGAAATTCTTGACATCCGGTTCCAACATGGAGAGGTCGAGGAAGAAGTGTTCGGTGTCGCGCAGTTCGAGCGCGTCGTCACCGGTTTTGGCGCGTGGATTGATGAGTTTTTCGGGTTCGAGCACGTTGCCGCACTTGTCGCACTGGTCGGAGCGGGCGCCCTCGTAACCGCACAGGTAACAGGTGCCTTCGACGTAGCGGTCAGGGAGAAAACGGTTAGAGGATGGCGAGTACCATTGTGGGCGCGTCTCGGTGTAGAGAAATCCGTTTTCTTTCAGCGCCAGGAACATGCTATGGGCGACTTTGAAATGGTTCTCGGTGTGCGTGGTGGTGAAAAGATCGTAGGAAATGCCCAGTTTTTGAAAAAGGTCGAGGAAGCCATTGTGGTATTCTTTGTAAACTTCTTCAACCGGTTTGCCCTCTTTGTCTGCGGCGAGGGTGACGGGCGTGCCGTGCGAATCGGTTCCTGAAACCATCAATACTTTGTTTCTCTTGAGACGATGGTAACGGGCAAAAATATCCCCTGGCAGGTGAGAGCCGGTGATATTTCCGACGTGAATTTCAGCATTGGCGTAAGGCCAGGCGATGGCGATCAGGATGTTTTCAGACATGTGGGGCTCACTTTCTAATATCAAGTATCAAGGGGTATTACAAATACTCCTTCAACTGCCTCGCCCGGCGCGGATGGCGCAGCCTCCTCAGCGCCTTGCCCTCGATCTGCCTGATTCTCTCGCGCGTCAGACCAAACTTCTCCCCCACCTCCTCCAATGTATATGGCGTGCCGTTATCGAGACCGAAGCGCATGCGCAGCACGCGCGCTTCGCGCGGCGAGAGTGTGCCCAGCACTTCGTCCACCTTTTCTTTGAGCATGGACTGGCAGGCGGCCTGCATCGGCGTCGGGCTGAGTTCGTCTTCGATGAACATGCCCAGTTCCGAGTCCTCATCCTCCCCAACCGGGCTTTCCAGCGAAAGCGGCAGCCAGGAGACCTTGAGTATCCACTGCACTTTGCGCAAATCCAAGCCCAGTTCCAGCGCCAGTTCCCTCGGCGTGGGCACGCGGCCGTGTTTCTGCTCCAATTCGTGGGTGGTCTTGTACATCTGGCGGATACGGTCAATCATGTGCACCGGCACACGGATGGTGCGCGCCTGGTCGGCGATGGCGCGTGTGATGGTCTGGCGGATCCACCAGGTGGCGTAGGTTGAGAAGCGAAAGCCGCGGTGCAGGTCGTATTTCTCGACTCCCTTCATCAGGCCCAGGTTGCCCTCCTGGATCAGGTCGAGAAACGGCACGCCGCGTCCCATGTAACGTTTGGCAATGCTGACCACCAGCCGCGTGTTGGCCTTGATGAGATGATCACGCGCCAGCAGACCATCTTGTACCAGGGCTTCCAGCCGGGCATGTTCGAGTGTGTGTTTACGCCCGCTAAGGAGTATGAGTTTATTTTTGGCTTCGCGGCCAGATTCGATGCGCATCGCCAGATCGAGTTCCTCCTCGACTTTCAACAGGGGGACGCGCGACATTTCTCTCAGATACATCCCGACCGTGTCGTCGCTGGCGATGGAAAGGGTATCCGCTTCCAGCCACAACTCCGCTTCGGGTTCGAGAGCCTCTTCGCCATGTACCGCATCGTAGTTTTCCAGGTCAACAATATCCACCCCGCGATTGCGCAGCACCAGCATGACCACGCTCAAACGCTCGGCGTCCTCCCCGATTTCGGGATACAGCTCCACCAGGTCATCCGTGGTCAGGTAGCCCTGCAAGGACGCCTTCTCCAGGAGTATGCTCAAAGCTTCCCTGTGCAGTCTGCGCCGATCCGGATGTGACACGGTTACTTACCCTCCTGACAGATAGCCGGCATAGGATCTCATTCTCCCAGCAGTGGCTTCAAGGCTGCGAACGGCGATGCGGAGGCCGTGTTCCGGTGGCCGCAGTCGCCGTAATTCAGATCCTCGCCGCACTGCGGGCACAGGCCTTTGCAATCCGGTTTACAAACCGGGCTGATGGGAACTTCAAGCAGCGCACACTCACGCATCAGCGGTTCCACGTCAATATGACCGTCTTCGGGCAGGATCAGGCCGGATTCAGTGACGGAGCGTTTATCGAAGGCATACAGTTCGGTCAACGTCCACTTCAGGGGTTGGTCAAAAGTACCCAGGCAGCGCACACAATCCAGGTTCGAATGGCCTTCAAAATCAGCCTGGAGCAAGAGGCCTTGTGGAGTGCGGCTGAGCCGGGCGGTGCCTTTGAACTCGGTCAGTATCAGATCGTCCCCCAACTGCATCTTGGGGTAATCAAAATTAAAATCACGGCTCGAACCAATCGGTTGGTTGATTAAAAATCCGATATTGAGCCGTAGGGGACGACGAGGATTAGCCACGGTTATTCTTGATTAAGGGGATATAAGCGCTTTCATTCTAGCACATCGGGGACTCGAAGTCAAGAAACGATTTTTTAAGAATCCCGTCAGGTTCGGCCATTAGCGATCTAAATCAATAAACTGTGCTTTCTCCTAAGCTAAACACTTCAATTACCCACCCTCAAGTCTAATTCTTCCTTGCCTCCCAGCTTCTCCTGGATATGCTCGACGACAATCTCCAGCGCCTGCGGTTGGTGAACATAATCCAGGTCGTCGGTGCGGATGGTCAGCACCGGGCTGAGGTCGTAGGCCTGCAGCCACTCGTTATAGAATAAATCCAGCAGGGAGAGGTAATCGGCCGAGAGGCCGGTCTCGATGTTGCGGGCGCGGCGACGGATGCGCTCCATCAGCACTTCGACGGGACATTTCAAGTACACCAGCAAATTGGGGGAAGGCAGGCTGCCCATCACCAGGTCAAAGAGGCGGCGGTAAGCCAGGTAATCGCGCTCGCTCATGTTGCCCATGTGGAGTAAGGCGCGCGAGAAAATATAGGCATCCTCGTAAATGCTGCGGTCGAGGATGGCCGAGCGCGGGTCACGCGCCGCTTCGAGGTATTGCTGGGCGCGGTGCCCCAGGAAATATATCTGCAGATGAAACGCCCAGGCGCGCATATCGGTATAAAAATCCGGCAGGTAAGGGTTATCAGCTACCGATTCGTATTCGGTGCGCCAGCCCAGCCGAGCTCCAATGCGTTCAGTCAGGGAGGTTTTCCCTACCCCGATATTTCCAGCAACGACAACCAGACGTTTCGGCATAGTTTCCTCTTAAGACCCACTAACACTCACTATACCCACATGTATAACACTTCCTGCATCCCTCCTCATTGACCATCGTGGCTTCGCCGCACTCCGGGCAAAGGTCGCCCATCTGGAGCGGCATCTGCTTGGGCGTATCGTCCAGCAACTCTTCACCGAAATGCCCGCTGCCGGAGAATTTCTGCGCCACAGCCTCCACGTCCGTCTCGCCTTTCAGGTACTCATTCAGCACCTGGCCAACGCCATCCGGCAAGGAGCGGACGCGGTGCGGCCCGAAGCCAAGTGAGCGTCCACCGCCAATGCCGGAGAGTTGTTTGACCACCTCCGCAAGCCGGTCGCGCGGCGCAATCGGCGAGGCGAGCCGCAAGACATACGAGATCAGCCTCCCGATCGCCTCCGAGACGGCGGCGGTCTCGGAACCGGCCTTGGCTGTGTTGATGAACACTTCGAAGGGATACCCGCCGCCGTTCTCGTTGACGGTGATAAATGCCTTTCCGAGCGGTGTCTCTACCCGGTAGGTGCGGCCAATTAAGGCGCGCGGGCGCGGCTTCTTGGATTCATGCCAGGCGGCTATCTGGGTGGCAATGATATCCGCAGAGACATCTCGTCGCGCAGCCTCCCCGTTAGGGGAGCGCACAGCTTCCCCGTCTGGAACACGCAGCGCCTCTCCTTGCGGAGACTGGAAATTTTCGACTACCACCGGCAGGCCTTCGGCTTGCTTTTTATTCGCCGTAGCTTTAGTCTCCAAGACCACTTTTTCACGCGAGCCGGTCACGTAAACCGTAATCCCCTTGCAGCCCAATTCCCAGGCCAGCATGTAAGCCTTAGCGACATCCTCTCCGGTGGCAGTTTCGGAAAAATTAATCGTGTTGTGATTGCATAAACCATTGGCGATGAATGAATGGCTGCCCGGCACGCTGATGTCGAAGACCTCATTGAAACCCATCTCGATACGTTTCACCTTGACGTACATCATTCCATCAGCATCGTTCGTAAAGAAATTCTGCAAATAGGGTAACGATATGTCGTTGAAGTGTCGATAGACGCTTTGAGCCAGTCTGCGTTCCAAGCGATAACCTTGAAGCAAATTGACCCTGGCTCGCTGGTACTCTGCTGTCTGCTGACCATATAGGCTGCGTAGAGAGCAAGTTGATTCTTCTTGCATTCTGCGCAGATGAATGGTTGTCTCAGGAGGGAGCAGCGTTCCGTAATTGTGAAGGATATTGCTCCGACCTTCTCCGCGAATCCGAATGCGCTGATTCTTCCAAACCTCGTCGAACTCAACGAAAGCAGCCAATTGCTCCAACGCCCGACCACTCACATTCAAGTTCCATGCGTGCTCGGCAGATTTGTGTAGCGAAGCAAATACTCCAAAGTTTAGCAAGAGTGTCTGAAGCTGGCGGATCAATCGACGGCTGGCAAGTGTGATGCCAAACGTTCGCCCATCCAGGGTCATAAACGCATCCAAGAACAGACCGCGTAAGAAGGCAGCAACTTCGGCACGGCTGGCACGCAAGATACAATCAGGAATAATTTTGTTGCGAGCGCCAGCCTCCATGCCCAACGCCGTAAGCAGCCAATCACGCAGGGGACAAGAGTTAACTTGCAGGCTGAAAACACTATCACGCCGTATATCCTGGCAAATGTGATATTCCAACTCGAACAATACTCTGAACAAGTCCCCCAATTGTCCCAGTAACAGCCGATCCCCATTGCATATCTGCACACCATTTTGATAGATACTGCCTTCAGATGTGATACAGCCCATTACATAAGCCAGCTCAGTGGACATGTTTTCCGGGAAATGTATTTTCTTTGCGCATGTATTCCATCTGCCCTGGTATGGTAACAAAGACTGCCCGGCAGGGCCAAAAACCTGCTGACCGGTATATAGCACAACGGTATCACCAATTTTCAGTTCGTCCAGCATCACGAAACCGTTTGAGCCATCGCCTTTAAGAACATGGATGCGATGGTTAGGCGTGCCTTCAATTTCGTATCCGTAGCTCAATAGGACGCGGCGAGTCTCGCGCATTCCTCCGTAGTAGAAATAATCGCTTCGCTCAGTGCTAACCGGGGAGACGATTCTCAGTTCGTGCGCCGCGAATTGGCCGGACAAGCGCATATCCGACAAGCTGGCGATTGGCACCAAACCTTGATCCGTCAATACCAGCGTATCTCCGGTGACACATTTGCTCAAGCTGTTATCTACAAATGCTTGCATGGCCGCCTGCATACGGACGTGTTCCTCAGCGTTGATATCTGCCGACACAACGAAGGTGTGGCGGATGCTTTCAGGCACATCGGGAATATCCTGGCAGGTGCCTCCTTCCATTACGCGTTCGATAATCTTCTGGCGGATCTTATTGTCCATACCGGCCGCGGCCAACGCCCGTTCGAAACGCGGGCTGGCGTAGGTCAATTGCAGATCCCGGCCGTTGTCGTTGACATGGCGGACATAAGCCAGAGCGAAAACCGGTTCGCAGCCGTAGCCTTCACAGCCAGCGACCGTGGCGATCGTGCCGGTCGGTGCGACGGTGGTCTGGGCGGCGTTACGGATACCGTGACGACGAAGGCCGACAATGATCTCCTCCCAATCCAAGCGCGGGCGGCTCCAATCACGCGTGTATGGGGCGAGCGGTTGAGGTGGGGTCCAGGTCAGGGCATCAGGATCGTAGATGCTGCCCTGGATAGCGGGGAAAGACTGGCGTTCTTTTGCCAACTGGATGCTGGTGCGCATGGCATGATACCGCACGAATTCCATCACCTGTCCACCAAATTCCTGGCCCTCAGGGGAGCCATAGCGTACACCGACGTGGTACATCAAGTCCGCCAGGCCCATGATGCCCAGTCCGATGCGACGCGCCTTGTGCGCAGCCTGCTTGAGCTGCGGCACGGCCGGGACGTAGGCATTGGCGTCCACCACGTCATCCAGGAAACGGGTCGAAAGCTCCACGCTGCGGCGCAGGGAGTCCCAGTCCACGCTACCCTCTGGTGCGCAGTGCTCGTTCAGGTTGACCGAACCCAGGCAGCAGTTTTCGTAGGGACCTAATGCTTGCTCTCCGCATGGATTTGTCGCCTCTAATGGATATAAGTGGGGTACTGGGTTTGACCGGTTGATGGTATCCAAGAACAACATGCCCGGCTCGCCATTGTGATGCGCTTGCTGCACAATCTTAGTGAACAGTTCGCGTGCCCTCACCTTTCGATAGACACGGATCGGAACACCGGCCTGCTCGGCCTGCTCGAGCGTGCCGCTCAAGGCGCGGTATTCAGGCGAATTCACCTCCGGGAAGCGTAATTCCCATTCGGCGTCGTCGCGTACGGCGCGCATGAAAGCGTCCGTGATGCCGACCGAGATGTTGAAGTTGGTGATCTGGTTCTCGTCGGTTTTGCAGCTGATGAAATCTTCGATATCGGGATGGTCAACGCGCAGGACTCCCATATTGGCCCCACGCCTTGACCCGCCCTGCGCAATCTCGCCAAAGGCATGATCATAGACGCGCAGGAAGCCCACCGGACCTGTGGCTTGCCCGGCGGAGGATTTGACCAACGCTCCTTTCGGCCGCAGGCGTGAAAAGGAAAAGCCGTTCCCGCCGCCGGTTTGCTGGATGAGGGCTGCATCGCGCAGCGATTGGAAGATGCCGGCCGGGTCGCGGCCCATGTCGTCGCTGATGGGTAAAACAAAACAGGCTGCAAGCTGCCCAAGAGGTGTACCTGCGCCGGTGAAGGTGGGAGAATTGGGAAAAAATTTCTTGCTGGTCAATAAAGTATAAAAATCCCGGGCGGTAGCCATCACATCCCCACCGTAGGCTTCCTCAGCCGTGGCGATATGATAGGCCACCCGCCAGAACATTTCCTCCGGTGTTTCAACCGGCTCGCCCTGCTCGCCGCGGCGGACGTAACGGCGCACCAGCACCTGGCGGGCATTTTCGGTCAGTTCTACACAGGGGAGATCATCCGGTATGGGCGGTGTTGGCAGTAATCCGTGCTTGGAAGTGACAGCCTTGAATACCATTATTGTGTGCTCCTCAAAATTATTTACCTTCTAAAAGTCTATCTATTTCACGGCGCAGGGCGTGCAAGTCATCCAGGCGCAAGTAGACAATCGCATAGCGGATGTAAGCGATCTGGTCGAGTTCCTTCAAACCGTTGATGACCAGGTCGCCAACAATGCGCGAGGACACCTCAGCCTTGCCCATTTCTTGAAGCTCCGTTTCCACGCCTCCCACCAGGCGTTCTATAGCGTCAGCCGAGACCGGGCGTTTTGCACAGGCGATGCGGATGCCGTGCTCGAGCTTATCGGGGTCGAACTCCTGGCGCGTTCCGTCTTGCTTGACGATCAGCGGTGTCGCCAGGATCGGGCGCTCTGAGCTGCTGAAGCGTTGTTTGCAACGTTGACATTCTCTGCGGCGACGAATACCGCCGTGACTATCGTGAGTCGTATCAATAACTTTCGAGTCACCGTATTGGCAATATGGGCAACGCATAGCTTATCTCTCCGTGATGGTTGCCGATCTTCGGCAACCATGATATTTAGAACAAATGTAGCCGCCATATATAGCGCATCACACACCATGTCCCCCTACATTTGGGACAACAGGGACGATTTTAACACATTAGAGAGGTCAATACAAGGGGTGGATTGGGTGTCAGGAAATCCAACACCAGTTGATTAAAGCGCGCCGCGTGACACTGGTGGGGTACATGCCCGCAGACTGGAATGGCTTCAGCGCGCGCATTCGGTAAGGCGTGGACCAGTTCGGAAAATGAGCCGGGAGCGAGGGACTGGTCGCGTTCGCCCCACAGTACTCGCACCGGCATTGTCACGCGCGGCAGTTCCGGGGTCAGATCACGCAGCGTACGCGAGATGTTGTAAATGCCCGGGGCGGCGCGCTTGTAATCCAGGGCGGTCTGGATGCGCACCGACTCGGGCAGAGTGTGGATGCCATCGCCACCGCCGCCAAAACGCAGGCTGGTCACATCAATGACGATGCGGAACAGCCGGTAGGGTACGCGTTCGATGATGGACGTGTTGAGTAAGGGACGCTTGAAAACCAGTTGCAGAATGGGCGATAACTGGCGCACGCTGAAGAATGGATTAACGAGAATCAGCGCGCCCACACGCTCGGGAAAACGCAAGGCGTAAAGCAGCGCCAGGTAGCCGCCGAGCGAATGGCCGACCAGCACCGCCGGTTCACGCAGGTCGAGCGTCTCCACCCAGGCGGCCAGGTGGAGGAAGACATTTTCGGTGGTGTAATCTTCGATGAGCGGGGGATGGGCGCTCCCGCCATGGCCGAGCAGATCGAGGGCGATGACGCGGTTTTCCAGCGAGAATTTTTGCAACTGGTAAACCCACTGCCGGGCCTTGCCCCCAAAACCGTGGATGAATACCAGCGTGCGCTGGGGCCGGTCGGGCGAAATATCTATGGCTGAGAGGCGCACCAGCGGCCGGGAGGCCACGTGCATTTCGTTCCGGTAGAGTGCCAAGTCAATGTCCATGGGGATAGTTTACAGTAGACGACAGGAATAGTCAAATTTGAGTTCAGCCATCCAGCGGAGAACGCACCGCCAATCCTCCGCGCTGGAGGACGGCGTCTTCCCGGCCGAGGCCAGCACCTATCGCCGTATCCGCGACGAGGCCGCCCGCCTGAGCCGGCTGGTCGAGGACCTGAGTGCGCTGGCCCGGGCCGAATCTACCGGCGCGTGGGCGCGCGACGCGGTGCGGCTCGACCGGCTGGCAACCCAGGCGGTCGACAACCTGCTCGACAACGCGCTACGCCACACGCCGCCCGGCGGCCGGGTGACCGTCCGACTGCAGGCGACCGATGGCTTGGCCCGGCTGGCCGTAATGAATACCGGGCACGGCATCACGCCGGAAGACCTGCCACACATCTTCGAGCGCTTCTATCGCGGAGATGAGTCGCGGGCACGGACGACCGGTGGCGCGGGCATTGGCCTGACGTTGGTCAAGCACATCGTCGAGCGGCATGGCGGGCGGGTCGGGGTCGAGAGCAGCTTGGGCCAGGGTAGCGTGTTCACGCTGGAAGTGCCGGAGCAAAAGGGGTTACCGATAAAGGGAATCAAGCGACCATAACGTTGAAGCAAGTAGCAGGTGTAAAAATGCGCGGATAAGTTTCGGGTAGGCCAGACTGGAGCAGGAACGGTGCGCGAGAGAAAAGTCCTCCTCGGTGTGCTAATTGGTGTGGTGATCCTCGTGGCGCTGATCTGGGGCCTGCAGTGGCTGACCACGACTCAAATGGGTTCGATGGTGCACGGGCCGCCGGTCTCGCCGGGGGATCAGCCCTTTGCCCTGACCGGCTCGCTCGCGCCCCAGGCGCCGACGGCCAGGACGCCCCTGGAGATCACGGCTCAGATCGCCAGCCAGACCTCGCCCCACACCCCGGTGATCGTCCGTTTCTTGGTGGACGGCAAAGAGGTGTATCAAACCTCCGAGGCCATTCCGCCCTTCCAGACGGCGACCATCCGTTTCAAGTGGGAGGCCGCCTCGGGGACGCATCTGATCAAGATTGAAATCGCTTCCAGAGCCGGCGTAGTTTATGACTTTTGGGAGAGCGAAGTCAAGGTGGGGGATCAGTGAGCGGCTCGATCTACATGCGACCGGTTTCGAAAGTCGTCTGGAATGTACTGGCAGCCAGCGCCGCTGACCACCTGCTGTTCGGAAACGCTTCGCCCTGGGTGGACCCGGCTGACGACATCGCCCGGATTCGCCCAGTCCTCCCACCAGATTGACAAACGCCAAAATACACGCTATAATGTTCATGAAAGTTGAATCAAGTGTCAACATCACTCCCGAATCCTGTGCCGAGCCAACCGTCTACCCCACGCGGCCAACAGACCCGCCAAAAACTCCTCGACGCGGCGGAGGTGGTCTTCGGTGAAACGGGCTACGAGCGAGCCGGCATCGTCGAGATCACCCAACGCGCCGGCGTAGCCCAGGGAACCTTTTACACCTACTTCCCCGACAAAAAGGCCATCTTCATTGAATTGGTCAAAGAGTTGAGCCATCGGCTGCGCCGCGAGATCGCCATCGCTGTTGAAGGCCTCACCGACCGGATTGAAATGGAGCGCGTCGGCTTCCGCGTGTTCTTCACGTTTGCCCATCAACATCGAAATCTATACAAGATCGTCCGTCAGGCGGAGTTTGTGGATGAAGACCTCTTTCGCTGGTATTACCGTCTGTTGGCCGAAGGTTACGTCCGGGGTTTATCTCAGGCGATGGACGTCGGCCAACTCCGCCGTCTCGACCCGGAGTGCTTAGCCTATTGCCTGATGGGCATCGCCGATTTTCTTGGAATGCGCTGGGTGCTCTGGAACGACGAACGCCCGCCGGAGGCCGTCGTCGAGAGCATGCTCGCTTTTATCCGGCACGGGATGGACAGCCATCCCCCTACACAGGGTCAAGAGACCCAAGGAGGCTGAAATGACTGAGGCTTTGTTACAAGGAATCACTTCCAAGATTGTCACCACCCCTCGCCTGAAGACACATCTCCTGACGAGCGGGCCGGAGGACGGAGTGCCCGTGCTCTTTTTGCACGGCAACATCTCTTCGTCCCGCTTTTTCGAGGAGACGCTGGCTGCGCTCTCGCCGCGTTACCGTGGCTTGGCACCTGACTTGCGCGGATTCGGCGAGTCCGAGACCAAGCCGGTGGATGCTACGCGCGGCCTGCGGGATTTTGCCAACGAGCTGTACGCGCTGGTGACTGCTCTTGGCCTCCGCAAGCCCCACTTGGCCGGCTGGTCGGTGGGTGGCGGCATCGTGATGCAGTATGCGCTAGATCACCCGACTGAAGTTGGCTCGCTCGCCCTGATTGACCCGCTCTCCCCCTACGGCTTCGGCGGGACGAAGGACATCACTGGGATGCCGTGCTGGCCGGATTACGCCGGCTCGGGCGGCGGCACTGCCAACCCGGAGTTCGTCAAGCGATTGGCGGCGGGGAATCGCGGTGAGGAGAGCGACTTCTCACCTCGCAAGGTGATGAACACGTTCTTCTTCAAGCCCCCGTTCCGCGTCGCCGGTGAACGGGAAGAGATTTTCGTCTCGGCCGTGCTCAGCACGAAGGTCGGTGACGACAACTACCCGGGCGACATGGCGACTTCACCGAACTGGCCAACCGTGGCACCGGGGACGAAGGGGATGAACAACGCCATCTCGCCCAAATACTGCAACCTAAGCGGCTTCGCCCAAATCACGCCGAAACCTGACGTGTTGTGGATCCGGGGCGCCGACGACCAGATCGTGTCGGACACTTCGCTGTTCGACTTCGGCTTCCTCGGCCAACTTGGGGCTGTGCCCGGCTGGCCGGGCGCGGAGGTCTACCCGCCGCAGCCCATGGTCTCGCAAATGCGCGCCGTGCTGGATGAGTACCGCGCTCAAGGCGGGGTATATCATGAGGAAGTGATCCCCGACTGCGGGCATTCGCCGCACATCGAAAAGCCTGAGGCCTTCCGGCAAGCCCTTTTCAACTTCCTCGACGCGCACAAAGGGAAGGATGAAGGGTGACCCCCGCAAACCGCGCGGGGGCAGGCGGCGAAAGGATGAATCATCCTTCAACCCTTCGGGGCTGGGCCCCTCAGGACGAAGCCTTCGGCCTTATACGGTGGGCGTCACCGCCTCGCTCACCCGGACCATCACCGAAGAGGACGTACAGGCCTTTGCCCGCCTCACTGGCGACACTAACCCCCTGCACCTCGACGACGCCTTCGCTCGGACGACCCAATTAGGACGTCGGGTGGCGCACGGCTTCCTCGCCGCCGGTCTGATCTCGGCTGTCCTGGGGACGCAGTTGCCTGGCCCCGGCGCGATCTACCTCGAACAGCGGCTGCGGTTCCTCAAGCCGGTCTTCCCCGGCGATACCGTCACCGCGCAGGTGGAGGTCACTGGCTACCAACCAGAGAAAGGTATCGTCACGTTGAACACGGACTGCTTCAACCAGCGCAGAGAGCAGGTGCTCGGCGGCGAGGCTGTGCTCTTGGTCGCCTGATGGCTCGATATGCGCAGATCCTCAGCACAGGCCGCTACGTGCCGGAGCGGGTTCTGACCAACGCCGAACTGGAGGCCGTCTTGAGCGAGCCGGTGGACGAGTGGCTGGTGCAAAACGTCGGCATCGAGACACGCCACGTGATGGCCAACGATCAGGCGACCTCCGACCTGGCGACTCTGGCGGCTCAACAAGCCCTCCAGCGCGTCGGAATCGCGCCAACCGACCTGCATTTGATCCTCGTCGCCACCGACACGCCCGATTACCCCAGTCCGGCGACGGCCTCGGTGGTGCAGGCAAAACTCGGCGCCAGGAATGCCGGGACCTACGACGTCAACTGCGCCTGTGCCGCCTGGGTGACCGGTCTGGACATCGCCGCAAAGACCATCGCTGCCGACCCTGACTACAAGTACATCCTCGTTGTCGGCGCCTACGGCATGACCCGCTTCCTGAACTGGCGCGACAAGTACACCTGCACCCTGTTCGCCGACGGGGCCGGGGCAGTCGTGCTGGGGGCCGGAGACACGCCCGGCTTCCTGGCGGCCAGACTCGTCGCCGACGGTATGTACCACGATGCGCTCGGCATCTACACCGGCGGCACATTCCGGCCGGCCACGCCTGATGCGGTGGATGATCTAGGCCCACCCCACGTCGAGTTCGCCCGCAAGTTCCCGGCCACCTTCAACAGCGAACGCTGGCCACTGCTGGTGCGCGAGGTGGTGGCCAAGGCCGGGCTGCGGCTGGACGAGATTGCCATGTTCTTCTTCACCCAACTGAACTTGCGGACAATCGAAGCGACGATGGCCGCGCTGGGCCAGCCGATGAGCAAAACCCACTGGATCATGCACAAGTGGGGTTACACCGGATCGGCCTGCATCCCAATGACGCTGGACGATGCAGTGGAACTGGGCCGACTGCGGCGCGGCGATCACGTCGTCTTCTGTGCGACGGGCGGGGGGCTGGCGATGGCCACCGCCGCCTTCCGCTGGACATTGTAAGGTGCAGCGATGTACATCGGCGACTGGATGGGGCGCGCAGCGCTGTACTGGCCCGACCGCCTGGCCGTTGTAGACGCCGCCCAGGGGGAGGCTGGCCGCTTCACCTATCGGCAGATGAACGAGCGGGCGAACCGGCTGGCCAACTGGCTGCGGCACGAAGTCGGCCTGGGCCGTGGTGAGCGGGTCGGGATGGTAGCCCTCAACGGCATCGAGTATCTCGACGCCGTTTTCGCCTGCGGCAAACTGGGGGCGATCTTTGTGCCCTTCAACTGGCGCCTGCATCCGCGCGAACTCGCCGATCTAATCAACCTGACTACGCCTCGCGTTTTGATCTATTCCGACGGGTTCAAGGACTCTATCGCGCAGGCGCAGCCGACCTGTCCCTCTGTCGCGCATTACCTGCATCTCGAAGGGAGCGGTCTCGCAGGCAGCCGGCCTTATGAGGCAACACTGTTGACCGCACAGACAGACCCGGTGACCACGGAGGGCGTGAGCGAGGAGGACATCGTTTGCCTGCTGTTCACCGGCGGCACGACAGGGCTCCCCAAAGCCGCTCAAATCTCATATCGGATGATCGCCTGGAACACACTGAATACGATCATCCACGAGGTGAACCGGGACGACGTGACGATCACCCACTCGCCCATGTTCCACACTGGCGGACTGCTGGTCTACACGCTTCCATTGCTCACCCTGGGCGGCACGGTCATCATCTTGCGCCGCTGGGACCCGGAGCGGATGTTGGAACTGATCGAGCGGGAACGGCCCACGATGTTTTTCTGTGTCCCGACGCAGTATCAGCAGATGCTCCAATCGCCCCGCTTCAAGACGACGGATTTCTCTAGCGTCCGCTTCTTGACCAGCGGCGGCGCGCCTCTGCCCATCCCGCTGACTGAGGCTTGGCGGGCGGTGCACGACGTACCCTTCAAGCAGGGATTCGGCATGACCGAGTTCGGCCCGGGCGTGTTCAGCATAGGGCCGGAATTCGCGGCCTCGAAAGCCGGCTCCATCGGGCGGCCCAACTATTTTGTGGAAGCGCGGCTGGTAGATGATCACAACCGGCCGGTGCCGGTCGGCGCAGTGGGCGAACTGGTGTTGCGCGGCCCCACAATGTGTTCGGGGTACTTTCCCCCTGCGGGGGACTATCGCAACAACCCCCGGGCCACGGCCGAGGCAGTGGATGCCGAGGGTTGGTTCCACACGGGTGATCTAGCCCGCGTAGACGCAGATGGCTTCTACTACATCGTGGACCGCAAGAAGGATATGTTCATCTCCGGCGGCGAAAACGTCTATCCGGCGGAGATCGAGAAGGTCTTGTACGAGCATCCGGCGGTGGGGCAATGCGCCGTAGTCGGCGTGCCCGACGAAAAGTGGGGGGAAGTGGGCGCGGCGTTCGTGGTGTTGCGAAGTCCTGACCCTGTGTCAGGGAAGCCCGGCGCTGCACTCACAGCCACACAGTTGATCGAATTCTTGCGCGGCCGGCTGGCCGCCTACAAGGTCCCCAAGCACCTCCGGTTCGTCGAGAACCTGCCGCTCTCGCCAGCCGGAAAGATTCTGAAGCGGGAACTCAGACGATTTTTCAGCAATCAGGAGGAATGAAAATGGGCGCACGTTTCACACTACGAAAGCGATGGATGATTCTGCCACTGCTGATGCTCATCAGCCTGCTCGCCGGAGGCATTGCTGGCTTGCCGGGGATCGCCTCCGCGACTTCTTCCTATACCTTGGAGGCAACCTATACCTCGGTGGCCAATGGATGGGTCAAAGTAGAGCGTTGGAAAGATAACAACGCGAATTTCCTGGCCGAGAATTATCCTCCCGACGGACGCGGCGATCAGACTGGGCAGCGGCTGACTTTCTTCAACAACGTGGCTCGGCCACACTCCAGCCGCTTTCTGCTCTACTATGCACCGGGCTGGGACACCAACGCCAGGCCTGTTCCCGTCCTGTTAGTGCATGGCGCGAACGACACCGCTGACCGTGCCTGGGCCAACCCGAATGAATTGGGAGGCTTCGGTTGTGGGGCGATCTCCTGCCCCAGCACCGGATTGATGCAATATCTCAGCAGCCGGGGGTATAAGGTCTTTGCCATCAACTTCCCGCACAAGCAGGGCGACAATTACTACTGGGCGGAGCAGATTTACGATGCCCTCCAGGTAATTAAATCCAGGACCGGCGCGAGCCAGGTGGATGTCGTCGGCTGGAGCAAGGGGGCGTTTGCGGCCCGGATGTACGTCTCCAGTGTCAAGCAGGCCTGGGGCACGGCTTATGCGAACGATGTGCGCCGCTCGATTCTGCTTGGGAATCCGAACCGGGGATTCGATTATATCTTTCGCCACGGATGGTGGCACAACTTCAGCATCTATCCCGAATGTGGGGGCACCGTGAATGCGCCGTCGCCGCATACCTACATGGTGCGCTGGGGTGCCTGGCGCTACCACCCCGAACTTTCGATTTACACAACGGCGACGGGCAACTTCTTCCCCGGCCAGAAACAGATGCTGGCCCGATGGGACGACGTTTATCCGCTCCCGACTTGGGAGCAGGATTGGTATACCACGTACTATGGCGGCTGGGGCTTCTACACCTATGGCTATGGGATTGATTACGCTATCAATCAGGGCTCGCTCGTCAATGCGACCCGAAATGCAGGCATGTCGACATCGGTAGCTGTCTACTTGCTCTGTGGCGATACAAACGACATTCCGACGATACACAACGAGCATACAGGCCCCAGCGACGGGGTGGTTTTCATTGACTCGTGCATGGATAGCACCGGCATTGGCAATCCCGGCGGCAGCGTGGTGATGAACGGGTTGAACCACTTGAAACTGGGATGGGCCGAGTCGGCCATGGCTCAAATCGAGGCCTGGTTGCAATGAACGGTTGTAGGACGATGTAGCCCACCTCGTGATCGCGGAGTAGTGGCGCGTTGCCGACTCACCCCTACGACAGGGGCAATCTCAATTCGATCGCCGTGCGCCCGCCGGGCGCGGATTGAATCGTCAGTTGCGCGCCGATTAGGTCGGCGCGTTCCTGTATCCCCATCAGCCCGTAGTGACCGACGGCGGCCAGGTCGCTCACCCGATCAGGCGCGGTGAATCCCTTGCCATCATCTCGCACCCGCAGAATGAATTCGCCAGTGGCGAACGCCGCCGAAACGATATTCGGCGAGCGAGGCGTTCATCACATCGTTGTCAATCGCAATATTCTCGCCGAGCGCGGTGGCCAGCGGCGGGCGGAGGGGCGCGGCTCACACCGACCGTTAGGCCGTGAGGCAGAAGGAGAAGTAAAACAGAATGCACGAGTAACGAGAACTTGCACTGCTATTCGCCAAGACACTATTCGAACATCTCTATCGCGCAGGGTTCACGCCTTACCGGACCAGCAAGGCGTCGCTTGATGATCGTCCCTCGATTAAGGTGAAAGACCAACAAGCCAAACGTTGCCTTTTCGAGTTCTTCAATACTTTCTACTTGCCTCCAGAGCATCCTCTCATAGTGCGGTTTCATACGTTAGATGGTCGCATCCGACCATGGGTACACTCATTTCCTAACCCTGAACAGGTGATACCTGCATTGGCTGATCCGGACATGCTCGTGCGATTCAGTGCTATCACTCTCCTTAGGAGAATTGGGTGGCCTGCGATCTCGCAGCTCTTGTCAGCTATCGAAGGTCGGGATGCGATTGTTCGTGGCGGGGCTGCTCATGCCATAGGCATTGTCGCCACGCGCGGTGAAATTGCGCGGGCCGTTGAAGCGGTTGACAGTGTTGCCAACGGCTTGGGGAAGCCCTCAATGCGCGTATTTGGCGCCAAGATTGTCGAGGGCCAGCCAAGGCGCCTGAGCGGCGTCCTGCCAGAGCTGACCATAGGGTGTCGCCTGGCACGTTGCTTCTGCTAACCCG
The DNA here is from genome assembly GCA_020723995.1 of Chloroflexus sp. Lineage (GTDB taxonomy): Bacteria > Chloroflexota > Anaerolineae > Anaerolineales > Villigracilaceae > CG2-30-58-95. The sequence goes on from DYHT01000009.1 coordinate 64,526, forward strand.
CCGCACAGCTAACCACCGGCTGAAGGCTGACGGGGCTAAGGCTGCGCGATTCAGGCGTTCGGAGGCAGCACAGGTGGTTTTTGTGGCCGCGAGTCTTGCCAGAGCCGCCCCGCAGCTTAGCCGGAACGTTGAAACCGCCGCCATTTGTGAACGTTTGAAAGAGCGCGGCTACCCTGGATCGTACTCGGCGGTGTACCCCCGAACTGCGGGGGTGTACCGTTTTGTCAGCACCTTAAAACCCGAACTACCCAAAGCCACCGTGCGGGTGGAGCGC
>DYHT01000036.1 GCA_020723995.1 Chloroflexus sp.
CAAAGAGGATGGCCAGCAGCGCAGCCACCAGCAGGTAGAAGGTGGTTCGCCGCTGCACCGCGGCTTGCTGCCAGGAGGGGGTGGCTTCCACCCTGAAGCACGACGATGCCGTGGCGCAAATCCTGGAACAACTGGCGCGGGTTGTGCCTTATGACAGCGCCTCGGTGCAACTGCTGGGCGAGGGCTATCTTGAAATCGTCGGCGGGCGCGGCTGGCCGGATGTGAATGCGATTATCGGCGTGCGTTTCCCGATACCGGGCGATAACCCCAACTCGATCGTGATCACCACGCGGCAGCCTTACATGTTGGGCGAGGTGGGCGCAGCCTATGCAAATTTCCGCCAGCCGCCGCATGACCACATCCGTTCCTGGCTGGGCGTGCCGCTCATCGTGCATAATCGGGTGTTGGGTATGTTGGCAATAGACGGAACGCAGCCGGATTACTTTACCGCCGACCATCAGCGCCTGGCGGTGGCCTTTGCCAACCAGGTGGCGGTTGCGTTGGAAAATGCCCGTCTCTTCGCCGAGGTGCAAATCCTGGCCGTAACCGATCCGCTGACCGGCGCTTACAACCGGCGCGGTTTCTTCGAGCGGGCGCGGCAGGAATTCAGCCGGGCGCGGCGCTTCCAGCGGCCGCTTTCAGCCATCATGCTGGATTTGGATCGCTTCAAGCGGGTCAACGATCGGCATGGTCATACGGTCGGTGATCAGGTCCTGCAAACACTGGTGCAGCGCTGCCGCAGCAATATCCGTGATATTGACCTGCTGGGGCGCTATGGCGGCGAGGAATTTGTCTTGCTGCTGCCTGAAATTGACCTGGCCGCCGCGCTCCAGGTGGCCGAGCGCCTGCGCGTATATGTGACCGACGAACGGTTTATCACCTCCGCAGGAGCTGTTCGAATAACCATCAGCCTGGGGCGCAGCCGTGATGAACGCAAGCGCGCCGGATCTTGACAGCCTGTTGGATCAAGCCGATCAGGCGCTCTACGCCGCCAAACAGAGCGGGCGCAACCGCGTGAAAGCCTACAAGTGAATTATTTTTTCACCAGTTCGCGCAACAACAACCCCAGGCGGGTAATGCCCTCCCGAATGACATCCGGCGAGGAGAAGGAGAAGTTGATGCGCATGGTGTTCTCTCCGCCGCCGTTGGGGTGAAATGACCCGCCAGGCACAAAGGCCACTTTCTTCTGGATGGCGACTTTCAGCACCTCGGCCGCGTCCATGCCCTGCGGCAGGATGCCCCACAGGAACATGCCTCCTTCCGGGTGGGTCCAGCGCACCTCCGACGGGAAGACCTCATCCATCGTCTCGAGCATGACATCCCGGCGTTCCTTGTAGGTGGTGCGGATGAACTTGACATGTTCATCCAAAAAGCCATGCTTACCGACCTCATAGGCGACCATCTGGTTGAAGGTGGCCGTGTGCAGGTCGGCGGCCTGCTTGGCCATCACCAGTTTGCGGATCACCTCCTGCGGCGCGATGATCCATGCCAGGCGGATGCCCGGTGCCAGCAGCTTTGAGAAGGTACTCAGGTAGATGACGTTGCCGGTGTAGGTGCCGTCATCGCCGCGGTATTGGCTGTCGAGGGTGACGACTGAGGGCAGGTGTTCGCCCTCGTAGCGGAGCTGGCCGTAAGGATCGTCTTCGATGATTGGCACGCCGTAGCGATCGGCCAGTTCGACCAATTGTTTGCGGCGCGCCAGGCTGAGGGTCGTGCCGGCCGGATTCTGGAAGTTCGGCAGGACGTAGATGAACTTGGGCCCCACCCGCAGGGCTTTTTCCAATTCGTCCACAACCATGCCGTTCTCATCGGATGGCACGGAGATATATTGCGCCCCGTAGGCATTCCAGGCCTGCAGGGCGCCGAGGTAAGTGGGCGATTCGACCACGATATGGTCGCCCTGATTGATAAATACACGCCCAATGAAATCCAAGGCCTGCTGCGAGCCGGAGGTGATCAGGACGCTATCAGGACTGATCTCGATCCCGAAGCGGGTGGTGTGGCGGGCGATCATTTCCCGCAGCGGACGGTAGCCCTCAGTGGTGCTGTATTGCAACGCCTGCGCGCCGAATTCATCCAGGACGACGTTGCAGGCTTCTTTGAATTGCTTTACCGGAAAGACTTCCGGCGCCGGTAATCCCCCTGCAAACGAGATGATATCCGGCTGCTCAGTCCACTTGAGCAGTTCCCGGATGACGGAACTTCCCATGCGCTGGGTGCGATTCGCATAGCGGTATTCCCAAGGTGTCTGCATTCTTTCTCCTTTTTTGAAAGGTTTTGGATTTACCATGCCAGAGACTAAAAAGGCCTGACAGGTGTGCGTTCACCCGTCAGGCCCTGGCAGACTTTACGGCAAAAATATGTCGAACAACGCTAGGTCTAAAAGTACTTGCGCCATGCCGATATCATATTCCATTTTTTGCCATTCGCGTTTGGTTTTACAAATAATCAGATACTATTTCCTGTTCTGGAAGCACGCCCCCGGCATCTCGTTTGCCATTTATGTCTTGCTGTGCTTGGTCGGCGGGTTCGTCGTGCTCGGCGCGCAGGGGATCAAACCCGCCTGGCAAGCGCTTCTATTGCTGCTGCCGATTGTCTTCTGCGCGGCAATGACCTTTGTCCGCCAGGAGCCATTGAGTCTCTTACTATCTCATGCCTTCACGCTCTTCCTGCTGGGCATGTTGGCGCTCACCTTCATCCGTGGGCGCTGGTTCTCGTACAGCCTGGCAGATTACTTGGTGAATTTCCTCAGGCTGGCCGGGAGCATGATCGCCCGACCGCTGACGTTTGCCAGCCAGAATCGCCGCCAGCCGGAGGAGAGCGGCGCAAAGGGCGGCGCGCGCCGGATGCTGTGTATATCCTGACCGGCGCGTACCTGCTGGCAGGGGTCTTCCTGCACGCGGCCACCCACAGCAGGGACGAAAAGTTGATCGGTGAAGAGGAACCGCTCCTCCCGGCCTTCCTGGGCTTTACCGAAGCAACCATCGTGCTGGGCAGCGTGGTATTGCTCTTCGCCGTCTTTGTCGTCATCCAGTTCCAATATTTCTTCGGCGGTCAGGCGAACATCACCACCCAAGGTTACACCTATGCCGAATATGCCCAGCGCGGTTTCGGCGAATTGGTGGCGGTGGCCTTCTTGAGTTTGCTGCTATGGTGGGCATCATTCTGGCCTCAGCCTTCCATCGCCTGCTGCTCTACGAAGCCGCCTGCGGCTTTTCGCGCCTGCGGGCTTATACCCACATCTTCATGCTCTGGCTGGCCGTGCTGCTGGCGGCCGTGGTTGTGCTGGAAGTCCTGCGCCGCCAACGCGCCTTCGCTAGTGCAACCTTGCTGGCTGCCATCGACTTTGCCGTGACGCTGAACCTGCTCAACGTGGATGCCTTTATCGTCCGCCAGAACGTGGCCCGCGCCGCGCAGGGTAAGGAACTGGACGTGGCTTACCTGGCCTCGCTCTCGGCCGACTACATCCCGGCGCTGGCGGCGGTGTATCAGTCACCCGTGGCGAAAGATTGGATGCGCGAATCAGCCGGCGCGGCGCTGGCGTGTATGCGCTACTCGGCCAACCAGCGCGCCGACCGTCGGCGCGATTGGCGTGAGTTTCATCTGGCCGCATGGCAGGCCGAACGCGCCTTGAAACCCTTGCTGGCGGAGACAGAAAGTTACCAGATGAAGGATGATAACTGGCCGGTTAGAGCCATCCACCCCTCGGGGCGGGGTTATCCTTGCTGGAGCATCTGGATGGGGGATTAGATGAGAATTAGAAAAACAACTTTGTGACCATTGTTGGGTTTTAATTGTCATAACCATTGATCGACAAGGAGTAACAAGCCATGAGCGAAAATACAATTGCGGATAATTCAACCGCTGCTGCCCCTTCATTTTTCCAGCAATCCGGCGTCCGGCAGGAGGTGATCCCGGTTGCGGGTGGCATTCCATTTGGGGTTGAGCGGGTGTCCAATTCTGCGGTGGGCATCGGCGGCGCGTACGGCGCCTGGGGCGAGAGCTACGACAACGCGCACTTGAAAGAACTAATCGAACAACGCCTGGGTGAACCCTTGGGTGATGGCGAAGACATGAACCTGGCGGAATTGGGTTTCGTCAACCGACACCACATCCCAGACTTGACCGCTGATGAACATCTCGAACTGGAAATCGAAGTCGGCGCGCGCTTATTGCGCGAGGCGACGCTAGCCAGTGACTGGCAACCCGGCGAAATCCAGGCCGTGCTGATCGGCATGAGTGTACCGGTGGCCGATGACTACGTCGCCCAAATTTGCCGGCGGGCCGGCATCCCCGACAGCGCCTTAAAAGTCAGCGTACATAAAGCCTGCGATAGTTCGGTCGGCGGGTTGAACCTGGCTCTGAATCCGGAATTGGCTGCCGCCGGGCAAACTAACATCGCCGAGGAGCTATACGGCAAGAAAGTCCTGGTCGGCGGGATCGAGGGCTTGAGTCGTTTCACCCGACGCACCCACGATAAAAATGCCCTGCAACTATTTGGGAACGGCGCAGGTGTGATCGGCGTGATCCCAGGCATAACCATGAAGTTCCTGGTGGGTAAAAACCATGAGGCCTTCGACGATGAGGGCGTGCTGGCTGTGCACATGTATTACCCCCACTCGGGTCAAAAAACACCCGGGCACTCACTGGTTGAAGTGTCGCAAGCCGGGCAGTCGCACATCCGTGTGGCCGGGCTGATGCACGAACCCGAAAATGGCGATCCGATCGCCATGGCCGGGCCAATGGGTATGGTAAAGCTCTTTGTGCGCACTGGTGTTGAGGTTGTGACAGAAGTCCACCAGGCGTATCAACGGCTGATGGAAAAACTGGGCATGCCGGATAAGCCCATTGTGGTAGCCATTGTCCACCATGCCAACTATAAAATCAACAAACTGAAGGAAAAGCATCTGCTGAGAGAAGGCATCAGTTTCCCGATGCCCTGGCTGCTGAGTGAATTCGGCAATGTCAGCGCGGCGTCCAATATGATCGCCTTCTTGCGGAAATTGCCCAGCCTGAAACCCGGCGATCACATCTTGTTTGACGGCTTTGGCGCCGGCACGTATTACGACGTGCTGGCCGTTGCGCTGGGAAGCTAAAGCGCACACAAATTTACATGAAACGAGCCACGCAGGTTGAAAGTGCGTGGCTCGTTTCATCTGCTTCGGCTGACTTCTCAGCGGCAGCCGCATGGCAAAGTCTTGTCTGCAACCCTCACTAACACCTTGCGTATATTTAGGCAGAACGACCCACTCAGGAGCCACAGTGAACGAAGAAATGACCTGGATCGTACAGGCGCAGAACGGCAGTGACGAAGCCTATACTCACCTGGTCGAAGCATACCAGACGCCGGTCTACAACCTGTGCTACCGGATGCTGGGCGAGCCGGAGGCAGCCGAGGACGCGGCCCAGGAAACCTTCCTGAAGACCTACCAGAACCTGACGCGTTACGACCGGGGCCGGCCCTTCGCCACCTGGCTGCTCGCCATCGCTGCACATCACTGTATTGATCGCCTGCGGCGCAAACGCTTCATCTCATTTTCGATTGACGAAGATGACGAGGCGCAGATGGAACTCCCCGACCGCGCCGCGCCGGACCCGGAAACGGAAACCGTCCGCCGGCAGGAACAGGTCTACCTTCACCGATTGCTCCAATCTCTCAACCCAACCGACCGCGCCGCGCTCGTCTTGCGCTACTGGCACGATTGCTCCGAAATCGAGATCGCCCAGGCCCTCTCGTTGACCGTCCCGGCAGTCAAGAGCCGGCTGCACCGGGCGCGCCGCGAACTGGCTAAACTGTGGGAAGTAGAGGCGCCCCGCGCCCGCACAGAAAGGAGGCCGTATGAATCACCAGCCTTTTGAAGTTTGGATGTTCGCAGACCAGGCGCTGACGTTCGAACAGAAGCGCCAATTACAGGCCCATTTGCGAATTTGCTCGCAATGCGCTGCGCTGGCGGAGGTCAGCCTGGCATTGCATTCGGCCAAGGTGGTGGCGCCGGCTTCGGGTTTTGCTGACCGGTTCCAGGTCCGGCTGGCGGCGCAACGCAAGACACAGCGCCAACGCAATTTCTGGGGTTTTCTCATCCTGGTTCTGAGTGGGCTGGGCGTCCTCCTCTGGCTCACCTGGCCGGTTCTTGGTATGGTGGTCAATTCACCGGCAAAAATCTTGTCTGCCTGGCTATCCTTCCTGCTGGCGTTCTGGTTTTCAATCCAGGCGCTCGCTGAAGCCGGAACGGTGTTGTGGCGCGTGATGCCGGCCCTCATTCCGCCGCATATTTGGGCGTTGATCACTTTCGTGTTCACCGGTTGGAGCCTGCTGTGGGTGCTTTCGATTTGGAAATTTGCGAGAATTCCGCAAGGAGTGTGACATGAAAGCTGTAAAATTAATTTCGTTCTTTCTGCTGCTGGCGCTCATCTTTGCGCCGATCCAATCCGCTTCAGCCAAAGGGCTGGCCGAAGGCAAGGTTATTTTCGGCGACACTTACACCTTGAAAAGCGGTGAAACGCTCAACGGCGACCTGGTCGTCTTCGGCGGCTCAGCCACGCTCGAAGAGGGCGCAACCGTGCATGGCAACGTGGTCGTGATGGGTGGCAGTTTGGTTGTGGATGGCGATGTCACCGGCAACGTGGCGATTGTGGGTGGCGCGGTGACTCTGGGCGCAAAGTCGCACGTGCGTGGGAACTTATCCACAGTCGGCGCAATGCTGACGCGGGCTGAAGGTTCGCAAGTGGATGGTGAGATATTCAACACGGCTACTTCCTGGCAGCAGATTGGCAACGGGATACAGACGCCTCTACCCACGCAGGCCGTCCCGCCGAGTGTGCGTGTTAATTTCGAGCCGTTCTGGTCAGTCGCTAACGCTATCGGACAGGCGCTGGCATTGGGCATCCTGGCGATGCTGGTGATGCTGTTCCTGACGCCGCATACGCAGCGCGTGGGGCAGGCCATCGTCGGACAACCGGTCATCGCCGGGACGTTGGGCCTGCTGACCGTTGCCCTGGCGCCATTGGCCCTGCTCTTGCTCATCATCACCATCCTGCTTATTCCGGTAGCGCTGGTCGCCGCCATCGCCCTGGCGCTGGCAGCCGTCTTTGGCTGGATAGCCATCGGCCTGGAGATTGGACAACGTTTCAGCGAGGTGATCAAACAGCAATGGCACCCATCCCTGGCCGCCGGGCTGGGCACCTTCCTGCTGGCCCTGGTCGCGAACATCCTCGGCCTCATCGCCTGTGTGGGCTGGCTGGCGCCCTTCCTGGTGACCATGCTGGGCATCGGCGGCGTGATCATGACCCGCTTCGGGGCGCGCGCCGCCGAAGTACCCGCCAAAGTCAACGATACACCGGTCGCAGGGTAGGTGGAAAGGAACCCGTTTTCTCCGAGAAAACGGGTTCCTGGCAATTGTTCCTAACCCCGCTTCGCCCAGTCGAGGCGGGGCATTTTTCTTGATTTCCTGTAAGCAGGGGTAGATGATATAATTTTCCCATGACCCTTCAACAGAAAAAAACTCTTCATCCGAACCCTCCGCCGCTGATCCGCGTCTCTGGTACACACCGCGAGATAGGTCGCCAGATTGGCGAAGCCTGCAGGCCCCAGGTGCTCCACAGCCTGGAAAACGCCAGGCAATTGTTTGAAGATTCCTACGAACAACTGGAATTGACCTGGGAAGGCGCAAAGATCCAGGCGCGCAAGTACATGCCCTTTGCCCAGGAGCGCTATCCACAATATGTAGAAGAAATCATGGGCATTGCTGAAGGCGCGAAAGTATCCTTCGATGACCTGGCCGTGCTTAACGCCATGGAGGCCGTGACCTCGGACGCATTGCACTTGACCCGCTGCACCAGCATGGCCGTCAACGGAGACCGTACCGCCGACGGTCACGTGCTGGCTGCCCACAATGAGGACTGGATGCCGGAGGATGAGGGCGATGTTTTCATTGTCCACGTGACGCCCAAGAGCGAGCCTCCCTTCCTGGCAATGACCTATGGCGGCTTGCTGCCCAACATCGGCATCAACGCTTATGGTATCGCGCAACTGTGCGACTCGGTCTACCCGAATGACTCGCGCATTGGGATTCCACGGATAGTCAATTCAAGGGCAGTGTTGGCTGCCAAAACGATTGGCGAGGCCATTGATCACATGCTGGCTCCGCAGCGCGCTGCAGGTTACAATCACCTGTTGGTCCACGAGAGCGGTGAGTTGTACAACGTGGAGGTATCTGCCCGGCGATTTGCCATTCTGTATGGCAAAGAGGGCTATGTGGTGCATACGAATAATTACCTCGCCGAGAATATGCTCATCATCGAAGATGAGCCGGAGGAATTGGTCAGTTCGCAGGTGCGTTATTTCCGCGCCTGGGGCTTGATCAAACGCATCCCACAACACACACTTAAATCACTCCAGGCGATCCAGCGGGATCATGTTAATTTTCCCAATTCGATTTGTAACCATTCCATTGACGACCAGAATCCTCTGGATCGTGAGAAGACGATCAACGCCATGGTCATTGATCTCACGGTACGCGAGATACATATCGCCTGGGGCAACCCGTGTGAAAATCCGTATCACACCTATCATTTGGATGCGTGAAAAAATGTGAGCGTTTCTTCAATCTGGCCGCCCTCAAGGCGGAAGGTATTTCGGCTCATTGGGAATCGCCGTGATAAACCAGCACATCTGGCGGTTCGGCGTAAGTCGGATTGCCAATCCGACCTAAATTTGGCGGCGCGTCACGGCAACTCCCAGAGAGTCAAGCTTTTTCCACCAAGAACACGAAGCGCCCAAAGGATGAAACTTCGCAAGGTTTTTCATGTTAGAATAACGGTACCTTTCCGCGGTATTCTTGGAGCTCCTTATGTTGGATATGGTCGAAGTCGTGATTGACAGCGTGCGTGTCAGCCTGATGTCGCCGCAGCGTATCGTCATCCTGCGCGAGAAGGACGCCGAGCGCTACCTGCCCATCTGGGTCGGGCCATACGAAGCTGAGGCCATTACCGTCGCTTTGCAAGAAGTCGAAATGATCCGCCCGCTAACCCATGATCTGCTCAAGAACGTTTTCACCACCTTCAACGCCCTGCTGGTGCGCGTCGAGATTGTCTCCCTGCGCGATGACATCTTTTACGGAAACATAGTCGCCGAAGTGGACGGCGAGATCGTCAATCTTGACTCGCGCCCCTCGGATGCCATTGCCCTGGCCGTGCGGGCGCACGTCTCGATCCTGGTTGGCAGCGCGGTGATGGATGTTGCTGGCATCCTACCGGAGCGGGATATGCGCGCAGAATTCATGCCGGCTGTCACCCCGGCGAGCGAGGGGAAAAGCGGGGCAGTGGATGTCGAACGCCTGTCGGTCTTCGAGGATTTCCTGAGTCAACTGAACGACGACGAAGACGAGGCTGACAAGGGCAACAAAGACAAGCCTGAACCGAAAAAGAAAAAATAAGCCCCGCGATGAGCGATCTGCCGCCTCCCGAAGAAAACTTTTTCCCATCCACACCCACCATCCCCCACAGCCGGGAAGCCGAAGAAGCTGTTGTGGGGGCCGTATTGATTAACCCGGAAGTCTATTACGACCTGGCCCAGTTCCTGCAGGCGGACGATTTCTACATCCACCGCCACCGCTGGATCTGGGAGGCCTTTACTCGCCTGCATGAACAACGCATCCCGCTCGACATCCTGACCGTCACCGAGCAACTCGACCGTGCCGGGCAATTAAGCGAACTTGGCGGCCCGGCCTACCTGACCGCCCTGCTCAACCAAGTGCCCACCTCGCTGCACGCCGAGGCCTACGGGCGCATGGTCGAGGCGACTGCCATCCGTCGCCGGATGCTCACTGCGGCCAACCAGATTGCCACGCTGGCCTATGACCAGCACGAGTCGGTTGAACACGTCATGGAAGAGGCCGAAAAGTCGGTTTTCGATGTCAGCCAACGGCGGTTGCGACACGATCTACAGACGATTTCCGCTGTGCTAAGCGAGTACTACGACCGGATTGACGAACTGGCCCGCCGCCCGGAGGAGATCTTTGGCGTCCCATCCGGGTTCATTGATCTCGACCGGATGTTGACCGGCATGCAGCCCTCCGATTTTCTCATCATCGCCGGGCGTCCCGGCCAGGGCAAGTCCGGATTCCTGCTCTCGGCAGCCAAGAACGCCGCCATGCTGCACAAGAAGCACGTCGCCATCTTCTCACTGGAGATGTCCAACGAGCAGGTCGTGCAACGGCTGCTGGCGCAAGAGACCGGCATCGACTCGCAGCGTCTGCGCACCGGAAAATTACACCAGGACGAATGGCCGCTCTTCACCCAGGCGGTCGAAGTACTTTCCGATACGCGCATCTTCCTGGATGACACCCCGGCCATCTCCCCGCTGCAACTGCGCACGAAATGCCGCCGCCTGCACATGGAATATCGCCTCGACCTGATCCTTGTAGACTATCTGCAACTGATGGGCGGCGACCTGCGCACCGAGAACCGCGTGCAGGAAGTCTCATACATATCACGCAATCTCAAGGTGCTGGCGCGTGAACTCAACGTGCCAGTGCTGGCCGCCGCGCAGCTCTCGCGCGCCGTCGAGCAGCGCACCGACAAGCGGCCAGTGCTCTCGGATTTGAGAGAATCGGGCAGCCTCGAACAAGATTCAGACGTAGTTATGTTCATCTACCGCCCCGACCAATACGAGAAGGATACGGTCAAACAGAACGTGGCCGAGATCATTATCGCCAAGCACCGCAACGGCCCGACCGGCAGCATCGAGCTCATCTTCCGCAGCAGCCTGGCAAAGTTCGAGAACGCGGCGACGAAGCATGAGCAGTTCAATGAATAGGTAAAGATGGCATATTTTTTATTTGTAGATGAAAGCGGAGGACAAGATGCTCCCAACGTCCTTGCAGGGATTGCCATCAAAGATAGCGATCTGTGGAATCTTGTCTTAGCCCTGCAAGACGCTGAAATCCGCAACTTTGGCAGGCGGTATTCAGCAGGTGAGCGTGAACTTAAAGCAAAAAAAATTCTCAAAACAAAGACTTTTCGGCTGGCAAATTTCCAAATTGAATTTTCTGAAAACGAACAAAGGGAATTGGCAAAGAAAGCCCTCGACTCGGGACAAACAGCGGGCAAAAAAGAATTGACTGCGTTGGCAAGAGCAAAATTGAAATATGTCCAGGAAACTCTTGATATTTGCGCCCGTTTTCGTTGCAAAGCGTTTGCAAGCATCGTTGATAAGAACTCCCCAATTCCCAGTCCTTCCGCATTGCGAAAAGATTATTCATATTTATTCGAATGCTTCTACTACTTTTTGGAAGACAAAGGCGCCGAATGCCTAGGAATTATAGTGTTCGACGAATTGGAAAAAAGCAAGAGCCACATTCTTGTGGATCAAATGGATAGTTACTTCAAGAGAACGGCTAAGGGCAAACAAAGGGCAAGCCAGATCATCCCCGAACCATTTTTTGTACATAGCGACCTGACAACGGGAATTCAAATCGCCGATCTGATCGCTTATATCATTTCTTGGGGATTACGGTTAGAGGGGATGAAAGAGCCAAAGCGCGAGGAACTCAAAGAGTTTGTTGATCAGGTTCTTCGGTTGCGAACAAAAGCTTTGCGAGACTTAGACAATCGCCCCAACTACACGGTCTGGAGTTTTGCATACATCCCTGATCTCCGTTCGCGAGATGAGCAGGCAAAGCAATAAAAAAGGCAATGCTGTGCTTGCGCACATCAAAGCCTCCATCTGGTATTATACGCTTATTCACAAAAAATGCAATGCCTGATTTCAACGGCTTCACCGGCTCCGAAACCTTCACCCAGGTGCCTGACTCGTTCTTCCGCACGCTGCTGAACGAGATTGACGACCTGGCCGAGTTGAAGGTCACGCTCTACACCTTTTGGCGGATTGAGCACATGGAAGGCGGGGCGCGTTTCCTCTGTCGCAGCGAATTCGCCGAGGACGTGGATTTCATGAGCGGGCTGGACGGGGCAGCGGAATTGGATGCGGGGTTGGAAAAAGCCGTCCAGCGCGGCAGCCTGCTCAGGGTCCAGATTGACAGCGCCCCCGAAGGGGGATCGGGCGGCTTCTATTTTCTCAATTCGCCGCGCGGCCGCGCCGCCGCCGCGTCCATGAAGAAAGGAGACCGGCGCGCTGCCATGCATCCGCCCTCCGCGCCGCCTCCAGAACGGCCGAACATTTTCAAACTATACGAAGCGAACATCGGCCCGCTGACGCCGCTCATTGCCGACGCCTTGAAAGACTGCGAGCAGATCTATTCGCCGGAATGGATTGAAGAGGCCATCGGCGAGGCCGTCAAGCGTAACAAGCGCAACTGGAAATACGTGGAAGCCATTTTGCGCAGTTGGAAGGAAAAAGGCCATGCCAAAAAGCAAGATAGACGAGACGCTCAAGAAGATGGCCGCCGGTATGTTGAAGGCGAGTACGCCGAATACGTCGAGCATTGAAACCATAACGCCAGCCCTCGGCGACCCAAACTGCTCGCACTGTCACGGCGCGGGCTATTTGCGCCGCGACCTGCCGCTTGGCCATCCCGAGTTCGGTAAACTGGAAGTATGCACCTGCCGCCAGGGAGCAGTGACGCGCCAGGTGCGCGCAAGGCTCTTTTCGCTCAGTCATCTCGACGAACTCAAAGACCTGACTTTCGAGACTTTCAAGCCGCGCGGAGCCATTGGCTTGGGCGTGCGGCAGGCGGATTCGTTGGAGCGCGCCTATAACACCGCCCATCGCTACGCCGGTTCGCTGCGTGGCTGGCTGCTGCTGATCGGCGGCTACGGCTGCGGCAAGACACACCTAGCCGCTGCCATCGCCAACTTTGCCGTCAGCATGGGCGTACCGACGCTCTTCCTGACCGTCCCCGATTTACTCGACCTGCTGCGCTTTTCCTTCGACAGCGAAGACACCACCTTTGAAGAGCGCTTCAACGAAATCCGCAGCGCGGCGCTGCTGGTGCTGGACGACTTCGGCACGCAGAACGCCACCGCCTGGGCACAGGAAAAACTCTTTCAGATCGTGAACTATCGCTACATCAACAAATTGCCGCTGGTGGTGACAACCAACGTGCCGCTGGACGAAATCGAGCCGCGCATCCGTTCACGTCTCGCCGACCCGGAACTGGTCAGCGCGGTACGCATCATCTCCCCTGATTACCGTCACCCGACCGACGACAAGGGCCATCACGAACTTTCCTCGCTCGACCTGCTTTCGAATTGCTCTTTTGGAAATTTCTCGCCGCGGCTGGAGGAAGGCCTGGAGCCGGACAGACTCAAGTCGCTGGAGAAGGCGCACAAGGCCGCCCAGGCCTTTGCCGAAAAGCCGCGCGGCTGGCTGGTGCTGACCGGTCCCTATGGCTGCGGCAAGACCCATTTGGCCGCCGCCATCGCCAATTCCCTGGCCGACCGCGGCGAGCCGCCGCTATTCGTCATGGTGCCGGATTTGCTTGATCACCTGCGCGCCACCTTCAGCCCGAGCAGTAATACGACCTACGACCGCCGCTTTGACGAAATCCGCACCACCCCGCTGCTGATTTTGGACGATTTAGGCACGCAATCCATGACCCCGTGGGTGCGCGAAAAACTCTACCAGTTGTTCAATTACCGTTACACTGCTGAACTGCCAACGGTCATCACCACCGCCGATACGCTCGATGAAATGGACGCGCGCATCCGGTCGCGGATGCTGGATGGGCGACTGTGCACGATTTATGCCATCACTGCGCCGGCGTATCATGGGAGGAAAGGAAAAAAAACCACAAAGAAGTAGGTACAAAAAAGGAAGTTATTCTTTTACTCGGAGCAACATAAAAAGCCAGGTCTCTTTTGAAGCCTGACTTTTTATGTTGGTGTAAAGGGAATCTTACGGTTTGTACACGTAGAAGTTGTCGAACAGGATGTCGGTGCCGGGCGTGGCGAAGGCGCCGGCCATCAGGCCAACGTCACCGCTGGTGAAGCTGCTGTCCGTTACCGTGGCAACCAAATTGCCGTTGACATACAGCTTCAATTCACTGCCAACGCAATCCGCACGGATATGGTTGGTCGCTGCACCCTGAGTGATGCCCTCAGCGAATTGCATCTTTTCGGACGAGATGTACTGTGAATCACCACCCTGAACTTTACCGATCACGGCGTACCCGTCACTGCTGATCAAGAAATAATAGAAATTACTTGTGCCCTGATAGCGGCAGATGACGCCGAAGTCGTTATCGTCCGGCCCGCCAATTTTGGTCGCGTCCACCTCGATGCGCACATCACCCGGGAAGGATTTGCTCGGGTTGGCCCAGACATCGTAATTGGCCTCATTCACGTAGAGACGATAACCGCCATCGGTGTAATCGGTCACTTTGTAATCCTCCTGGACACGATCCCAGCCGCTGTAGGTGTTCGAGAAATCGTCAGAGAAGAGGATATTGCTCGACTGCTGTCCGCCTCCGTCTGCTGGGGTAGAGACGGGAGAAATGCCGCAGGCCAGGGTGACCAATACCAAGACAGCTAGAATTACAGATATTTTTTTCATTGTTCATCCTCCTGAAATAGGGAATTTTGGATAAGAGTGTTCTTCGCTATTATACACCTGAGAATAATAGCCTAAGAGCAGAGTTGAATTTCAGATGGCCTGCTTCTGCAAGATATAATCCACAGCATGCCAAATACTATTGACCAGATCAAACACCAATTACGTGAACAGAGCCGGCAAGCGCGCAAGTCTCTTGGCGAAGATTTTCAGCGCCGGGCCAGCGCCGCCATCTGCGGTCACATCCAATCCTGGCCTCTCCTTCAAGGATGCGAAACTATCTTGACCTACATGCCCATGCGCGGCGAAGTGGACCTGCGTCCGTTGCTGGAACGCCACCCGCACAAACGCTGGCTGCTGCCGCGCGTCCTGCCAGAAGGCCGCATGATATTCCACCCTTACGACCCAGAGCATCTGATCCGGCATCCTTTCGGCATGTTCGAGCCAGACCCAAATTTACCAATTGTCCCGGCGGACCAAATCCAACTGGCGCTGGTACCCGGCCTGGCCTTTGACCGCCAGGGCTGGCGGCTGGGTTATGGTGGTGGCTTTTTCGACCGATTCCTGGCTGTATACAATAATGGCGTCAGCCTCGGCGTTACTTATCATGCACTCTTGCTCGATCATTTGCCCCACCAGGCGCATGACATCCCGGTGCAGTATATCGTGACGGAAGAGGGCGTAATGGAGCCTTACTTTTGATGGATGATACGCGGCTTTGGTTTTTCAGGTGGATTACGCAGCATAAAACGATAAGATAATTTTCCCAGATGGATGATGTCGCCATGTTGGAGACACCTGGTCTCGTTCTTTTTCAATGGTTCGTAATTGACCCATGTCCCGGCGATTGAATTCTCGTCTCGCAAATAAAATCCACTATCCTTTTCTTTCTTGAGACGGGCATGCAGCGGTGAGACGGAAAGGTCATCCAGTACGTGCGTGGCCTGGGTCGGGTTGGCGCCAAAAGTCATCTCGCTGCCGGTCAGGGAGAGGGGCGGGGCAGTCACCGGCTGGCCATCACCCTTCAGGCGGATAAGATAGGCCGGGGCTGCCCTGCGCCGCCGCGTCCAGGGCAATTGCACTGCGGGTTTTTCTGGGCGCGGCGAAATCGGCTGGGTGAGTGGATCCAGGTGCGCTTTACGCGCCAGGCGGCGGGTTGCGCTTGATTTTCGGCGCAATCTCCCGCCGGCAAATAGGATGAGTACCAAAGCGACCCCTGCCAGCAGCACCGCGCCCCCTGCGATCCAGCGGCTATTGCGAACCAGAAATACCTGGAAGCCTCGAGGTGGTTGAACGACTGTGACCGTCACCGGTACGCTCAAACTGACCTTGCTCAGGCCCAGGCTGTCTACCGCCTCGACCTGCAGGTTGTGCTGGCTGCTGGAAGTGTAGCTGTTTAATTCCCAGGTAAACTGATCGAACGGCTCGGCAGTGTTCTCGTCCGCAATTTTTCCATCCACATATAACGTGGTGCGCACGAGCGGACGCGGATGACCATCCGGAAATTCGACGATTATCTCAATTTTCTGTTCAGTTGGCGCAAACAGCATCAGGTTGTTTGTCTTCACATCCGAACTCTGGCGGACAATTTGCTCAGGCAGCAAGACCAGGATCGGGTTGGGGGGTTGGACATCCAGGTCAAAAGTCAACGGCGCAGCCGAGACCGCCTGACCGTCCAGGTCCACCTGTATCGCCAGGGTGTGGCTGCCGGGAGTTTTAATCCCGGAGGTATATGTCAACTGGTAGGTATGGCGAAGATGGAAGAGATAAGTTTCAATGTCTGGGAGGTCTTCCATGCCCGAATAGTGGCAGGCCTGTCCGCCGGTCTGAATGGCGAGGTCTTTGAGAGCGGTCGCGCCGCTGGTGGAGAAATAATCCTGCGGGGCGACAATCCAAACATAGACGCGGATCTTCAACTGGACAGCCCGCGCCGCCAGGCTTTGCAGGGTTGGGATCGCCTCACGCTCCGGCAGGGGGGTAACGAAAAGGATAGCCCGTTTCATGCCGGCTTGTGCAGTCGATTCAGCGGCGATATCCAGCGCCCGCGAAAGCGTATTCAATGTTGGAGTAATGGCGCGCGAGTCTGGCTGATAGGCAGTCAGGGCGTTCAGAAAGTCACTGGCAGACTTCATGTGCGTGGAGACCAGACCATCTGTCGTGACCAGGCTGAGGTCATTGGCCGCCTCGGCGGGACGCGCCGCGGCCCAGTCTCGCAGGGACTTGGCGATCTTATCGTAGCGTGAGACGGCGTTGGAATCGCGTATCGCGAAGATAGGACCGGGATTGATGGCGACTACGAATTGAACACCAGGCTGAAGTTCATGGAGTAAATTGAGCGGGCGCGGCTGGTCATCTTCCAGCACGGTGATCTTCTCGGCCGATAACCCGGAGACGAACCCGCCCGCCGCGTCGAACACATCCAGCGTAGCGGTCATGACCGGGAAAGATTCCGTCTGCAGGGCATACAGGTCAACCTGCGCCTGGCTCTGGGCGCGGACAGAGAATCCTCCGGCAGTCATCACCGCCAAGCCGATAAGTACACCCAAAACCTGCCAAAAACGTTTCGTGTTCATTCGTAAATCGCCAATCCGAAATCTGAAATCCGAAATCGCAAATCGGTTCATTCCCATTCAATCGTGGCGGGCGGCTTGCTGGTAATATCATACACCACTCTATTGATTCCAGACACCTCATTCACAATGCGATTAGCCACCCGCGCCAGCACATCGTATGGGATGCGCGCCCAATCGGCGGTCATGAAGTCATCGGTGACTACGGCGCGCAGCGCGGCAGCCTCCTGGTAGGTGCGCTGGTCGCCCATCACGCCGACCGAATGCACCGGCAGCAGGACGACGAATGCCTGCGCAATTGTTAATCCAGCAGTGGAATTGCGCGCACCGAAAGTGCCACTACCTTCGGCAGCAGCTACTTGGCCGGACAGGGCTGGCTTGCCCAGCAGCCCGGCAGCGGACAACTCTTCGATCAAGATGGCATCCGCGGCGCGCAGGCGTGCCAGGCGCTCGGCGGTCACCTCGCCCAGGCAGCGCACGGTCAGGCCCGGACCTGGGAACGGCTGCCGCCAAACCAACTCCGGGGGCAACCCGAGCGCCTCACCGACCGCCCGCACCTCGTCCTTGAACAGGTAGCGCAGCGGTTCGACCAGCTCGAAGGACATATCCTGCGGCAGGCCACCGACATTATGATGCGTCTTGATGCGCTCGACCTTGTCCCGCTCCGGCGCGCTGGATTCGACCACATCCGGGTAAATCGTACCCTGCACCAGGAAGCGGGTGCCCTCACCCCCGGCCCCTCTCCCAAAGACGGGAGAGGGGAGTTGGCCCTCACCCCCGGCGCCTTCCCCAAAGACGAGAGAGGGGAGTCGGCCCTCACCCCCGGCACCTCTCCCGCTGGCGGGAGAGGGGAGTGCCGCAATTCGCGAGGCCTCGCGCTCGAAAATACGGATGAACTTCTCGCCGACAATCTTGCGTTTCTGCTCCGGGTCGGTGATGCCTTTCAGCGCGGCCAGAAATTCATCGGCGGCATCCACCGCCACCAATTCCGCGCCCATTTGATCGCGAAAAGCTGCAACAACTTGTTCCGGCTCACCCTGGCGCAGCAGGCCAGTGTCCACAAAGACCGCCACCAATTGGTCGCCAATCGCCACCTGCACCAGCGCCGCGGCGACCGACGAATCCACCCCGCCGCTGACCGCCGCCAGCACACGTTCATCCCCGACCTGCGCCCGAATGTGTCTCACGCTTTCTGCAATGATGGAGGCGGGAGTCCACTCTGGCTGCGCCCCGCAGATTTCCACCACGAAACGGCGCAGGATTTCCGCACCGTCGGGTGTGTGCCTCACTTCTGGATGGAACTGCACGCCGAAGTATTTGCGTTGCATATCGCCCATCGCCGCCAGAGGGCTATTCTCTGATTTCGCCAGCGGGATAAAACCGGCCGGGAGTTGCGTGATGCGGTCGCCGTGCGACATCCAGACGGAGAATGAGGAATTAGGAGTTAGGGAATTAGGAATTAGGGGCGTGACCGTTGTGGGCCCATATTCGCGCTCGGATGAAGGGTTGACTGCGCCGCCCAGGGCGAGGGTCAGGGTCTGCATCCCGTAGCAGATGCCGAGTATCGGTAATCGAGTTTCGAGAATAAAGTCTTGAATGAACGGCGCGCCGTCTTCGTAAACCGATCTCGGCCCGCCGGAAAGGATAAAGCCCTTGGGCTTGAGCGCCATTACCTTATCCGCAGGCGCATCCCAGGGGAAGAGTTCGCAGTAGACATGCGCCTCGCGCACCCGGCGGGCGATCAGTTGGGCGTATTGGGAGCCGAAGTCTAAGATGACTATCGAGTCGTACATATCGGTCGAAGGTTGCAGGTTGAACGTTTAAACATTGGCACATAGCACTTTCATTCACACCTGCCGAAGACGATTTTATCACCCTCCATGTCGGTAATACACACCAGCGACTCGACCGGCACGCCGAGCGACTTGAGTGCGGCGCGTCCACCCTCGAAAGTTTTTTCGATCAACGCGCCGATGCCGACGATGGTCGCCCCGGCCGTCTGCGCCAGGCGTACCAGGCCTATGATGGTCGCGCCGCTGGCGAGGAAATCATCAATAATAAGAATGCGCTCGTCGCTGGACAGGAACTCCGGCGAAACGATAAGTTCCGTCATGACGCCCTTGGTGTGCGATGGGGCCAGGGTGAGGAACACAGCGTTGGTCATGGTGACCGGCTTCGATTTACGCGCATAGACGACCGGCAGGCCGAGGCGCAGGGCGGTCATTAGGGCCGGGGCTATGCCCGAGATCTCGGCTGTCAGGATTTTGGTCGCGCCCACGCCTGCAAAACGGCGCGCCAGTTCGACCCCGCAGGCGTCCATCAGCCGCGGGTCAACCTGATGGTTGACAAAACTATCCACCTTCAAAATGCCATTGCCGAGATTCTTTCCATCTCGTAAAATGCGGGCTATAAGTTCTTCCACGGCTCCTCCACTAATCTTTGGTTTACAAACTCTCAATATTGCGTTCAGACTTCCGAAGTCGTAACTATTTTGACAATGTCACATTAACCCAGAATTGTGGTAAAACCGAGCGAAT
>DYHT01000037.1:0-15809 GCA_020723995.1 Chloroflexus sp.
TGGGCCCGATGACGATTGCCATGCTGATGAAGAATACGCTGCGGGCGGCGCAGATACAACAGGGTGAGTGATCAGTTATCAGTGATCAGTAGACAGTAAATAGAAAAGTAAACACTTCCGTTGCGAAGCTCGCTCAACATAGGTTACACGGACGGACACGGAACAACACGGATTTATTAAGGCTATTCACGTGTTAATCCGTGACATCGTACCCGAAGGGTAAATCCGTGTCATCCGTGTACCCCTGCAGTTCGGTGGTGTACAGAATCATGGCAACTTCTCAAGAGCCATTCTCCTATTTTTTTCAGCTCAACTGATGTATAATCAATGTACGTAAAAGGGTTGAAGATTAGTTTCAGGTTTAGGTTGAGGGTGCTTGCCGAAGGCCTACTCGGCAGACGCATCTGCATCTGTCAGTTTTATGGCAGCAATTGCTCTTGGAAAGGAGGTGAGGCCGGGCAAGTGAAAAACCGCAATAGCGTCTTTCCTGAACAATAAGTAAACCAACTTAGGCTATAAGTAAGGAGAAGGAGGAAGTAATGAAACGGTTTTCTCTCTTTGTGTTGGCGGTCATGCTGTTGAGCATGATTCTTGCCGCCTGCCAGCCCGCCGCGCCGGATACGCTCAAAATCGGCCTGAATGCTGAACTGACCGGCGGTATTCCCGTGGTGGGTGAATCGTGCAAGAATGCCGCAGAGTTGGCCGCGAAGGAAGTCAACGATGCCGGCGGCCTGGAAGTTGGGGGTAAGAAGTATATGATCGAGTTGCTCATCGAAGATAACGAGGACAAAGCAGAATCGGCCGCAGCCGCGACCCAGAAACTGATCACCGCCGGCGTGCTGGCGATGATCGGCCCGAATGCCAGCCGCAATGCTATCCCGTCATCCGTCGTGGCGGAATCCAGCAAGATGGTGATGATCAGCCCGTGGTCCACCAATCCCAAGACTACGATTATCGCTGAAACCGGCCTGCCCAAACAGTACGTCTTCCGCGCGGCGTTCATTGACGACTTCCAGGGGCGGGTGGCGGCCAGGTTCGCCATTGACCAGTTGAAGACCACCAAACCGGCTGTGCTCTATGATGTGGCCTCGGAGTACAACAAGGGCATTGCTGAGTTCTATAAGAAAACCATGGAAGAGAGCGGCATTGAGGTGGTGGCCTTCGAGACCTACACAACCGGCGATAAGGACTTCTCCGCCCAGCTGACCAACATCAAGCAAGCGGGCGCCGACAGCCTCTTCCTGCCCAACTACTACAGCGAGGTTCCGCTGCAAGTGCAGCAGGCGCGCAAGGTGGGCTTCACCGGCGACATCGTTGGCAGCGACTCCTGGGGCAACCTGGAATTGATCACCCTGTGCGGGGCGGATTGCGAAGGGTTGTTCTTCACCACGCACTATGCGGCTGACATTGCCACACCCAAGGCCCAGGCCTTCATCAAGGCCTACGAAGCCGCCTACGGCAAGACGCCCGATGACGTTGCCGCTCTGACCTACGATTCGTTCGGGCTGCTCTTCCAGGCTATTCAGGCCGCGGGTAAGATTGACCGCCAGGCGGTGCGCGACGCTGTGGCTGCTATTACTGCCTATGAAGGCGTCACAGGCACCATGCAATTCAGGGGCAGCGGCGACCCAATCAAGAGCGCGGTGATCCTGCAGATCAAGGGCGGCAAGTTCGTTTACTTCGCTACGGCCAGTCCGTAAGCGGAAACCGCTGCATGTTCAGGAGGGCGGCTGGCGCACAGTCGCCCTCCTCTCAATCCTCTTACCGGAGAGCACCCGATGGAATTCTACGTCCAACAGATTCTCAATGCTCTGCAGGTGGGCAGCGTTTATGCCCTGATCGCCCTGGGTTACACCATGGTCTATGGGATTCTGACCATGATCAACTTTGCCCACGGCGATATTTTCATGGTAAGCACCTATCTGGCGTTCTTCACCTCAACGTTGATCCTGGGTTTAGCCTCAGGACTCAACCCCATCGTGGTATTTATTGCCACCTTGTTGACCGCCATGTTCGGCACCGCGCTCCTGGCAGTGGTGATCGAACGGCTGGCCTACAAGCCTTTGCGCACCGCGCCGCGCATCTCGGCTGTGATTACAGCGCTTGGCGTTGGGCTGTTTTTGGAAAATTTCATGGTGGCTTTCAAGCCGGTCGGCCCGGCCCCGCGTTTCCTCCCCCATCTGATCCCGGCCGTTAATTTCAACATCGGAGGAGTGACCGTTTCCACGATCCAGATCGTGATCATCGTGGTTTCGGCACTGGTGATGCTGCTGCTGGATACCATTGTGCGGCGTACGATGGTGGGCACGGCCATGCGCGCCATCTCTTGGGATAAATTCACTGCTCCCCTGATGGGCGTGCCGGTCGACCGGGTCATTTCGATGACTTTTGCGCTGGGCGCTTCCATCGCGGCGGTGGGAGGTACCTTGTATGGAATGGCTTACACCATTGACCCCTACATGGGAATCCGCATCGGCTGGTGGGCGTTCATCTCCGCCGTGGTCGGCGGAATTGGCAATATCCGCGGGGCGATGATCGGCGGCTTTATCCTGGGTTTTGTCGAGATTTTCACGCCGGTCTTTCTGCCTTCCACCTACCGGGATTTCGTGGCGTTCTCACTGCTCCTGGTGCTTTTGATCTTCCGTCCTACCGGCATTCTGGGGCGGCCGATGGTGCAGAAGGTCTGAGAGGAGAGTATCGTCCATGAAAAGCGCTTTTTGGAAACGTTGGGGTTTGCTGCTAATCCTCGTTACCCTCTTTCCTCTCACGATTGTTTTACCGCAAAGCGGGGTCATTAATCCCTACATAAACTTGGTGCTCAAGTATGTTGGCATCAACATCATATTGACGATCAGTTTGAACCTGGTCAACGGCTATATGGGAGAATTTTCGGTCGGCCATGCCGGTTTCATGGCCATCGGCGCGTATGCGGCCTCGATCCTCACGGTTTGGGTGTTCCCACGCGAGGCCGGAGCATTCTTCTTTCCGCTTGCGCTGATTGCCGGCGGCGTTGCCGCAGGTATTGCCGGGCTGGGCATTGCCGTTCCCGCCTTTCGCACGCGGGGTGACTATCTGGCAATTGTGACCCTGGCGTTCAACATGATCATAAAGAGTGTGCTCGAAAACATGGAGGTGATCGGCGGGCCGCGCGGTTTTATGGGCATGGAAAAACTCACCAGCCTGGCATGGGTTTATGTCTGTGTCATCGTGACGCTCTTTCTGGCGCGCAACTATGTCTTCTCGAACTTCGGGCGCGGCGTGCTCTCACTGCGCGAAGACGAAATCGCCTCCGGGCTGGTCAGCGTGAACACACGGCAGGTCAAAGTGCTCACCTTTGTATTTTCAGCCTTCCTGGCCGGGATTGCTGGCGGCCTGTTCGCCCACGAGTTGCAATTTATCAATCCTCGCTCGTTCACCATATTGAAATCCACCGATATGCTGGTGATGGTCTACCTGGGCGGCATCGGCAGTCTGGGCGGGTCTGTCCTGGGAGCCACCGTCTACACGCTGGTGCTGGAGGGTTTGCGCACGGTGCTACAGCAGTTTGGCATCTCTCAGGAATGGCGACTGGTTGTCGCGCCTTTGATGCTCATTCTGCTGATGATCTTCCGCCCGCGAGGTATTATGGGGCTGCGCGAATTTCGCTTCCTGACGCCGCGCGATGACCAGCCTGAAATGCTTGCCGAGCAAAGAAAGCGAATCAAGGCCGCCTCCCGCATCGATGAGGTTTCGCCATGACTATGCTTCATACCAAACATCTCACGCATTGGTTTGGCGGCTTGCGCGCCGTTCACGATTTCAACCTCGATCTGCAGCCCGGGGAGCTGGTTGCCATTATTGGCCCAAACGGCGCCGGCAAGACCACCGTGTTCAACCTGATCACGGGTGTGTACCGTCCGACCGAGGGTCAGATTGTCTTTCAGGGTCAGAATTTAGTTGGCCTTCCCACGCACAGGATCATCGTTGGCGGCGTGGCGCGCACTTTTCAGAATGTTCGCTTGTTCAAAGAACTCACCGTACTGGATAACGTCCGCATTGCCCATTACGCACGGGCAGGATACCTGGCGTGGGAGGCCATGCTTTACCTGCCTCGCTTTACCCGGCAGGAGGCCCAGATCCGCCAGGATACACTGGAACTATTGGACATCTTCGACCTGGCCGATCTGGCAGAGACGGTCTCGAGGAATCTGCCCTATGGTCAGCAGCGCCGCCTGGAAATTGCCCGCGCATTGGCCACGCGGCCAACGCTCCTGCTGCTCGATGAACCGGCGGCTGGCATGAACCCGGCTGAGGTGGAGCAGTTGATGGAAACCATTTTATGGATCCGCCGCCAGTTTAATCTCACCATTTTGTTGATCGAACATCAAATGCGCGTGGTGATGGGAATTGCCGAACGCATCAAGGTGTTGGACTTTGGGCAGACCATCGCGGATGGCACGCCGGCAGAGATCCAGAACCATCCCCGTGTAATCGAGGCCTATCTCGGCGTGGAGGCGGTATGACATCCAACGGCGCGCTGCTTTCAGTTGAAGACCTGCATGTTGCCTATGGCAGCATCCGCGCACTACATGGCATCTCGTTGGAGGTCCATGAGGGGGAAATTGTCACCCTGATTGGCGCGAACGGGGCGGGAAAGTCCACGCTGCTGCGAGCCATTTCTGGGCTTGTGCCGATACAAAGTGGAAAAATCCGCTTCGGCTCGGCGGATCTGCGCGCTGTTTCTGCTCACCGCATTGTGGAGATGGGCGTGGCGCATGTGCCCGAGGGACGCGGCATCTTTGCCAACCTGACGGTGATGGAAAATTTGAAATTGGCTACCTGGAGCCGCAAAGATCGAAAGGCCTTGCGGCAGGATTACCAGCGTGTCTTTGATGTCTTCCCGCGCCTGGCCGAGCGGCAGAACCAGTCGGGCGGCACGCTTTCTGGCGGTGAACAACAGATGCTGGCAGTGGCGCGCGCTTTGATGACAAGTGGGCGGTTGATGCTGCTGGATGAACCTTCGATGGGCCTGTCGCCGGTGCTGGTGCGGGATATTTTCCAGACCTTGCGCGCAATCAACGCTGCCGGTACCACTATCCTGCTGGTCGAGCAGAATGCCCGGCAAGCCTTGAAACTGGCGCACCGAGGTTATGTGCTCGAAACCGGCAGCATCACCCTCTCGGGAAACGCGGCTGAATTGATGGTCAATCCGAGTATCAAAAAGGCCTACCTGGGCGGGTGACCCAAACGCTGAGATGTCCGACAGTTCAAGAGAGATGTCCGACAGTTGAACTGTCGGACATCAGTGTCGGGCATCAGCGTATTCGTGCAATTCGTGTCGTTCGTGGCTGACTATTCACTCGTGCAAATACAGGCGCGGCACTCTGGGGCCAATGCCACAGACCACCTCGAAGTTGATTGTCCCCCAAATTTTGGCTACATCTTCGGCGGTGATGCTGGCCTGCCTTTGCTTTCCGATCAACACTACTTCGTCACCGGGCTGGGCTTCCGGGACCTCGTCCAGTCCCACCATAACCTGGTCCATGCACACCCGCCCGACTACCGACACCCGCCGCCCACCGACCAAAACCTGGTTGCCCAGGATACGGCGGTATCCATCTGCATAGCCAACCGGCAGGGTGCCGATGCGTTCATTGGCGCGGGTGGTATAGACATGTCCGTAACTGACGCCCCGACCGGACGACAGTATCTTGACCTGGCTTAACACGGCCTTCCAGGTCAGCGCGGGACGAAAAGCCTCCGGCAGCGGACATTCTGCAGAAGGGTGTAAGCCATAGATAGCAATGCCGGTTCGCAGCAGGTCAAAGTGCGCGCTGGGACGCGTCAGGCTGGCGGCTGAATTGGCGGCGTGAACGATCGGGGGACGAAGGCCAGCCTTTTCCAGTTGTTCAATCACTCCTCGAAAAAGTCTTTCCTGGGCATCCGTCGGGCGCCGATCGGCCTCGTCGGCGCGGGCAAAGTGCGTGAACAGGCCCTCGAAGATCACGCCAGGTGTGCCAGCCAGTTTGCGGGCCAGCGCCAGCGCTTCTTCCGGCTGGACCCCCAGCCGGCTCATGCCGGTATCCACCTTGAGATGCAGCCTGGCCGCTATCCCTGTCTTTTGCCCCGCGGATGCGGCACGCTCAACCTGGCAGGAATCCCAGACGGTCAGCGAGAGCTGCTGCGCGACGGCTTCCTTCACCCGTTCCGGCGGTGTGTAGCCTAATAACAGGGTTGGGCAGTCCAGGCCGGCGGCGCGCAAGTCAAGCGCTTCTTCAATCCTGGCTACACCGCACCAATTCACTCCGGCTTGCAGCGCCGCCCGCGCCACCGGGATCATGCCGTGTCCGTAGGCATTGGCCTTCACAACCGCCATCACCGGCGCGCCGCTGTTTTTTAGAAACCAGCGGATATTGTTGCGGATCGCTTCGAGGTCAACTTCCACCCAGTTTGAGTACGTTGTGGCTTGGCTCATGGAATTAAGTGTATTTTTGACTTTCCATTCACCGCCCCGCCACGTTTCTTGGGCGGCTCGGGAGGTATTTGACGCGGCTCGAGCAAGCCCCAACGCGAGGCGCCCAAGTAGAGAATCTCCAGGATCAAATCCGTGTATGAAATGCCTTCGCCCTTGGCCAGCAGGCACAGGTCGCTGTAATCAGGAGTCAAGCCCGGCAGGGGATTTATTTCCAGCAGGCAGGGATTGCCTTCGCGGTCGAGGCGGAAGTCAACCCGCGAGACATCCAATGCACCCAACAGGTGGTGAGCGCGCCAGGCGTAATGCTGCAATTTTTTCGCCAGTTCCGGCTCTACCTGAGCGGGGCAGATGTAACCGGGCGCGCCTTCTGCTCCCACTGACTGCGCCTTGGCCTGTAGCCCATATACGCCGGGAGTGACCGAGCGGCTGCTATCTAATTCTAGAATAGGAAAGCGGTGGAAGCCATCCGGGCCGTACCATTCGGGATGCCGGGAGAACAATTTTGCATCTGAACGGCCCATTACGCCGACCGTGAACTCGCGCCCGGAGAGAAAGGTCTCCACCAGAGCGGGTTGCTTGTACATGCTGATGATGTACTTGACGCGCTCGCGCAGTTCTAGTTCATTGTTGACGATGGCGTGAACATCCACGCCCATGCCGGTGCCTTCGCGGGCTGGCTTGACGAACAGCGGGAAGCGCAGCTCAGGGCGCAGCGGTTCGTCGCCAGCATGGAACTCCTGGAAAGGCGCGACCGGCAGGCGCCGGTCGCGCCAGATGCGTTTGGTCAAGGTCTTATCCAGCGCAATGGCGTTGGTCAAAACGCGCGAGCCGGTATAGGGGATTTTGAGCATTTCCAGCAGGGCCGGGGTTTGGGCTTCGCGCGCATCGCCCCCCAGTCCTTCGGCGATGTTGAAGCAGATTTCCGGTTTGGCTTCCTTGAGCGCGTAAGGCAGCTCGCTATCGGCCTGGATAAAGACGGTCGCGTGGCCGTCGCTTTCGATGGCTGCCCGGATGTGGTCAATCGTTTCGATGTAGTCATAGTCCGCACCGGCGTCCGGGGGAACATCGGGCGGGAGCGGTTTGTTGTGCTCTTTGATATTGGCAAGCACGGCCACCCGCCACGAGCGCGCCGGTCGCGGCGTAATACTGGGGGGCTTGTCATTTTCCTGGTCTGGCAGGGCGTTCATCGTTTCTCCTTGAAAAAATTGTGCTGCTGCCATGTAGTATAAAACAAGATGGCGAAAATTCAAAGTGATAAATCTAACTGGACAAGATAAATCCTTTCAGGTATTATTACGCCCTGTTGCGCAATTATCTGAACCGAAATCCCGTTTTACCTGATGGAAAATGCACAGTGCAAAAACCCATAACGTGCCCGGATCTGAGATCCCGATCCGGGCAACTATGCGTAATTACATGCAGCCCCTGATAAAAATCCATCAGGACTCACCCGGCCGCATCAAAAATACGCAAGGACTCGCAACGCCACAACCTACGGAGACGACATGACCGACTTGATTAAACAGATTGCCAGTGGATTAAAGCAGCAAATTGAATCTTATATGCCCGAGATCGGCATCAGCGATGTTGGTACGGTGACCGAGGCCGGCGATGGCATTGCCCGCGTCAATGGTCTGGGGAATGTCAAGTCACAGGAACTGGTCCAGTTCCAGAACGGTGTGATGGGCATTGCCTTCAACCTGGAACGGGCCAGCGTTGGCGTCATCATTATGGGCGATTATTCTGAGATCGCCGAGGGGATGACCGTCCACTCGACGGGGCGCATCGCCTCGGTGCCGGTCGGCGACGGGATGATCGGGCGCGTGGTCAACGCCTTGGGCGAGCCGGTGGACGGTCGCGGCGCGATCAAGTTTACCGGTTATCGTCCCATCGAGCGCATCGCGCCGGGCGTGGTGCAACGCCAGGACGTGGATACACCGGTCCAGACCGGCATCAAGGCTATTGATAGTATGATCCCCATCGGGCGCGGCCAGCGCGAATTGATCATCGGCGACCGCCAGACTGGCAAGACGGCGATTGCCATTGACACGATCATCAACCAGAAAGGCAAGGATCTGGTCTGTATTTACGTGGCCATCGGCCAGAAAAAGGCGGCCGTTGCCCGCAGCGTAGCCCTGCTGGAACGCTACGGCGCGATGGAGCATACCATCGTGGTGATTGCCTCGGCCGAAGAAGCCGCCGCGCTGCAATACATTGCCCCTTACGCCGGCTGCGCCATCGGCGAGGAGTTCCTGGAGACCGGCCGGGACGCGTTGGTCATTTACGACGACCTCTCCAAACATGCTTGGGCCTACCGCCAGGTATCGCTGCTCCTGCGCCGCCCACCGGGACGTGAAGCTTATCCGGGTGACGTGTTCTACCTGCATTCCCGCCTGCTGGAACGAGCGGCGCGCATGGCCAACAAATACGTCATTGTCAAGAAGGATTTTGTCGAGCCGTTAGCGTCTGAAAAGGATGGGCTGGACGGCCAGGTCTACGACGGGCCGCGCTCGTTGCATGACGCCGAAGAGGCGCACAAGGCGCTGGAGAAGCCGGATGACTACAAGACGGTCAAGGTCAAGGGCTCCGGCGGTTCGCTGACGGCGCTGCCGATCATCGAGACTCTGCTGGGCGACGTTTCGGCCTACATCCCGACCAACGTCATTTCCATTACGGATGGTCAGATTTACCTGGAAGGCAACCTGTTCAACGCCGGCATCCGACCGGCAGTCAACGTGGGCATCTCGGTCTCGCGCGTGGGCGGCTCTGCGCAGGTGCGGGGGATGCGCCAGGTGGCGGGTAAGCTGCGCCTGGACATGGCATCTTATCGTGAGCTGGCGGCCTTCGCTCTGATGGCTTCTGACCTTGATAAAGCCACGCAAGCCCAGTTGAGCCGCGGCCAGCGCATGCAGGAGATCCTCAAGCAACCCCAGTATGAGCCGATGTCGCTGGAAAACCAGATCATCGTCATCTTTGCCGGGACGAATGGTTTTGCCGATGCTGTCCCGGTGGAACGAATGCGCGCCTGGGAAGTGGCCCTGCTGCGCTACATGGATAATTCCCATCCAGAGATTGGCAAGGAGATCGCTGAGAAAAAGCAGATCACGGAAGATACTGAAACGAGACTGCGCGCCGTGCTGGATACGTTCAAGACGACGTGGCAGTAAGGAAGTTGAAGGTTGGAAAGTTGAATGTTGAAAGTTGTGCTGACTTCCCCAACCTGTAACCTTCAACTTGCAACCTTCTAACCAAGAGAAAACATGGCTTCTACGCGGGAAATGCGGCTCCGCATCCGGAGCGTCAAGAATATCTCACAAGTAACCCGCGCACTGGAAGCGGTCAGTGCCAGCAAGGTGCGCAAGTCCATGGCGGCAGTTTCCGCAACACGGGCTTATGCGACCAAGGCCTGGCAGGTATTGACCCACATTGCCGGACAACCCGGGCGTTCCAACCTGCACCCCTTATTGACCCGGCGATTGCAGGTGGAGCGGACTCTGGTGGTGGTCGTCAGCGGCGACCGGGGATTGGCTGGCGCGTACAACACCAATGTCATCCGTTACACCGCCCAGAAATTCAACAACTACGCAACGCCGGTGCGTTACATTGCCGTTGGACGCAAGGGACGGGATATGCTCATCCGGCGGCGCAAAGAGGTCATCGCCGAGTTCAGTAACCTGCCGGCCGCACCCTCGTTTGCCGATGTATCCGCGATTGGACGCATGGCAGTGGATGAATTTCTGAAAGGTGGCGTGGACGAAGCTTATCTCCTTTACACCGACTTCATCAATATGGCCCGGCAGGAGACAGCGGTCAAGAAACTCCTGCCGCTGGAGATGGAGGCTGGCTCCGAGCGGGTGGAAGATTATGAGCATAAACATCTGACGGCCGCCTATATCTATGAACCGGCCGAGATAGAAATCCTCGATGAAATTATCCCGCGTTTCACGGCATTGCAGGTCTATCAGGCGATCCTCGAGTCGCTGGCCAGCGAACATGCCGCTCGTATGGTCGCCATGCGCAATGCGACCGATAATGCCATCGAACTGGTCGCTTCGCTGCAAATGGATTACAACAAGGCGCGCCAGCAATCAATTACCAATGACTTGTTAGATATCGCCGGGGGCGCGGAAGCGCTTACCAGAGCGCTTGCTCAAACTTATCGGATTGGAGGCGAGAATGGCTAATGTAACCGGCCGGGTGGTTCAAATTCAAGGTGGCGTGGTGGATGTTCAGTTCCCAGAAGGTGAATTGCCCGATCTTTTCGAAGCGATTGAAATCCCGCGGCCGGATAAAGAGCCGCTTATTCTGGAAGTCCAGAACCATCTTGGCAGCAACTGGGTTCGCTGTGTGGGCATGGACACGACGGACGGATTGCAGCGCGGCCTGCCTGCCACCGCAACCGGCGCGCCGATCATGGTGCCGGTCGGCCCGGTGACCTTAGGACGCATCTTCAATGTGCTTGGCAACCCGATTGACGAAAAGGGGCCTGTTCAATCCGAATTGCGTTACCCCATCCACCGCCCTGCGCCGCTCTTTTCCGACCAGTCCACCCGCGTGGAAGTCTTCGAGACGGGCATCAAAGTCATTGACCTGATCGCCCCCTTCACCAAAGGCGGCAAGACGGGCATTTTTGGCGGCGCAGGCGTTGGCAAGACGATCATCATTCAGGAACTCATTCGTTCGATCGCCACCGTGCACCAGGGCAACTCGGTCTTCGCCGGGGTGGGTGAGCGCACGCGCGAAGGCACGCAGCTTTTCCGTGAGATGCTCGAATCGGGCGTGATGAAAGATACCGTGATGGTCTTCGGCCAGATGAACGAACCGCCGGGCGTGCGTCTGCGCGTGGCGCTCTCGGCGCTTTCGATGGCCGAATACTTCCGGGACGAGGGGCGGGACGTTCTGCTCTTCATCGACAATATCTTCCGCTTCACCATGTCCGGTTCGGAAGTATCGGCGCTGCTCGGGCGTATGCCCTCGGCCGTGGGTTACCAGCCGACTTTGGCAACCGAGATGGGCGAATTGCAGGAACGCATTACCTCGACCCGTCACGGCTCGGTCACCTCGATGCAGGCTGTTTACGTCCCTGCGGACGACTATTCGGACCCGGCGCCGGTCGCCACCTTCACACACCTGGACGCCACCATCGCACTCGAGCGCGCCATTGTCGAGAAGGGCATTTACCCGGCCGTTGATCCGCTGGTCTCCACCTCCCGCATCCTTGACCCCCGTATTGTGGGCGAAGAACACTACACCACCGCCCGTGAAGTACAGCGCATCCTCCAGCGTTATAAAGATCTGCAGGATATCATCGCCATCCTTGGTATTGACGAATTGAGCGAAGATGATAAACTGATTGTATCCCGCGCCCGCAAGATTGAACGTTTCTTCTCCCAGCCGTTCTACGTAGCCGAGCAATTCACCGGCACCCCTGGCAAATACGTTCCGCTGCGCGAGACCGTGCGCGGCTTCCGCGAAATACTGGACGGCAAGCACGACGACTTGCCTGAACAGGCCTTTATGATGGTCGGTTTGATTGACGAAGCAGTCGAGAAGGCGGTGAAGCTCGCCTAGAATACATAGTGGCAAATGTTCAAGTGTCAAGTGCGTTGAAAACGTGAAACTTGACACATGACACTGGAGAACGTTTATGCCTATTCGTTGTGAGGTCGTTTCTCAAGACCGGATGGTCTTTCAAGGTGATGCAGACATCGTCATACTTCCCGGCTCGGAAGGGGAGATGGGCATTCTGCCTAACCACGCGCCGCTCCTGACCACCCTGCGACTTGGTATCATCAAAGTGCGTCACCAGGGTAAGGAGGAATATTTTACCGTGGCTGGCGGGATCGCCGAGATTCAACCGGATATCGTTACCATTCTGGCAGATGCGGCCGAAAACGTCGAAGAAATTGACGAGGCCCGCGCTGAAGCTGCCCGCAAGCGCGCCGAAGAGATGCTGGCGAAAGGCACACCCGCGGATACAGACGCTTACCTGAAGATCGAGGCTGCCCTGCGAAAATCCAACCTGCGGCTGGATGCAGTCAAACGCTTCCGGCGCGTCACCGCCAAACCAGCCCGCATTACCGAAGAAGTCAAGTGAGTTAAACCATGCCTCTATTCTCGAAGGATTTGGGGATTGACCTAGGCACCAACCAGACCCGCATTGCCAGCAGCGCGGGTGTGCTGGTTGATGAGCCGACTATCGTCGCGATTGCAGTCAACGAGCAGAAAATCGTTGCTCTGGGCAAGGAAGCGCAAAACATGTATGGCCGAGTCCCGGAAAATATCGAAGTCACCCGGCCGCTGCAAAACGGGGTGGTGGCTGATTACGAGATCACCGAGGCATTGCTGGCTTATTTGTTACGGCGCGTCAGTGGGCCGCTGCGTATTTTCCGGCCGCGCGTCATGATCTCGGTACCCTATGGCGTGACCAGCGTGGAATCGCGGGCTGTGCATGAGGCTGTGCTCCAAGCCGGCAGCCGGGATGCCTACCTGATCCAGCAGCCCCTGGCGGCCGCCATCGGCATGGACCTGCCGATTGGTTCGCCCTCCGGCAACATGGTGCTGTGCTTGGGCGGCGGGGCAACGCAGGCTGCGGTCATCGCCATGTACGGTATCGTCTCGGCCGAGACCCTACGCGCGGGTGGCATGCACCTGGACGAAGCCATCGTTGCTTATGTGCGCAAGAAGTACGGAATCATCATCGGCTCGCCGACCGCCGAGCAATTGAAGTTCAAGATCGGCGCGGCCGTGCCCCAGGATAAAGAGGAAAGCATGGAGGTGCAGGGGCAGGATCAGGTCAGCGGGCTGCCGCGTCCCGTCACTCTGACAACCGGAGAGATCGTCGAAGCGCTCCAGGAGCCGCTCAAAGCGTTCATCGAGATCGGCCGGCGCGTCCTCGAAAGGACCCCGCCCGAGCTGGTTTCGGACATCATCGACCGCGGCGTGGCATTGTGCGGCGGCGGTGCGCTGCTGCGCGGCATTGACAAGTTCTTCACCAAGGCGCTCGGCATCCCGGCCTATCTGGTGGATGATCCTCTGACCTGCACCGTGGAAGGCGCGATGAAGGCCTTCAGCCTCTACCCATTCCTCAAGCGGAACCTTCCGCCCGTATAAGACCAGCCGACCGGGCGCAAGCGACCGGTCTTTTGTTACATGAACATTCCTCGACCTCCAGAAGCCTTCTCATCCCAATCCAGACTCGGCGGCTCGATAGAAACCTATCCCCTGCGCAAGGGCAGACGCTGGGCTTCGCTGGTTATGGTGTTGGTCTTGCTGGCGGGTTCTGCGAGCGTTAAAGCTTACGGGTTATACCTGGCCTATCTGGGCTGGAAACGCTATGGCGCGGCAGTGGTGGGAGAGGCGCTCTTCTGGCCGTTGGTCGTTGCAGCCGGCTTATTTCTGTTGAGCCTGATCTTTGCCGGGAGCGCGTACGCCAATTGGGTCAAAGTGATCCTGCTCTACCGGGATGGCTTTGCTTATAAAGATCGCCGTGGTCTGCACCTCTGGCGCTGGAGAGATGTGACCGCTTTGCGCATGGCGGCCATCCGTCACGACGTTTTTGGGATACACACCGGCACCATACACACCTACACGATAGAAAACCGCAACGGTAACCGGCTCGTGTTGAACGACGGTTTCAGCCGGGTGGAAGAACTGGCCCAAGTGATCGAAGAAAAAACATTTCCCATTCTATTCGAGCAGGCCGCCCAGCAGTACAACGCCGGGCAGACTTTGACCTTCGGGCCGCTATGGGTGGACAAAGCGGGGATTCAAATCAGCGGGAAGAATTATGCTTGGGATGAAATTCAACTGGTCACTGTCCAGCGGGGATATTTGCGCATTGCCAGGAAAGATGGCGGGTTATTCGGTGGAGCGAAAATTGCAGTGGCAGGTATTCCCAACCTGCGCGTGCTGCTGTCCATCATTCGCCAGATGGCCAGTGTCAAGATCGAGTAACGGCAATAACAAAACGACGCTCGTCAGGGCGCCGTTTTCATTCACTGCTTACTATTCTCTATTTCTCTACTCTCTACTCTCTACTCTCTACTCTCTATTCCCTACTCGAGATAATACGTCATCCGCTGCAAGCCAATGGATGGATCGAGATACTGCAACATCACGCCAGGGGGTACGCTTAAACTAATGGGGGCGTAATTCAAGATGGCTTTTACCCCGGCTTCTATTAACTGATTAGCGACTTCCTGTGCCGCCGTGTCTGGGACAGTCAGCATGGCGATCTCGATCCCCGCTTCCCGGATGGCATTGACCATAGTCTTCGCATCCTGGATGACAAATCCGCCCACTTCTTTGCCGATTAGGGTTGGGTTATTATCAAAGACCATCGCCACGCGAAAACCTCGGTTAGTGAAGCCCTGATAACGGGCAATGGCGTGACCCATATCACCCGTGCCGACCACAATCACATCCCAGACACGATCCACCTTCAGGATTTCGCGCAGTTTCTTGATCAGGAATGCGATATTATAGCCGGTGCCCTGTTTACCGAACTCGCCGAACTGGGAAAGATCTTTGCGGATCTGCGCCGCAGAGACGCCTACAAACTCGCCCAGTTCCTGCGATGAGGTCGTCTGCTGGCTTTGTGATTGCATGTGGTTCAATGCGCGCAGATATACGGGTAGTCTGCTGACAATGATGTTGGGGATGTTTTTCATGACCTTAGCCTGCTCCCATTATCGAGATAATCAATTCAATTTACCACAAATGGAGATTTTTCGCTATGCATAGCAACAACATATTTATGGCAAACTCAAGAGAATCGTAAAATCACCGGTGGCATGAATTTCCATTACGGACAGCGGGAAGGGATAAAAATATCCGGCCGGGTAATCCAGATTCGGTTTTTCGGCCTGAGAGAGAAAGGGAAATGAGACGGTGATCCCCTGTGCGGAGAAAGGCGCGGCGGTGCGCACCTCCAGCCTGGTGCCTCCAGCCAGGCCCCAAGTCCAGCTTTGGGGGCTGAGGCTGGCGCGCACTTGTGACGCCCAACCAGTCTGAAAACGCTGCCAGGGGTCAATGGCTATCGGGATGAGCGTCGAAACCGGGACTTTGCTGTAATAGCGTATCTCAAGGCCGCTTTCAGTCAGGCGGAAGGTCTTGACGCGGCTCACCTCCGTGCCGGTGAGGGTGAGTGTGTCGTTGGATGTCCAAGCGGCCGTGTAATTTCCAAAGGGATTGGGCGTGTCGCTGAAAGCGCCCATGATCTGGGCCGGGTCAGCCGCTTCGCCGCGGGTGACTTGCCACTCGGATGGATCGCTCAGGCCGACGGCAAATTGCGCGGATGGCGCGATCAATTGGTGCATACCCTTCTCGTCACGGGTGAAAAGGAAAGTCAACC